>NZ_CP128260.1:356666-713333 GCF_030344995.1 Pseudomonas fluorescens
ACACCAGTGGCGAAGGCGACCACCTGGACTGATACTGACACTGAGGTGCGAAAGCGTGGGGAGCAAACAGGATTAGATACCCTGGTAGTCCACGCCGTAAACGATGTCAACTAGCCGTTGGGAGCCTTGAGCTCTTAGTGGCGCAGCTAACGCATTAAGTTGACCGCCTGGGGAGTACGGCCGCAAGGTTAAAACTCAAATGAATTGACGGGGGCCCGCACAAGCGGTGGAGCATGTGGTTTAATTCGAAGCAACGCGAAGAACCTTACCAGGCCTTGACATCCAATGAACTTTCCAGAGATGGATTGGTGCCTTCGGGAACATTGAGACAGGTGCTGCATGGCTGTCGTCAGCTCGTGTCGTGAGATGTTGGGTTAAGTCCCGTAACGAGCGCAACCCTTGTCCTTAGTTACCAGCACGTTATGGTGGGCACTCTAAGGAGACTGCCGGTGACAAACCGGAGGAAGGTGGGGATGACGTCAAGTCATCATGGCCCTTACGGCCTGGGCTACACACGTGCTACAATGGTCGGTACAAAGGGTTGCCAAGCCGCGAGGTGGAGCTAATCCCATAAAACCGATCGTAGTCCGGATCGCAGTCTGCAACTCGACTGCGTGAAGTCGGAATCGCTAGTAATCGCGAATCAGAATGTCGCGGTGAATACGTTCCCGGGCCTTGTACACACCGCCCGTCACACCATGGGAGTGGGTTGCACCAGAAGTAGCTAGTCTAACCTTCGGGAGGACGGTTACCACGGTGTGATTCATGACTGGGGTGAAGTCGTAACAAGGTAGCCGTAGGGGAACCTGCGGCTGGATCACCTCCTTAATCGACGACATCAGCTGCTCCATAAGTTCCCACACGAATTGCTTGATTCATTGAAGAAGACGAAAGAAGCAGCCCGAAATTGGGTCTGTAGCTCAGTTGGTTAGAGCGCACCCCTGATAAGGGTGAGGTCGGCAGTTCGAATCTGCCCAGACCCACCAATTTTGTGTGGGAAACGCCTGTAGAAATACGGGGCCATAGCTCAGCTGGGAGAGCGCCTGCCTTGCACGCAGGAGGTCAGCGGTTCGATCCCGCTTGGCTCCACCACTACTGCTTCTGAAGTAAGAGCTTAGAAATGAGCATTCCATCGAGTTGATGGTGAATGTTGATTTCTAGTCTTTGACTGGTTCGTTCTTTAAAAATTTGGGTATGTGATAGAAAGATAGACTGAAAGCCACTTTCACTGGTGGTGATCAGGCTAAGGTAAAATTTGTGAGTTCTCTTAATTGAGAAATTCGAATTTTCGGCGAATGTCGTCTTCACAGTATAACCAGATTGCTTGGGGTTATATGGTCAAGTGAAGAAGCGCATACGGTGGATGCCTTGGCAGTCAGAGGCGATGAAAGACGTGGTAGCCTGCGAAAAGCTTCGGGGAGTCGGCAAACAGACTTTGATCCGGAGATGTCTGAATGGGGGAACCCAGCCATCATAAGATGGTTATCTTGTACTGAATACATAGGTGCAAGAGGCGAACCAGGGGAACTGAAACATCTAAGTACCCTGAGGAAAAGAAATCAACCGAGATTCCCTTAGTAGTGGCGAGCGAACGGGGACTAGCCCTTAAGTGGCTTTGAGATTAGCGGAACGCTCTGGAAAGTGCGGCCATAGTGGGTGATAGCCCTGTACGCGAAAGTCTCTTAGTCATGAAATCGAGTAGGACGGAGCACGAGAAACTTTGTCTGAATATGGGGGGACCATCCTCCAAGGCTAAATACTACTGACTGACCGATAGTGAACTAGTACCGTGAGGGAAAGGCGAAAAGAACCCCGGAGAGGGGAGTGAAATAGATCCTGAAACCGTATGCGTACAAGCAGTGGGAGCAGACTTTGTTCTGTGACTGCGTACCTTTTGTATAATGGGTCAGCGACTTATTTTCAGTGGCGAGCTTAACCGAATAGGGGAGGCGTAGCGAAAGCGAGTCTTAATAGGGCGTCTAGTCGCTGGGAATAGACCCGAAACCGGGCGATCTATCCATGGGCAGGTTGAAGGTTAGGTAACACTGACTGGAGGACCGAACCGACTACCGTTGAAAAGTTAGCGGATGACCTGTGGATCGGAGTGAAAGGCTAATCAAGCTCGGAGATAGCTGGTTCTCCTCGAAAGCTATTTAGGTAGCGCCTCATGTATCACTGTAGGGGGTAGAGCACTGTTTCGGCTAGGGGGTCATCCCGACTTACCAAACCGATGCAAACTCCGAATACCTACAAGTGCCGAGCATGGGAGACACACGGCGGGTGCTAACGTCCGTCGTGAAAAGGGAAACAACCCAGACCGTCAGCTAAGGTCCCAAAGTTATGGTTAAGTGGGAAACGATGTGGGAAGGCTTAGACAGCTAGGAGGTTGGCTTAGAAGCAGCCACCCTTTAAAGAAAGCGTAATAGCTCACTAGTCGAGTCGGCCTGCGCGGAAGATGTAACGGGGCTCAAACCATACACCGAAGCTACGGGTATCACGTAAGTGATGCGGTAGAGGAGCGTTCTGTAAGCCTGTGAAGGTGAGTTGAGAAGCTTGCTGGAGGTATCAGAAGTGCGAATGCTGACATGAGTAACGACAATGGGTGTGAAAAACACCCACGCCGAAAGACCAAGGTTTCCTGCGCAACGTTAATCGACGCAGGGTTAGTCGGTCCCTAAGGCGAGGCTGAAAAGCGTAGTCGATGGAAAACAGGTTAATATTCCTGTACTTCTGGTTATTGCGATGGAGGGACGGAGAAGGCTAGGCCAGCTTGGCGTTGGTTGTCCAAGTTTAAGGTGGTAGGCTGGAATCTTAGGTAAATCCGGGATTCCAAGGCCGAGAGCTGATGACGAGTTGCCTTTAGGCGACGAAGTGGTTGATGCCATGCTTCCAAGAAAAGCTTCTAAGCTTCAGATAACCAGGAACCGTACCCCAAACCGACACAGGTGGTTGGGTAGAGAATACCAAGGCGCTTGAGAGAACTCGGGTGAAGGAACTAGGCAAAATGGCACCGTAACTTCGGGAGAAGGTGCGCCGGTGAGGGTGAAGCACTTGCTGCGTAAGCCCACGCCGGTCGAAGATACCAGGCCGCTGCGACTGTTTATTAAAAACACAGCACTCTGCAAACACGAAAGTGGACGTATAGGGTGTGACGCCTGCCCGGTGCCGGAAGGTTAATTGATGGGGTTAGCTAACGCGAAGCTCTTGATCGAAGCCCCGGTAAACGGCGGCCGTAACTATAACGGTCCTAAGGTAGCGAAATTCCTTGTCGGGTAAGTTCCGACCTGCACGAATGGCGTAACGATGGCGGCGCTGTCTCCACCCGAGACTCAGTGAAATTGAAATCGCTGTGAAGATGCAGTGTATCCGCGGCTAGACGGAAAGACCCCGTGAACCTTTACTATAGCTTTGCACTGGACTTTGAATTTGCTTGTGTAGGATAGGTGGGAGGCTTTGAAGCGTGGACGCCAGTTCGCGTGGAGCCATCCTTGAAATACCACCCTGGCAACTTTGAGGTTCTAACTCAGGTCCGTTATCCGGATCGAGGACAGTGTATGGTGGGTAGTTTGACTGGGGCGGTCTCCTCCTAAAGAGTAACGGAGGAGTACGAAGGTGCGCTCAGACCGGTCGGAAATCGGTCGTAGAGTATAAAGGCAAAAGCGCGCTTGACTGCGAGACAGACACGTCGAGCAGGTACGAAAGTAGGTCTTAGTGATCCGGTGGTTCTGTATGGAAGGGCCATCGCTCAACGGATAAAAGGTACTCCGGGGATAACAGGCTGATACCGCCCAAGAGTTCATATCGACGGCGGTGTTTGGCACCTCGATGTCGGCTCATCACATCCTGGGGCTGAAGCCGGTCCCAAGGGTATGGCTGTTCGCCATTTAAAGTGGTACGCGAGCTGGGTTTAGAACGTCGTGAGACAGTTCGGTCCCTATCTGCCGTGGACGTTTGAGATTTGAGAGGGGCTGCTCCTAGTACGAGAGGACCGGAGTGGACGAACCTCTGGTGTTCCGGTTGTCACGCCAGTGGCATTGCCGGGTAGCTATGTTCGGGAAAGATAACCGCTGAAAGCATCTAAGCGGGAAACTTGCCTCAAGATGAGATCTCACTGGAACCTTGAGTTCCCTGAAGGGCCGTCGAAGACTACGACGTTGATAGGTTGGGTGTGTAAGCGCTGTGAGGCGTTGAGCTAACCAATACTAATTGCCCGTGAGGCTTGACCATATAACACCCAAGCAATCTGATGCTCCTAGTTGAAAAAACGAAAGAGGCCAGATTGCGGTGTGTGAAGACGCAATGAACCGAAAGTTCGATGCTCACAAAACACCGAAAGCTGTCACATACCCAATTTGCTGAAGCGAGGCCATCCGGCCACGACTCAGTACCCGAATTTCTTGACGACCATAGAGCGTTGGAACCACCTGATCCCATCCCGAACTCAGAAGTGAAACGATGCATCGCCGATGGTAGTGTGGGGTTTCCCCATGTGAGAGTAGGTCATCGTCAAGATTAAATTCCGAAACCCCAATTGCGAAAGCAGTTGGGGTTTTGTTTTAGTAGAAGTCACCGATTTTTGCCGGAACGTTACTGCGGTAACGGGCTGGTCACAGAATTTCTTGACGACCATAGAGCGTTGGAACCACCTGATCCCATCCCGAACTCAGAAGTGAAACGATGCATCGCCGATGGTAGTGTGGGGTTTCCCCATGTGAGAGTAGGTCATCGTCAAGATTGAATTCCGAAACCCCTGTCTGCTAACGCAGACAGGGGTTTTGTCGTTTCAGTACCCACAAAAATCCGATTTTCAAACCGCTCTGCGTGCCTTGCTGCTCCGACGAGCCTGCCATTTTCGCCACCAGATATAGACGCCAGTCCCCGATAACCCTGCAATCAGAACACCCAATACCGCGATCATCACTTGTCCGGTGAAGCCTATGATCCGTCCTCCATGTATCGGCAACTGCAATCGATAAAACCGCTCTCCCAACGTCCCTTCTCCTGCAATCTCCTGCCCCAGTAATCGTCCATCAGTACCGTGGAAGAACAACCAGGATTTGCCGTGGGCCTCGGTGTCATGCTGCCCAAACCCCGCACCGTAGAAGTTGTATTCAAAGCTGTAATACAACTCGCCGATCGCCGCTGTCAGCCCCAACCTTTTCCCCTCCTGCTGTGCCCTTTCGTATGCCTGTTGATAACTCAATCGGGTGATCCCCAGCTCTTCGGCAGGCAACCGCCCTCGCGCCTCATACACGCTCGGTTCAATCGGAGAAAACAGCGACACCGCGGGTTTGAAGACTTGGCTCGGCAGGTTCATCGCCACGCTGCTGACGGCTATCGGCAGCAACAACAACCACAGCCACAAGCCCCCTGCCCGATGCAGATCGAAGTTGAGTCGATAGGCATGCCCGCCCTTGATCTTCCAGGCGTTCGACCACTTCTTCCAGAACGGTTTACCCCGCGGCAACGTCAGCCAAAGGGCGATGAAGCAATCGATTACCCAAGCGATGGCCACCAACCCCATCAACAGCAAACCCCAGTTGCCGGGCAGTGTCAGGTTGTAGTGAAACTCGAGAATGAACGGAACGAAGTTCTCACGCTGGAAGCAGCACTCACTCCAGTAACGCTGGCCTTTCTGCTCGCCACTGACCGGGTCGAGGTAGAACACTTCATTGCGTTCTTTAAACGGTTCGCCCGTCGCCGGATCATTCCGTGGAACCGCCGCCAACAAGGCTGTGTGGCCTGCCTCATTCGGATACTCCATGTACCAGACCTGCAGCTTCGGATGGGCCGATTGCACCGCATCAACCAGCTCACCTGGCGGTAGGCGCTCCCCCTCGGCAGAAGCCGCGTAAAACTCCGGATTCAACCACTCATCCAGCTCATGGTTGAACGCCAGAATGCTCCCGGTGATCCCGGCCAGCAGCAGAAAAACCGCCGTGGCCAACCCGATATACCGATGCAATAAAACCAGAAACGAACGCATGAAAATTCCCCCACAGATACGACAAAGCCAGCCCCTGAAATCAGGGGCTGGCTTTTTTATGCACAAGACAAAGGCTTAGAACTGGTAACTGACCGTGGCGGCGACGTTGCGCTCTTCGCCCATGTAGCAGAAGTCCAGACTGGCGCAGGAGGCTACGTAGGATTCGTTGGTCAGATTGTTCGCATTCAGGCGTACGTCGACACCTTTCAAACCGACCTTGCCGAGGTCATAACCGATCGATGCGTCGAACAATGTGTAGGACGGCACCTTCATGGTGTTCTCTGCATCCGCCCAGCTATAGCCGACATAACGCACACCACCGCCCAGTCGCAGCCCGTCTAGTGCTGCGCTGTCGAACTTGTAGTCCGCCCAAAGCGATGCCATGTGCCGCGGCGCCTGGGTTGGCGAGTTGCCCTTGTTCTCGATCACATTGGTCGGTGTGCTCAAGGTGCTGGTCATCGACTTCGAGTACTCAATGTCAGTGAAGGTGTAACTGCCGAGGACTTTCAGGTTATCGGTCAACTGCATGTGCGCTTCCAGTTCCAGACCCTGAGAGCGGACAGCGCCTACAGCGCGATAGAAGTTTTCCTGCGGCAGTTTGGTCGCCAGGTTTTCCTGATCGATGCGGAACAGCGAGGCGGTGAACAGATTGTCGGTGCCCGGCGGCTGATACTTCAGGCCCATTTCCCACTGGGTTCCATCGGTCGGCGCGAGAGGATTGCCGGCGCTGTCCGCGTAGGAATTCGGGTTGAACGACTCGGAATAGCTGACGTACGGCGCGAGGCCGTTATCGAACAGATACAGCGCGCCGGCACGGCCGGTGAGCTTGGTGCGTCGATCATTGATCTTTGTGCCGACTGGACGGCCCGCTTCGGCGATGCGGTTTTCGTCGGAGGTTTCCACCCAGTCCTGGCGCAGTCCGAGCGAGAAGCGCCACTTGTCCATTTCGATCAAGTCTTGCAGGTAAACGCCGGTCTGCTCCAGGCGCCGCAGATAGCTGGTTTCGCCGTACGGCGTAATAGCGGAATTGCCATAAACCGGGTTGAACGCGTTGATCGGCGCCAGGCCGCCACTGGTCCAGTCGACCACGGTTTTGCGTCGCTGGTAATCCGCCCCCATCAGCACCGTGTGCTTGGTCGCGCCCGTGAAAAATTCCGCTTGGAGCATGTTGTCGACGATGAACGCGTGCAGGCGCTCGTCACCGCCGGTGTAGTAGCGATTCAGTTCGTTGCTGGTCGGCGACGTCCAGCCATACGCGTACACCTGATCCATGTTCACTTTGGAGTCGAGGTAGCGGAAGTTCTGCCGCGCGGTGAAGACGTCGTTGAAGCGGTGCTCGAACTGGTAACCGAACGACTGCTGATCACGGGAGTAGCCATCGATGCCCGGCTCGCCTTCGAAGAAGTGCGGCGAGATGCGGTTGCCGTTGCGCTGATGAATCGTGCCGTCGGCCGGCACGCCACCGTGGTAGCCGCCATCCGGGTCATGCTGCAGATATGCTTGCAGCGTCAGCGAGGTGTCTTCGCTGAAATCGATGCTGACGGTCGGCGCGAGGGCGAAGCGCTTTTCCTTGTTGTGGTCAAATTGCGTGTCGGACTGATCCGTCAAACCGATCAGACGATAGGCGATGCGCTTGTCGTCATCGACCGGTCCGCTGAAGTCAAAACCGACACCGCGCTGGCCCTGGGTGCCGACGGTGGCTTGAACCTGGTGATAAGCCTCGTACAGCGGTTTCTTGCTGGTCAGCGCCACCAGACCGCCCGGCGAGCTTCGGCCGTAGAGCACTGACGACGGGCCTTTCAGAATATCGACACGCTCAAGGAAATACGGATCGACCTGCATGGTGCTGTAGGTGCCGCTGTCGCCCATCGACTTGAGGCCGTCGAGGTAAATGTTATCCACCGAACCATCGTTGAAACCGCGCATCGCCACGTAGTCGTAACGGTGCGTGGCGCCGTAAGGATTGGTCAGCACGCCGGGAGTGTAACGCATGGCCTGGGACACGGTTTGCGAGCCCTGGTCATCCATTTGCTCGCGGGTGACCACGGACACGCTTTGCGAAGTTTCCAGCAACGCGGTACTGGTCTTGGTGGCGATCTGACTGTGCGTCGCGTTGTAGCCGTCCATGCTGCCCAACGCGTTACCGAGGGCGAAGCCTTTGATGTCGGTGGTCGGCAGGGCCAGCGCTTCGGTTTCTGCAACGGAGCGCAATACATAGCTGCTGCCGTCCTGGCTGACCGCCTCCAGACCCGAACCACCGAGTAGATGACTCAGCGCTTGATCGGTCGAGTACTCGCCCTGTACACCCGGTGACTGCCGGCCCTGGGTTTGCTCTGGCGTCATCGACAAGGTGATGCCGGCTTGGCGTGCGAACTGGTTCAGCGCCTCGCCCAATGGCCCGGCGGCGATGTTGTAGCGGTGGCTTCCGACCTCGCTGGCATGGGCCGCCATGCTCAGGCTCGGCAACACGCCAACGCCCAGTACGGTAGAAAACAGCGCCGCTCGAACGGCGTGACGCAACAGGCCGGATTCGGCAGAGAAATTCAGAGGGTTCTTACAGGTAACGCGCGCAGTCATTGTAGGTTTCCGTAGGCAGTCGCGAAGGCTGAGTTGAAGTGCTTACTGACTAAGCCGGACTTGCCACGAAAACCCGCCAAAATAATTTCAGGCCACAGACTCCAGCGTCACCCACCAACGGGTGCGGTAGCGCAATTGCACCGGCAGGGTCTGCGGCAGGACCGCCAGCAGCTTGTCGGTGTCCGCAAGACGGAACACGCCGGACAGACGTAGATCCGCAATGTCCGACGCACAGCTCAGAAACCCCTGACGATACCGGCCGACTTCGCTGAGGAAGTCACCGAGCCGCATGTTGCGAGTCACGATCAGCCCGTCGACCCAGGCACCGGCGTCCATGTCCAATGGCGGCGCCGGGCGAATTTGATGGTGATCGATCAGATAGCTCTGACCGGCGATGGCCTCTGTCGAGTTGCCCGCGGAGTGAATCGCGACCCGGCCACTGGTGACGCTCAGGCGCGTGCAACCCTCTTCCTCGCGCAGAATGAATCGCGCCTTGAACGGCTCGTAAGTGCCATGATGGCTCTGCACCCGCAGCGGTCGGTCAAACGGCGCACCTTCATCGGCACCGCCGCAGGTGACGATGATTTCGCCGCGGGTCAGTTTGATCAGCCGGTGTTGCGCGGTGTAATCGAGATCCACGCTGCTGGCGGTGTTGAGTTCGATCCGTGTGCCGTCCGGCAACTGGAAACCACGGCGCTCGCCAGTGGCGGTGGCGTAGTCGGCGCTCCACTGTTGCCAGACGGAAGTGTCGTTGGCCAGCCATCCCGCCGAGCCCATCAGCAACGCGCCGGACAACAGCTTCAATGCCTGACGTCGACCCAGACCCTGCGCACTGTTTTCCAGCGTGTTGAACGCCACCTGGGCACCGGGCACGGCGCGCAGATTGTGGGTCAGTTCGGCTTGCAGAGACTGCACCCGTTGCCAGGCCAGTTCGTGATCATGGTGTTCGGCGCGCCATTGTTCGCACTGGCGATTCAGGCGTGGGTTGCCATGGTTGTTGCGCAGACGCAGGAGCCAGTGAATGGCTTGTCGCACAACCTGCTGCGGTGGCTCGGCGCGTCGGTCAAACGAGAGGTTATCCACCGGCATCAGCTTTCGTACCGCAACACATAGCAGTGAAACAGGGCATCGGCGACGTAGCGTTCTACCGAGCGCAGGGACAGGCCCATCTGCTCGGCGATCTGCTTGTGGGTCAAACCTTCGCACTGCGCGAGCAGAAATGCCTGACGCACTTTTGGCTTCAAGCCTTCAAGCATGCGGGCAATGCCTTCGAGTAGTTCGATCACCAAGGCGCGGGATTCGGCACTCGGTGTTTCGGCTTCAGGCAAATGGGCGATGGTTTCCAGGTAGGCGCGTTCAATTTCTTCACGGCGCCAATGATCGATCACCAGGCCCCGGGCAACCGTGCGCAAGAATGCGCGGGGTGCCTTGAGTTCGAGGCGTTCTGTGCGTTGCAGCAGGCGAACGAAGGTGTCCTGCGCCAGATCCGCCGCATCGGCGGCATTGCCCAGCCGCGCGCGCAACCAGCCGTTGAGCCAGCCGTGATGACTACTGTAAAGCGCCTGTACTGCAAACTCAGGTGAGGACATGAACGCGACAGCCCGAACGTCACAAATGATAATTAGTCGCATTGTCATCAAGGGTTACAGAATTTGCAACCGGCGCTGCAAAACAGTCATCAAAAAATGACAGGCGAACGCTCTGGCACGCCGTTCGGCGGGAATCTGGCAGAAATGCCGTCCATTTCCTACAAAGCCCTAAGTTTTCTCCGAAGCGTGCCGACAGACTGGTGAGACATGCGTGCACCAAAGTAGAGCAGCCATCAGAACGCTGCCTGCGCTGTACATGGAATGTTGCATCCGGAACGCATCCCCACTTTTGGCATAAGAAGTCCCATGAAATGAATCTCAAGTTCAGCCATAAAATCCTGTTGGCCGCCTCGGGCGTCGTGGTCCTGGCGTTCGCGCTGTTTACTTTGTACAACGACTATCTGCAGCGAAACACCATTCGCCAGAACCTCCAGTCCTCCGTCCAGCAGGCCGGCGACCTGACCGCCAGCAGTGTGCAGAACTGGATGAGCGGGCGGATTCTGGTACTGGAAAACCTCGCGCAGAACGTCGCCCATCAAGGCAAGAACGCCGACTTCCCGGGGCTGGTCGATCAACCGGCCTTCACCTCGAACTTCCAGTTCACCTACGTCGGCCAGGCCAACGGCGTGTTCACCCAGCGCCCTGACGCAAAGATGCCGGACGGCTACGACCCGCGTCAGCGCCCGTGGTACAAGCAGGCCGTGGCCGCTGACCAGACCATGCTGACCCCGCCATACATGGCCGCCGTTGGCGGTCTGGTGGTGACCATCGCCATGCCGGTGAAAAAGAACGGCGAGCTGCTCGGCGTCGTGGGCGGTGACCTGAGTCTGGAAACTCTGGTGAAGATCATCAACTCGGTAGACTTCGGTGGCCTGGGCCACGCATTCCTGGTCAGCGGTGACGGTCAGGTGATCGTCAGCCCAGATAAAGACCAGGTGATGAAGAACCTCAAGGACATCTACCCGAACGCCGGTGTGCGTATCGAGAAGGGCAATCAGAACGTGGTGCTCAACGGTCAGGAGCGCATCCTGTCGTTCACCCCGGTCACCGGTCTGCCGAATGCCGAGTGGTACATCGGTCTGTCGATCGACCGCGACAAGGCCTACGCCGCACTCAGCCAGTTCCGTACCTCGGCAGTGATTGCGATGTTCGTCGCAGTGGGCGCGATTGCAGTCTTCCTGAGTCTGCTGATCACCGTGCTGATGCGTCCGCTGATTACCATGGGCCGCGCGATGCAGGACATCGCCCAGGGCGAGGGTGACCTGACCCGCCGTCTGGTGGTGGAAAGCAAGGACGAGTTCGGTGAGCTGGGCAGTTCGTTCAATCAGTTCGTGGAGCGGATTCACGCTTCGATCTCCGAAGTGTCTTCCGCTACCCGTCACGTACACGACCTGTCGCAACGGGTAATGGCATCGTCCAACGCTTCGATCATCGGTTCCGACGAGCAAAGTGCGCGCACCAACAGCGTCGCTGCTGCGATCAATCAGCTGGGTGCAGCCACCCAGGAAATCGCTCGTAACGCGGCCGATGCTTCGCAACACGCCAGCGGTGCAAGCGAACAGGCCGATGACGGTCGTCAGGTGGTCGAGCAGACGATTCAGGCGATGACCGAGCTGTCGCAGAAGATCAGCCTGTCGTGCACCCAGATCGAAACCCTGAACGCGAGCACCGACAACATCGGCCACATTCTCGATGTGATCAAAGGCATCTCGCAGCAGACCAACTTGCTGGCGCTCAATGCGGCCATCGAAGCGGCCCGTGCCGGTGAAGCCGGACGCGGTTTTGCGGTGGTGGCGGACGAGGTGCGTAACCTCGCTCACCGTACCCAGGAGTCGGCGGAAGAAATCCACAAGATGATCACCTCGCTGCAGGTCGGTTCCCGTGAAGCGGTGACCACCATGAACGCCAGTCAGGCGTCGAGCGAAGAGAGCGTCGAAGTGGCGAACCAGGCCGGTCTGCGTCTGGTCAACGTGACCCAGCGTATCGGCGAAATCGACGGCATGAACCAGTCGGTGGCAGCGGCGACCGAGGAACAGACCGCCGTGGTGGAAACCCTCAACGTCGACGTCAACCAGATCAACCTGCTGAACCAGCAGAGCGTGGCCAACCTCAATGAAACGTTGAAGGATTGCGATGCGTTGTCGCAGCAGGCCAATCGTTTGAAACAACTGGTCGACAGCTTCAAGATCTGATCGCTAGCGGTCAAAAAACAGCCCGCTACGGAGTGATCCGCAGCGGGCTTTTTCATGCCCTACACAAACAGCTTCAGCACATTGCCCATCGCGTCATCGGCAAACCCCTGCACGAAATCCTTGAACCCCGGCAGCGCCTCGGGACCGCCGCTTGCCGGCTCGGCAATGATCGTCCAGGTCGCCCGCGACTTGCCCGCGCCCAGCGATTCCACATTCATCGCCGCCCACAGATTGGCCACGCCCAGCGTGTTGTAGATCGTGGTCCAGGTCATGCTCAGCGCCTGGTCGTCCCGGGAGTTGAGTTGCTCGACCACCACGTTGCCATCCTTGAAGAACTTCTTGCGCAGCGACGACACGCCTTCGCCGGTCATTTCGATGTGCGACAGGGCCGGAATGAACCGATCAAAGCCGTCGAATTTGCCCACTACTGCCCACACTTGCTTGGCGTCCACCGGCACTTCCACCGAAGACACGACGTGGCAGCCGTGAGGGTTCTTGATCAGGGTGTCGGGTTGAAGATTGCTCATGGTGTTGCTCCTTGGTGGTTGATTCAGATGAAGTTGATTTCTTTCAGGTAGTCGCAGCCGCGACGCAGCAGCGCCGGGGATTTTTCCGGGTAGTGCGCGCCCATCTGCTGCACGCCGGCCTGGGCGTTGGCGTGGCCGATCAGGGAGATGTCGCCGATGTCTTCCTCGAAGCCGTTGAGGTAGAAACCGAGCACGCCGAACAGCGCGTTGTCGGCATCGACCCGGCCCAGTTGCTGTTGCCAGTCGGCGACGCTGACCAGCGAAAACTCGCTGCCGGTTTCGCGGAACGACGCAACGTAGGCATCCCAGCTCAGGGGCTCCGGGTTGTGCAGGTTGAACACCGCCCGTTCGGGCGAATAGCGACTGGCATGGAAGGCGATGAAACGGGCGAGGAAATCCACCGGCATCAGGTCGAAATTCAGCGCGAAGGCCGGCACCTGACCGAGCTGGATCGAGCCCTTGAGCATCAACATCAAACGGTTCTTGTGCGGCTGGCAGACGCCGCTGAGGCTGTTGAAACTGATGTTGCCGGGCCGATAAAGATTGACCCGCACCCCACGCTCCCGCGCCCGTTCGAGGATGCGCTCGCCGACCCATTTCGACAGGTTGTAGCCGTTGCGGATGTAGATCGGCGGCGTCAATGCGGCGGGCAATTCCAGCACCCGGCCTCCGTCGTCGACGGTGCTGGACGCCGACAGCGTCGAGACGAAATTGAACACCTTCTTGCTGCGCCCTTCGCACAGCCTGAGCAGTTCGAAAATCGGCTCGACGTTGTCCGCCGCCAACGACTCGTAATCGAGCACGTGATTGACGTTGGCCGCGTTGTGCACCAGCGCGCCGAAGTCGCGATCCAGTCGCTCGAAATCCTCATCGGCCAGGCCCAGTTGCGGCCGTGCGATGTCCGCCGAATAGACCCGCACCCGACTCAGGTCCAGATGCTCCAGCCGGTTCTCTCGCAACGACTGGGAAAAGCGTTGCTCCGCCGTTTGCCCGCCGCCGTCACGCACCAGACATGCCACCTCGCTGGCGCCCCACCCCAGCAGCGCCTCGACGATGTGCACGCCGACAAAACTGTTGGCGCCGGTCACGATCACCTTGTGCACATCGCCCATGCGGCTGATCGGCAGCGGCTCGATTTCCAGCGCTCGCTCGGCGTCGGCCATCGCCTGGGCGCTGAGCACCGCGCTGTCATCGGTGCCGCGCACCAGCGTGGCGAGCTTGGTGATGGTCGGCAGTTCGATGAAGCGGTTGATCGAGATGCTGCGACCGAACTCCTCCCGCAGACGCAGGAGCATGCGCGACAGCAGAATCGAGTGACCGCCGAGATTGAAGAAGCTTTCGTCGGTGGAAATGTCGCTGGTCGGCAGCTCCAGCAACTCGCCCCAGATCTCCAGCAGCAGCGCTTCGTCGGCGTTGGCCGGCAGGCATTTCGGGCCGCTGTCCTGCACGCTGACCGGCAGTTCCAGCAAGGCCTTGCGGTCGACTTTGCCATTGGCGGCGAACGGCATGTTCGGCAGTTCCGTCCATGCCACCGGTTGCATGTAGTCGGGTAGAAACTGCTGTGCGTGAGCTTTCAAAGACTCCCGCGCGGCATCGGATTGCGGTTGGGCGAGGAACGCCAGAATCCGTCGCTGACTGTCGATCACCACGGCGATCTGCCGATACAGCTGGCTCTCGCGCAGGCACCGCTCGATCTCTTCCGGCTCGACCCGGAAGCCGCGGATCTTCACCTGATTGTCGCGACGCCCGCACAGCTCGATGCCATCCTCGCCCCACTTGGCCATGTCGCCGCTGCGGTAGGCGCGCAGACGCTGTCCGTCCGGCAACGCCAGGTCCAGATAGCGCTCGGCGGTCCGCTGCGGATTGTTCAGGTACCCCAGGCAAACGCCGGGGCCGACGATGAACAGTTCGCCCACGGTCTGCTCCGGCACCGGATGCAGATCGTCATCGAGGATCAGCACCTGACTGTTGGCAATCGGCCCGCCGAGGGTGCGATTGCTGTCGCCTGGTTGCAGCTGCCGCGCGGTGATCAGCACCGTGGCTTCGGTCGGGCCGTAGAGGTTGTGCAGCTTGCCCTGGCGCGTCAGCTGCTCGATCACGAACGGCTCGCAGACGTCGCCGCCGGTCATGATCTGCCCGACGCTTTGCAGTTGCTCCAACGGCAGGATGCTCAACAGCGCCGGCGGCAGGAACGCGTGGCTCAGTTGCCGACGGCGGATCAGCGCCACCAGTTGCAGTGGATCGCGGCGCTGGTTGTCGTCGGGCACCACCAGTTCCGCGCCTTCGAGCAAGGTCGGGAAAATGTCGATCAGCGACGAGTCGAAACTCAGCGACGAGAACTGCAATACCCGACTCTCGGCCCGCAACTGCACGTAATCGGCGTACCACGCGGTGAAGTGCGCGAGGTTCGCCTGACTCAGCAGCACACCTTTCGGATGCCCGGTGGTGCCCGAGGTATAGAGCGCCATACACGGCGCATCGAGCTCGGGTTGACGACGCATAAGCGGTTGCGACAGATCGACGTCAGTGCGGTCGATGCGGCAGACATCCAGCCCCGGCATCGAACCGCTCAGCGGATGTTCGCCGTCGTGCAGCAACAGCACTGCCCCGGCGTTTTCCAGAATGTACTGTTGGCGCTGAAGCGGATGGCTCGGTTCCAGCGGCAGATACACTGCGCCGCTGCCGAGAATCGCCAGAATCGAGGCGAACAGCGCATCGCATTTCGGCAGGCAAATCCCTACCACCCAGGGTTGTGGTTGTGTCTCCAGCATTGCCAGCAACCGTTGCTGGATTGCACGGCTGTGATCATGCAACTGGCGATAGCTGATTGACTGCTCGGCAAGGTGCAGCGCCGGGCGTTCAGCGTGCTCGATCAGGCTCCGCTGCAGCCGCTCGATCACCGGGATCTGCGCCTGTTGCAGCAATGCCGGATGGGCCGTGGCATTGAGGCGATGGACGTAAGCCAGGCTGTCGAGAAACAGCAGGTTTTCCACCTGCTCGAAGTCCGGTGCACGGGCCTTCGTCGCATGCTGGAAATACTCGGCATCGCGAGAAAAACGACTGACCAGCAGCGCCACCTCGTCCACCACCTGCGCCAGCGTTCGCTGGCGCAGGGCCTGACCATTGCCGGACGGTTCGTCGGCGATGGGCACGCGGCTCAGCAGCGTCGAGTTGCACAGGCACAGCAGATCAAGCACCGGCAAACCGCCGGCGCCCATTGCACCGATGCCCAGACGCAAGGTCAGGTGCGGTGTCACGCCGTGATCCTGCGGCGCAAGACTACCGTCGTCGATCACCAGATCCATCGACGGAGCAGTCTCTGTCAGCAATGAATGACCGTGTTGTTCGAGCTCCTGCGCCAGGTCGGTCAAGGCCTGGCTGCGGCCCCTCAGCAAAATGTCGAGACGTCTCATGTCAGCCTCCTTGTCAAACCAGGTAGTCGCGCAGGGCGTGCTGCACGCACGGTGTGTCGAGCAGCGAGCTGTTGTGGAAAAACCGCACGATGTTGCCCACCAGCGGGTGGTGGCGATTGATCGGAAAGGCCAGCCCGGCCATCTCGTCTTTCAGGGCGCGTCGGGTAGCCTCGTTGACCGGCAGGGCATCGATCAGGCGCAGGTCGAAGGACTTCTGGATGTCGTTGGTCAGGTAATGGCCGATGAACACCGGCAGGATCTGCGCGATGCATTCGCGATCCGCATCGCTTGCGGTGTGCCAGTAGATGCGCACCATCCGCGCCCAGAAACTCGAGTGCCGGCCCTCGTCGAGCAGGTGGTCGGCCATCAGGCCCTTGATCGACGGCTTGACTGTGTCGTCCCTTGCGAACGCTGCGACATCGCCGGTCACGGTGTTTTCAGCGATGGCGACGCAGATCAGTTCCACGGCGCTGCGCAAGTGTTGCGGGGCCAGTTCGACGGCGGCCGGAATCGCCCGGCTCAGTTCGATTTCATTAGGCAGCTCGATGGGCTCGATGCCGGTCATGGCCACGGTCTGTTGCATGAAATCCATCGCCACCAGCGCGTGGTAATCCTCGTCCACCACCACGGTCATGGCGTCGTAGCGGCAGGCGAACGGGAAGGCCACGGCGAAGCGGTTCTTGGCGATGCTGCGGGCGGTCTTGTCGACGATCTCGGTTTCGAAAATCACCACGTCGTTGATGAATTTGTACAGCGTCTGCACTAGGGCGAAATCACGCTGTTCGGGGCACTCGCGCAGGAAAGTTTCGCTGAGCACCAACGGCTGGCGGCTGAGCGGATAGATCAGCCGTGCGTCGTCCTCCAGCACGCGGCGTGGCCGGGTGCGAATGGTCGCGCGGCTTTCCCAGGCATCGGCGAAAGACTGGTAGTCGGCGGCATTCATTGGGCCACCTCCGCCAGCGGTTCGCGCATGCTCAGGCGCAGGCCGTCCCACAGGGCAATGCGGCTTTCCACGGCGGCGATGGCGCTGGCGTAGATCTCGGCTTCGCGCTGCGGATCGCCGTCCACCAGTCGATCCAGCAGTTGTTCCGCCGCCGGGCCGTGGTCTTCGGAGTCGACTTCAATGTGCCGCTCCAGGTAGTAACGGAAGGTCGGCGCCTGTTCGACGCCGATGCCCCAGGCATCGAGCATGCGCTGGAACATGGTCGGGATCACGCTCTCGCGACCATGCAGGAAGGCGGCGGCAACGCTGTGGCCGGGTGCATGCAGCGCGGTGTGCAAGGTGTCACGGACGAACCGCGCCGCTGCCGGATCAACCTCGACGCTTTGCAGGGCGACGTCGTAACTTACGCCCTCCTGTTGCAGCGTCACGAAGCGCTCCACCGCTGTCGTGTCCGCGCCGACTTCGCGCATCGCATCCAGGTACAGTTCGAAGTGACTGTAATGCCCGTGTGACAGCCGATCGTCAGATTCTTCCCCGAGGACGATTTCGTTAATCAGTCTTGCTGCGTGCGGATCGCGTGGCGGCAACCACGGCAGGCGAGTGCAAGTCAGTTCCTGCTGCAGTCGCTTGGTCAGCGACATGAAGTCCCAGACGGCAAATACATGGGACTCCATGAACCGGCGCAATGTCGCCAAAGAATCGATTTCTGAGAAGATCGGATGAACGCTGAGTTCGGCTTTCTTTAGTGTAAGTTGCTCTTTAGTTGGCATGGTTGCGAGACTCTGGCTAATAGGGAAGTAGGGATTGGTCAAACAGTTGCTAATAACGTTGAACAAGTTTCTCCAGGCGAACGACAGCCTCATTCGGTTTCGATGAAAGCAGGCAATGTCTGAAGGGCCCGAGACAGCAGCGGACGGTCAAGCCGTCGCAATCGAGGCCGTACTGCAGGGGTGTGCCGGGTTTGTCATTTCGGATCCAAACTCGGCGAAGAAAAACTAATACATCGCAAAACAACTTAACAAGTTTATTTTTAATTATTTTTAGTTGGCTGTTTTTGAAATATGAGTGGGCCTGATAAAACTTATAAGTTAAGTTTTATTTGGGCGTAGTTGCTCCTTTCGGCGTTTAATGGCCAAAATTGAACGACAAGAGTGAATGCCTCACTCGAAGCAACTTTCCAATTGAGTATTTGAATGAATATGAGGGGATGAAGTCGGGCTGTAACGGCGCCGTTCTTCCTGATCCCGTGACAAGGCTCCTTCCGTAGGTTCCTGGTGCGGGGACTGCTGCCGGGGCGGCGCGTCCCCGTTCTATATTGGGTTGGCGATTCAAGGGTGCGCGTAAATCGGCGCCGCGGCTATCGTCGGAAATGACTTCCTTTGCGGTGCAAATTCCGGGCTGTTCAAAGCAGGGGGGAGGTTAGAGCGCAGGCGCCGAAGTGCCACGGCAATTGAGCGTGACCGGCGTGAGGATTTGTAAGCGGGTTATACGCCGGGTGAGCGAGGGCTCACCCGGGGGGATTTTCAGCGTGCCGCCTGGCGACCTTTGGAGGCGGTGCTTGCCAAGTATCGAGTGATCACCTCGACACCGCGATTGAGGTGCTGCTCCAGCAGTGTCACGGCGTGCGGGGTGTCCCGCTCTTTCACGGCCTGCAACAGCGCACGGTGGTCGTCCTGGGAGAGTTTGCCCAGACCCATGGCCTCGAGGTTGAAGCGCAGGAAGCGTTCTTCTTCATTCAAGCCGTCTTCCACCAGCCGCAACAGCCGGCCATTGGGCGCCTTGCTGTAGAGCGCCATGTGAAACAGACGGTTGAGCCGGCCGATTTCTGTGTAGTCGTGTTCGTTTTCCAATTCTTCGATGTAGCCGGCCGCGCGTTCGTGATCGGCCGGGGCCAGCAGCGGGATCGACTGGCGCAGCGCTTCGGACTCCAGCAGGATGCGCAGCTCATAGGTTTGCGTTGCATCGCCCTGGATCAGCGGCGCCACCACCGCACCTTTGTGGGCAATTACGCTGAGCAGGCCCTGGGCCTCGAGTTGACGCAAGGCTTCGCGCACCGGCATGCGGCTGACACCGAACAGGTCGGCCAGATCCTGCTGGCGTACAGCGGTGCCACAGGGCAGGCGCCCGTCGAGAATCGCCGCGCGCAGGGTTTCTTCGATGACCGAGCGCGCCAGATGGGCGGGAATCGGGCCGTCGACTTTGATGCTGTGGAGTGGCTTGGGCTTCTGGGTCACAACTGCACACCCTATGACTGCGGATTTGGATCCAAAGGACACTAGTGATTGCTCTACAGGTTGTCAAACCGTGTAGAAGAACCCTGTCACATCTGAAGTTTAGCGCGCCAGCGATGATCTCAGGGTGCCATTGTTTTTTGCTGGGCTAACCTTCACCATCAAGCGCTTTCCTCTCTGCCCTGGATGCCTTGCATTGGCGGTACGTTTCGCAATCCCACGGATTGCGCGCTGGCTTGCCTGCGCGCTGCTGCTGGCCGGCATCATGCTGGGCGGCCTGCATGCCGATTGGGATTTTTCCGCGATCAGCCGCAAGGCTACGGCGCTGTACGGGCCGTTGGGCGCCGGGCAACAGCGGATCGATGCCTGGCAGAATCTGCTGGCCACGCAGAAGCAGGTCAGCGAGATGGAAAAGCTCAAAGTGGTGAACCTGTTTTTCAACAAACAGATGCGCTATGTCGAAGACATCGATCTCTGGCACGAGGTCGATTATTGGGAAACCCCCATCGAAGCCTTGTGGAAAGGCGCCGGCGACTGCGAAGACTACGCGATCGCCAAGTATTTCAGCCTGCGCCACCTCGGTGTGGCCAGTGACAAGTTGCGTATCACCTACGTCAAGGCGCTGCGCCAGAACCGCGCGCACATGGTCCTGACTTACTATTCCAGCCCTGACGCCATGCCGCTGGTGCTCGACAGCCTGATCGACCCGATCAAGCCGGCCGCCGAGCGAACCGATTTGCTGCCGGTCTACTCTTTCAATGCCGAGGGTTTGTACCTGCCGGGAGCGAAGGGCAACAAGAAGGTCGGTGACACCAAACGCCTGTCACGCTGGCAGGATGTGTTGAAGAAAATGCAGGCCGAAGGATTTCCGGTCGAGACGACTAACTAGGAGCACGCGCTCAGATGTCTTTGTTCAAACAGCTGTTGATCGCTATCTGTCTGTTCCTGGTGGTCGCCTTCACTGGCAGCTTCATGGTCAGTCTGGAGAGCTCGCGCACCCAGTACGTCAACCAGTTGCGCTCCCACGCTCAGGATGCGGCCACGGCGCTGGCGCTGTCGTTGACGCCGAACATCGATGACCCGGCGATGGTCGAGCTGCTGGTCAGTTCGATCTTCGACAGCGGTTATTACTCGAGCATCCGCGTGGTCGACCTGAAGACCGACCAGACCATCGTCGAGCGCAACGGCATTCCGGCGGTCACCAACGTGCCGGACTGGTTCGTCAAACTGATCGGCCTGGAACCGGCCGGTGGCGATGCGCTGGTCAGCCGTGGCTGGGAGCAGGCGGCGCGGGTCGAGGTGGTCAGCCACCCGATGTTCGCCCTGGCCAAACTGTGGCAGAGCGCACTGGGCAGTCTGGGCTGGTTGTTGGTCTGCGGCGCGGTGAGTGCGGTGCTGGGCGCGCTGTTGCTGCGTCGGCAACTGAAGCCGCTGGATTACATGGTCAAGCAGTCCCACGCCATCGCCCGTCGCGAGTTCCTCAGCCTGCCGGATCTGCCGCGCACACCTGAATTGCGCCGCGTAGTGCTGGCGATGAACCAGATGGTCGAGAAGCTCAAGGCGCTGTTCCAGGAGCAGGCCGAGCGCAGTGAAAAACTGCGCGCCGAGTCCTATCAGGACAACCTCACGGGGCTGGCCAACCGGCGTTATTTCGAGATGCAGCTGAATGCGCGGGTGAGCAACCCGGAGCAGGCCAGCTCCGGTTATCTGCTGCTGTTGCGAGTCAAGGATCTGGCCGGACTGAACCAGCGCCTTGGCGGTCAGCGCACCGATGAATTGTTGAAAGCGGTCGGCGAGCAGCTGTCCCGCGAGTGCGCCAAATACCCGGAAACCCAGAACCTCGTCACCCGGATTCGCGGCGGCGAATTCGCCGTGCTGGCGCCGGGGCTGACCCGCGAAGAAGCACTGCAACTGGCGCAGAGCCTCGACAGTGCGCTGAGCAGCCTGCACGCAACGGGCGCCACCGACGTGGCCGCCGTGGCCTCCATCGGCCTGGCACCGTTCGCTCACGGCGATTCGCCGCAAGCAGTCCTCAGCCTCGGCGATCAGGCGCTGGCCCAGGCCGAAGGGCAGGGCGAGCAGAACTGGGCGTGTCTCGATCAGAGCCTGGTGGCGGATGTTGGTGACGATCACCACGCCTGGCACCGCTTGCTCGATCAGGCGCTGAATCAGCGGCGCTTCGAGCTGTTCTTCCAGCCGGTGGTGGCGGCACAGGACACGCAACTGGTGCTGCATTGCAAAGTGCTGTCGCGCTTGCTCGACGAGCAGGGCCAGACCATTCCCGCAGGGCGCTTCCTGCCGTGGCTGGAGCGCTTCGGCTGGACCGCGCGGCTGGACCGGTTGATGCTCGAACGAGTGCTGGAGCAAATGGCCGGCCATGAAGAATCCCTGGCGCTGAATCTATCTTCTGCGACCCTTGCCGATCCGCAAGCGTTGAACAAAGTGTTCGAGATTCTGCGGGCGCATTCCAACCTCGGCGCACGCCTGACCCTGGAAATCGGCGAAGAACAATTGCCGGAGCAAGCAGTGCTGGAACAACTGACCCGCCGCCTGCGCGAGCTAGGTTTCTCCCTGAGCCTGCAGCGCTTCGGCGGACGCTTCAGCATGATCGGCAACCTGGCGCGGCTGGGGCTGGCGTACCTGAAGATCGATGGCAGCTACATCCGTGCGATCGATCAGGAAAGCGACAAGCGCCTGTTCATCGAAGCGATCCAGCGTGCGGCGCACAGTATCGATCTGCCGCTGATTGCCGAGCGGGTCGAGACGGAAGGGGAATTGTCGGTGATTCGCGAGATGGGGTTGTATGGGGTTCAGGGGCAGCTGTTCGGTGAGCCTGCGCCTTGGCGGTGAGTCATTGAGATCGTTGCCCTCACCCTAGCCCTCTCCCAGAGGGAGAGGGGACCGACCGTGGAATATTGGGGTAATACGCCGACGTGAAAGAGCTTCGCTGAATCCATAATCGACTCGGTTTTTCAGGTCGATGTATAGCGCCAGACACCTCGGTCGGCTCCCTCTCCCTCCGGGAGAGGGCTAGGGTGAGGGCTGGCTTTTGATCTGTACTCACAGGCAAATCAGATCAACCCACCCTCATCCTCATCAATCAACTGGCTCAACCCGCCCAGCGCTTCCCGTGCCTGGGTCCGGTCCATCAACTTGGCCTGGGCCGCCGGCGGCAGGTCGGTGACACGGATCACGCCCTTCTGGGTCAGCACCTGAATCAGGTCGTCGAGTACCCGGATCATTTCCAGGTCGCTCTGCTTGAGCTGTTTGAGGCTGTTCTCCACGGCTTCGTTGGCGTACCAGGCCTGGATTTCGTGGTGGTCGGCCGGCAGCGTTTCCGTGGCCTCGGCGTAGGCCGCAGCTTCCACGCGAATCAACTGACCCTGCGCATCGCGTTGCACGTAAAACATTGAGCATCCCTCGGAAATGGACCAGCGTCATGCTGTCAGCAGCATAGCCAACTGCACGCGAGTATGCGGTGCGCCGACGAAATCGTCACCGGTTCAAGCGCCGCAAACGTGACGGCCGCCCCAAGTGGGGCGGCCGTTGTTCACGCATCAGCTGTTGTTGTGGTCGACCTTGATGGTCGGATCGCTGCCGGCAATCAGGTTGTGAATGTTGGCCGTGGACCAATTGTTGCCTTCCAGTTTGATCGTCACGTCCGGTGTGGCGGCTGCGGCGTCGCCCGAGTTGAACTTGCCGCCCGAGCTGACTTGCAGCGACGAAACGCCGTCGACCGTGGTGATCTTCAGGAAGTTGTCGATGGTGCTGCCGGTCTCGCCCTGCAACAGGTCACGCAGGTCGATGCGGTCGCCTTCGCTGGCCTTGAAGTCCTTGATCACGTCGTTGCCGGTGTCGCCCGCCTTCCAGACGAAGGTGTCGGCGCCCGAACCACCGATCAGGATGTCGTTGCCCTGACCACCGATCAGCGTGTCGTTGCCGGTGCCGCCGAGCAGGATGTCATTGCCCTTGCCGCCGTCGAGCAGGTCGTTGCCGCCCGAGCCGAACAGGATGTCATTGCCCGCGCCGCCCAGCAGCGTGTCGTTGCCATCGTGGGCACCGGACACATCGAACGCCTGATAGTGCTCGGTGATGTACTGGTGCACGTTGCTGGTGGTGACTTTGCTGACGTCGACCCCGGTTTCCTTGGCCACGAACGCCTGCATCGCCTGGTAACCCTCGCCGGCAATGCCGTTGAAGCTCACCAGGTCGCCGAACAGGATGTCGTTGCCGTCGCCACCGCTGACGGTGTCGTTGCCCGGCATCGTTGCTTCGGTGTGGCCGATGATCGAGTTGGCCAGGTCCTTCGGATCGATGTTGGTTTGCGGCGTCTTGTCCGAATCGTACGGTTTCAGGTCGTTGAGACTGACACCGCTGTTGATGCCGATGGCTTCCACATTCGACAAACCGTTGAGCAAGGCGAAACCGCTGCTGGCGTTATCGGTGGTCGTCGTCGTGGTGCTGCTGCCGTTGCCCGCCAGGCTCGAGAACTCGTAAGTGCCGTCGCCCTGGGCATGCAAGGTGCCGAAGTTCTGGTACGACCAGCTGCCGCCGGACTTGGTCCAGACCGTCACGTAGCCGGAGGCACTGATGTCGATCTGGTGCGTGCTGTCCGGGTACAGGCTGACGGCTTTGCCCAATTGATAGTTGCTGGTGGTGATCAGGCTATCGAGGGTTTTGTTGCCGTACAGCGTCGGGTTGGTCGACTCGTTGTTCTGGTAGTAGGTCGGCTGGCCGTCGGTGATGAAGTACGTAAGGTTCTTCGCCCCGGTGTTGGCCATGGCCTCAGCGCTCTGGAACCAGTTGGCGGTGGTCTTGAACACGTCCTCGTAGTTGGTACCGCCGCCGGACGACATCGAGTCCAGCACGGCCTTGAGCAAGGTCAGTGCGTTCGGGTCGTTGAGGTTCACCGACACCGACTTGTTGACCTGGGTATCGAAGTCCACCAGGAAGATGTTCACCGTCCCCGAGTTGCTGCCGCCCAGGCTCTGCTTGAGGGTGTTGAACACCGACGTCAGCGAGTCCTTGGCCGCGTTGATCGAAGAGGTACTCATACTGCCCGAGCTGTCGACCATGAACGCGATGTTGTAGTTGGTGCCCGGCACCACGGTCAGGCCGCCGATGTCGGCGACGATGATGTCGTTGCCGTCGGTACCGGTGACGGTGTCGTCGGCCGAAGTGGCAACAATCGAGTTGTAGACCGCCGGGACCACGGTGACCGGAATGGTCGCGGTGGTGCTGGCCGAACCGCCCACAGCCTCGGTGGAGGTCGAGGTCACGGTCAGGTTGAACTGGCCGTTGTAGTAGGTCGGCGGAGTCACGGTCAGGGTGCCGAGGTTCCAGCCGGTGACGTTGGCGTCGCCGCTGTTGGCGGTCACGGTGAAGCTGTGGCCTGCGCCGTCGCTGAGCACCGAACCGACCGGTGCGCCGCTGATCTTGATGCTCAGGGTTTCCGAGCCGTCGGTGTCGGTCAGCGCAGTGCTGATCGACGACAGTTTCACGGTGGTGCCTTCGGCGCCGGTGTTGAGCTTGTAGCCGTCGTAATAGCCTTCGCCATTGGTGCCGTGCAGATCGGAGACGGTCACGCCGGCATTCACCAGGTCCTGCACGCCGGTGTAGATCGGCACGCCGGCACTGCTCAGGTCGATCGGCGTGCCGCCGTTGACCGACAGGTTGACGTCGTAGCTGCCCGGGCCGCTCTGGTTGTGGTGGTAGATGTCCAGGGTGTAGTAGCCGCTGGTGGTCGGGGTGAACGAACCGTTGAGGTTGCCGCCCGCGCCCCACGTCGTGGACGCCACGCTCTTGCCGCCGATGGTCACCAACAGGCTGTCATCACCGGTGCCGCTGAAGGTGTAGGTCTTGCCGGCTTCCAGATAGATCAGACCGGACGTCTTCGATGCGGTGCCGGCGGTCACGCTGCCGTCGGACTGCACGTTGTTCACGGTGCCGCTGGTGTTTGGCTTGCCGGCACCGTCGATCACGTTTTTCAGGGTGGTCGAATTCGCGCCGCTGCCGTCGGTGCCCAGGCCCGACAGACCGGTCCAGACTTCCTTGATCAGGCCGGTGGACTTCACGTTGTTGTCGGCGACCGACAGGGTCGGTGCATCCGCCACCGGGGTGATGTCGATCTTCACGGTGCCGGTGTTGCCCAGCAACTGGCCGTCGGTTGGCTGGAACTTGATCTGTGCGTAGTCAGCCTGGTTGTTGCCCAGGCCGGTGCCGCCGTAACCGTTCACGCCCGACTCGTTGGCATCCGGCAGGAAGCGCAGCTTGCCGGCGTCGATGTCGGCCTTGCTGAAGGTCTGGTTGGTGGCGACGTCTTTCCAGGTCGAGCCGTCCAGGTACTGCAGTTTGCCTTCGCCCGGCAGCTGGGTGATTTTCACGCCCAGGCTGCTGGCCGGGCTGTCGACGTCGCTGACGCCGAAGGTCGACCAGCCGAGGATCAGCGGGGTGTCTTCGGTGCCGGTGACGTTGACCGGTGCAGCGACCGGCGCATCGTTGACTGCCACAACGTTGACCGTGGTGGTCGCGACGTTGGAGTAGTTGCCGCCATCGGTCACGGTCACGGTGATGATCCGTGGCACGGTGCTCGGGTCTTCACTGCTGTTGGTGAAGCTGATGTTCTTGATCGCCTGCATGTAGTCGGCCAGCGTCGCATTGCCCGACAGGGTCAGCGTGATCGTGCCATTGGTGCTGTTGGCATTGATGGTGATGCCATTGACGCTGTTGCCCAGGTTCAGCGCATCGCCGTCCTGACGGTTGGTCAGCACGACGGTGGCGCCGGTCAGCATGGTGCTGTCCGGGTCGGTGATCTTGATGTCGGTGTCGGCAATCGACACGCCTGCGCCCGGGGTGTTCTCGGTGAAGGTCACCTTGTAGTCGGCACCCGTTGCACCGCTGGAGTTGTTGGCGTCGAGGTCGATGACCGGCGGTGCATCGTTGTCGATGATCGAGGTGCTGACGCTGCCATTGGTGCTGCTGACCGCCAGGTTTTCGAAGTTGCCACCGGTGGCCGAGTCGATCTTGACTACGAAGTTCTCGGTGCCTTCGGTGATCTTGTCGTCGATGGTCGCAACGTTGAACTGCGCGCTGCTGGCACCCGCCGGGATCTTCACGGTGTACACGCCGGTGAAGTCCGAACCGTCGGCGGCGGTGCCGCTGTAGACGATTTTCAGGGTCACTTCGGTTTGCGCCGGGTGGTTGAGGCTGACGGTGTAGCTGGCGGTCTGGCCTTCGGTCACCGAGGTGCTGCCGGTGATGCTGACGGTGGTGGTGTCGATGGTATCGGTGACGCTGGTCACGGCTGGCGTGGTGCTGGTCACCAGATTTTCGAAGTTGCCGCCCGTGGCGTTGGTGATCGTGGCCTGCACGTTGCCGGCGTCCTTGTAGACGTCGTCGGCTGGCGCAGGAACGGTCACGGTGCCCGTGGTCTTGCCGGCTTCGATGGTGATCACCGAGCCGTTGCTCAGGGTCACGGTCACTGGCGAACCAGCGGCGTTGGTCAGCGTTGCGGTGTAAGTGATCTGGCCACCCTCGGCCACGGTGCCTGTCGCGCTGAGCGTCAGGTTGGTGGTGTCGATGGTGTCGGTGACGGTGGTCGAGACCGGAGTTTTGTCGGCCACGAGGTTTTCGTAGTTTTCGCCAGAAACGTTGGTGATCGAGTTGGTCAGCGGTGTGTGACCGGTCAACGCGTCATTCGGCGCGGTGGTGGTCACGGTGCCGGTGGTTTTACCCACTTCGATGGTGATCGACTGACCGTTGGCCAGGGTCACAGTCACAGGCGAGCCAGTTACTGGTGCGCCTACAGTCGCGGTGTAGACAACGTTGCCACCCTCGGCCGCCGTCGTGGTCGCGGTCAGCTTCACGGTGGTGGTGTCGATGGTGTCAGTGACGCTGGTCACCGCTGGCGTGGTGCTGGTCACCAGGTTTTCGAAGTTGCCGCCCGTGGCGTTGGTGATCGTGGCCTGTACGTTGCCGGCGTCTTTGTAGACGTCATCGGCTGGCGCAGGAACGGTCACGGTGCCGGTGGTCTTGCCGGCTTCGATGGTGATCACCGAGCCGTTGCTCAGGGTCACGGTCACTGGCGAGCCAGCGGCGTTGGTCAGGGTTGCGGTGTAAGTGATCGAGCCACCTTCAGCCACGGTGCCGGTCGCGCTGAGCGTCAGGTTGGTGGTGTCGATGGTGTCGGTGACGGTGGTGCTGACCGGCGTCTTGTCGGCCACCAGATTTTCGTAGTTACCGCCGGTCACGCCGGTGATTGCGTTGGTCAGCGGCGCATGACCGGTCAACACGTCGTTCGGCGCGGTGGTGGTCACGGTGCCGGTGGTCTTGCCGACTTCGATGGTGATCGACTGACCGTTGGCCAGATTCACGGTTACCGGCGAGCCAGTCACTGGTGCACCCACGGTGGCGGTGTAGGTGACCGTGCCACCTTCAGCTGCTGTGGTGGTTGCGGTCAGCTTCACGGTGGTGGTGTCGATGGTGTCGGTGACGCTGGTTACCGCTGGCGTGGTGCTGGTGACCAGGTTCTCGAAGTTGCCGCCCGTGGCGTTGGTGATCGTGGCCTGCACGTTGCCGGCGTCTTTGTAGACGTCGTCGGCTGGCGCGGCGACGGTCACGGTGCCAGTGGTTTTGCCGGCTTCGATGGTGATCACGGCGCCATTGCTCAAAGTCACGGTCACCGGGGTGCCCGCAGCGTTGGTCAGGGTCGCGGTGTAAACAATCGAACCGCCCTCGGCGACCGAGTTGGTGGCGCTGAGGGACAGGTTGGTGGTGTCGACGGTGTCAGTGACGGTGGTCGAAACCGGGGTCTTGTCGGCAACGAGATTCTCGTAGTTCCCGCCAGTCACGTTGGTGATCGCGTTGGTCAGCGGCGCATGACCATTCAACACGTCGTTTGGCGCGGTGGTGGTGACGGTGCCGGTGGTTTTACCCACTTCGATGGTGATCGACTGACCGTTGGCGAGGGTCACGGTCACAGGCGAGCCAGTCACTGGCGCGCCGACGGTCGCGGTGTAGACAACGTTGCCACCTTCGGCCGCCGTCGTGGTCGCGGTCAGCTTCACGGTGGTGGTGTCGATGGTGTCGGTGACGCTGGTCACGGCTGGCGTGGTGCTGGTGACCAGGTTTTCGAAGTTGCCGCCAGTGGCGGACTTGATCGTGGCCTGCACGTTGCCGGCGTCTTTGTAGACGTCGTCGGCTGGCGCAGGAACGGTCACGGTGCCGGTGGTCTTGCCCGCTTCGATGGTGATCACCGAGCCGTTGCTCAGGGTCACGGTCACTGGCGAGCCAGCGGCGTTGGTCAGGGTTGCGGTGTAAGTGATCGAGCCACCTTCAGCCACGGTGCCGGTCGCGCTGAGCGTCAGGTTGGTGGTGTCGATGGTGTCGGTGACGGTGGTGCTGACCGGCGTCTTGTCGGCCACCAGATTTTCGTAGTTACCGCCGGTCACGCCGGTGATTGCGTTGGTCAGCGGCGCATGACCGGTCAACACGTCGTTCGGCGCGGTGGTGGTCACGGTGCCGGTGGTCTTGCCGACTTCGATGGTGATCGACTGACCGTTGGCCAGATTCACGGTTACCGGCGAGCCAGTCACTGGTGCACCCACGGTGGCGGTGTAGGTGACCGTGCCACCTTCAGCTGCTGTGGTGGTTGCGGTCAGCTTCACGGTGGTGGTGTCGATGGTGTCAGTGACGCTGGTTACTGCTGGCGTGGTGCTGGTGACCAGGTTTTCGAAGTTGCCGCCAGTGGCGTTGGTGATCGTCGCCTGCACGTTGCCGGCGTCTTTGTAGACGTCATCGGCTGGCGCAGGAACGGTCACGGTGCCAGTGGTTTTACCGGCTTCGATGGTGATCACGGCGCCGTTCGACAGGGTCACGGTGACTGGCGAGCCAGCGGCGTTGGTCAGGGTCGCGGTGTAGATGATCGAACCGCCCTCGGCAACCGAATTGGTGGCGCTGAGGGTCAGGTTGGTGGTGTCGACCGTGTCGGTGACAGTGGTCGAAACCGGGGTCTTGTCGGCGACGAGGTTTTCGTAGTTGCCGCCCGTCACGCCGGTGATCGCGTTGGTCAACGGCGCGTGGCCGGTCAGCGCATCGTTCGGTGCGGTGGTGGTGACAGTGCCAGTGGTCTTGCCGACTTCGATGGTGATCGACTGACCGTTGGCCAGGGTCACGGTGACTGGCGAACCGGTCACAGGCGCGCCTACGGTGGCGGTGTAGGTGACAGTGCCGCCTTCAGCCGCCGACTCGGTCGCGGTCAGTTTGACCGTGGTGGTATCGATGGTGTCGGTGACTTCCGTTACGGCTGGGACAGTGCTCGGAACAAGGTTCTCGAAGTTGCCACCGGTGGCGGTCGAAATGGTCGCCTCGACTTTGCCGGCATCTTTGTAGACATCGTCTTTCGGCGCGTCGACGGTCACGGTGCCGGTGGTTTTACCGGCCTCGATAGTGATTACGGCGCCGTTGCTCAAGGTCACGGTCACCGGGGTGCCCGCAGCGTTGGTCAGTGTGGCGGTGTAAGTGATCGAACCACCCTCGGCTACCGAATTGGTGGCGCTCAGGGTCAGATTGGTGGTGTCGACGGTGTCAGTGACAGTGGTCGAAACCGGCGTTTTGTCGGCTACGAGGTTTTCGTAGTTGCCGCCCGTCACGCCAGTGATGGCGTTGGTCAGCGGCGTGTGGCCGTTGAGTGCATCGTTCGGTGCGATGGTGGTGACAGTGCCAGTGGTTTTGCCCACTTCGATGGTGATCGACTGACCATTGGCTAGGGTCACAGTCACAGGCGAGCCGGTCACTGGCGCGCCAACAGTGGCGGTGTAAGTAACGGTGCCACCTTCAGCGGCCGTTTCGGAAGCGGTCAGCTTCACGGTCGTCGTGTCGATGGTGTCGGTGACTTCAGTAACAGCCGGAACGGTGCTCGGAACCAGGTTCTCGAAGTTGCCACCGGTTGCGTCCTTGATCGTCACTTCGACTTTGCCGGCGTCTTTGTAGACGTCATCGGCAGGTGCGGCAACGGTCACGGTGCCAGTGGTTTTACCGGCTTCGATAGTGATCACGGCGCCGTTCGACAGGGTCACGGTCAGCGGAGTGCCGGCCGGGTTGCTCAGGGTGGCGGTGTAAACGATCGAACCACCTTCGGCCACGCTGTCGGTCGCAGTCAGCGACAGATTGGTGGTGTCGACGGTGTCGGTCACGGTGGTGCTGACCGGAGTCTTGTCGGCTACGAGGTTTTCGTAGTTGCCGCCGGTTACGCCGGTGATCGCGTTAGTCAGTGGTGCGTGACCATTCAACGCATCGTTTGGCGCGGTGGTGGTCACGGTGCCGGTGGTCTTGCCCACTTCGATGGTGATCGACTGACCGTTGGCCAGCGTCACGGTGACTGGCGAGCCGGTCACAGGTGCGCCTACGGTGGCGGTGTAAGTGACAGTGCCACCCTCAGCTGCCGACTCGGTCGCAGTGAGTTTGACCGTGGTGGTGTCGATGGTGTCGGTGACTTCGGTCACTGCCGGAACAGTGCTCGGCACCAGGTTCTCGAAGTTGCCACCGGTGGCGGTCGAAATGGTTGCTTCGACTTTGCCGGCATCTTTGTAGACATCGTCTTTTGGTGCGTCGACGGTCACGGTGCCGGTGGTTTTGCCGGCCTCGATGGTGATCACGGCGCCGTTCGACAGGGTCACGGTCACCGGCGTACCCGCCGGGTTGGTCAGGGTCGCGGTGTAGACAATCGAACCGCCCTCGGCCACGGAGCCAGTGGCGCTCAGGGTCAGGTTGGTGGTGTCGACGGTATCAGTGACGGTGGTCGAAACCGGCGTTTTGTCGGCCACCAGGTTTTCGTAGTTACCGCCAGTCACGCCAGTGATCGCGTTGGTCAGCGGCGCGTGACCGTTGAGTGCGTCGTTCGGTGCGGTGGTGGTGACGGTGCCGGTGGTTTTGCCCACCTCGATGGTGATCGACTGACCGTTGGCCAAGGTTACTGTCACTGGCGAACCAGTCACAGGCGCGCCGACGGTAGCAGTGTAAGTAACGGTGCCGCCTTCCGCCGCCGACTCGGTCGCGGTGAGTTTCACCGTGGTGGTGTCGATGGTGTCGGTGACGTTGGTCACGGCCGGAACAGTGCTCGGCACCAGGTTCTCGAAACCACCGCCAGTAGCGGTCGAAATGGTCGCCTCGACTTTGCCGGCGTCTTTGTAGACGTCGTCTTTCGGCGCATCGACGGTCACGGTGCCGGTGGTTTTACCGGCTTCGATGGTGATCACGGCGCCGTTCGACAGGGTCACGGTCACCGGCGTACCCGCCGGGTTGGTCAGGGTCGCGGTGTAAGTGATCGAGCCACCTTCGGCAACCGAGTCGGTGGCCGTCAGATTCAGGTTGGTTGTGTCGACAGTGTCCGACACCGAGGTGTCAGCGGACTTGCCGTCCACCGCCAGGTTTTCGTAGTTGCCACCGGTGGCCTTGTCGATGGTCACGCTCAGCGAGCTGCCGCCCGCCAGCGGGCTGTTCGGCGCGACGAAGTTCACGGTGCCGGTGGTCTCGCCGACGGCGATGGTGATGGTCTGGCCGTTGGACAGGGTCACGACGACCGGCGAACCGGTCACTGGCGCTGTCACGGTCGCGGTATAGACCACGGTTTCGCCTTCGGCGACGTTGGCGGTAGCGGTCAGCGAGACGGTGGACGTGTCGATGGTGTCATTGACGGTGGTGACCGCCGGGGCGGTGCTGGTGACCAGGTTCTCGAAGTTGCCACCGGTGGTGGTCGAAATGGTCGTCTCGACTTTGCCGGCGTCTTTGTAGACGTCGTCTTTCGGCGCATCGACGGTCACGGTGCCGGAAGTTTTGCCGGCCTCGATAGTGATCACGGCGCCGTTGCTCAGGGTCACGGTCACCGGAGTGCCGGCGGCGTTGGTCAGGGTCGCGGTGTAGGTGATCTGGCCACCTTCGTTGACTTCCGGCGTGGCGCTCAGGGTCAGGTTGGTGGTGTCAACGGTGTCGGTCACGGTAGTGCTGACCGGCGTTTTGTCGGCCACGAGGTTTTCGTAGTTGCCGCCGCTCACGCCAGTAATCGAGTTGGTCAGCGGCGTGTGGCCGTTGAGCGCATCGTTCGGTGCGGTGGTGGTCACGGTGCCGGTGGTCTTGCCGACCTCGATGGTGATCGACTGACCATTGGCCAGGGTTACGGTCACAGGCGAGCCGGTCACTGGCGCGCCAACGGTGGCGGTGTAGGTGACGGTGCCGCCTTCAGCCGCCGACTCGGTCGCGGTCAGTTTGACGGTCGAGGTGTCGATGGTGTCGGTGACATCGGTGACGGCTGGAACGGTGCTTGGCACCAGGTTCTCGAAGTTTCCGCCGGTTGCATCCTTGATGGTGACTTCGACTTTGCCGGCGTCTTTGTAGACGTCGTCTTTCGGTGCATCGACGGTCACGGTGCCGGTGGTTTTGCCGGCTTCGATGGTGATGACCGCGCCGTTGCTCAAGGTCACGGTCACCGGAGTGCCGGCCGGGTTGGTCAGGGTCGCGGTGTAAACGATCGAACCGCCTTCGGCCACCGAGTCAGTCGCGCTCAGGGTCAGGTTGGTGGTGTCGACGGTGTCGGTGACGGTGGTCGAAACCGGGGTCTTGTCGGCTACGAGGTTTTCGTAGTTACCACCAGACACGCCGGTAATCGAGTTGGTCAGCGGGGTGTGACCGTTCAGCGCGTCGTTCGGCGCGGTGGTGGTGATGGTGCCGGTGGTTTTACCCACTTCGATAGTGATCGACTGACCATTGGCCAAGGTCACGGTCACAGGCGAACCGGTGACAGGCGCGCCAACGGTGGCGGTGTACGTAACGGTACCGCCTTCAGCTGCCGATTCGGTCGCGGTGAGTTTCACCGTGGTGGTGTCGATGGTGTCGGTGACTTCGGTAACCGCTGGAGCAGTGCTCGGAACGAGGTTCTCGAAGTTGCCACCAGTCGCATCCTTGATGGTGACTTCGACTTTGCCAGCGTCTTTGTAGACGTCATCTTTCGGCGCATCGACGGTCACGGTGCCGGTAGTTTTCCCGGCCTCGATGGTGATGACGGAGCCGTTGCTCAACGTCACGGTCACCGGAGTGCCGGCCGGATTGGTCAGGGTGGCGGTGTAGGTGATCGAGCCACCTTCGGCCACCGAGTCAGTGGCACTCAGGGTCAGATTGGTGGTGTCGACGGTGTCGGTCACGGTGGTGCTGACCGGCGTTTTGTCGGCCACGAGATTTTCGTAGTTACCGCCGCTCACACCGGTGATCGAGTTGGTCAGCGGAGTGTGACCGTTCAACGCATCATTCGGCGCAGTGGTGGTGACGGTGCCGGTGGTTTTGCCCACCTCGATGGTGATCGACTGACCATTCGCCAGGGTCACGGTCACAGGCGAACCTGTCACCGGTGCGCCGACGGTGGCGGTGTAAGTGACAGTGCCACCTTCCGCCGCCGACTCGGTCGCGGTCAGTTTCACCGTGGTGGTGTCGATGGTGTCGGTTACATCGGTGACGGCTGGAACGGTGCTTGGCACCAGATTCTCGAAGTTGCCGCCAGTTGCATCCTTGATGGTGACTTCGACTTTGCCGGCGTCCTTGTAGACGTCATCTTTCGGCGCATCGACGGTCACGGTGCCGGTGGTTTTGCCGGCCTCGATGGTGATGACGGAGCCGTTGCTCAACGTCACGGTGACCGGCGTACCGGCCGGGTTGGTCAGGGTGGCGGTGTAGGTGATCGAGCCACCTTCGGCCACGGTGCCGGTCGCGGTCAGCGTCAGGTCGGTGGTGTCGACGGTGTCAGTCACGGTGGTGCTGACCGGCGTCTTGTCGGCCACCAGATTTTCGTAGTTGCCGCCGCTTACACCAGTGATCGAGTTGCTCAGCGGGGTATGACCGTTGAGCGCATCGTTCGGCGCGGTGGTGGTGATGGTGCCGGTGGTCTTGCCGATTTCGATGGTGATGGTCTGACCGTTGGCCAGGGTCACGATGACCGGCGAGCCAGTCACCGGAGCGCCAACAGTGGCGGTGTAGGTGACGGTGCCGCCCTCAGCCACCGACGTATCGGCGCTCAGCTTCACGGTCGACGTATCGATGGTGTCAGTCACTTCAGTGACGGCCGGAACGGTGCTCGGAACCAGATTTTCGAAGTTGCCGCCGGACGCATCCTTGATGGTCACTTCGACTTTGCCGGCGTCTTTGTAGACGTCATCGGCCGGAGCCGGAACGGTCACGGTGCCAGTGGTTTTGCCGGCTTCAATGGTGATCACCGAGCCATTGCTCAACGTCACAGTCACCGGAGTGCCAGCCGGGTTGGTCAGGGTGGCGGTGTAAACGATCGAACCACCTTCAGCCACGGAACCTGTGGCGCTCAAGGTCAGGTTGGTAGTGTCGACGGTGTCAGTGACTGAGGTCACGGCCGGAGTCTTGTCGGCGACCAGGTTTTCGTAATTGCCGCCGCTGGTGCCGTCGATCTTCACGCTCAGCGTGTTGCCGCCGGCCAGTGCATCGTTCGGTGCGGTGTAGTTGACGCTGGCGCTGCTGGCGCCGACCGGGATGGTGATGGTCTGCCCGTTGGACAGCGTCACGACCACTGGCGAACCGGTCACTGGTGCGGTGACGGAGGCGGTGTAAACCACCACGCCGCCTTCAACGGTGCTGGCCGTGGCGCTCAGGGACACGGTGCTGTTGTCGATGGTGTCGGTGACGTCGGTCACCGCCGGGGTCTTGTCGACCACCAGGTTCTCAAAGTTGCCGCCCGTGGTCTTGGTGATGCTGGCGTCTACTTTGCCGGCGTCCTTGTACACGTCGTCGCCCGGTGCGGCGACGGTGATGGTGCCGGTGCTCGCGCCCTTGGCGATGTTGATCACCGCGCCGTTGCTCAGGGTTACGGTCATGGCCGTGCCGGCCGGGTTGGTCAGGGTCGCGGTGTAGACGATCGAACCGCCCTCGGCAACCGAACCGGTGGCGCTCAGGCTGATATTGGTGGTGTCGACGGTGTCGGTGACCTTGGTCACCACAGCCGTACGGTTGGCATCGACCTGTTCGAAGTTGCCGCCGCTGTGGCTGGCAATCGCGGTCTGCACCTTGCCGCCATCGATGTAAGGGGTGTTGGCCGGCGCAGGGAAGTTCACCGAACCGCTGGTGGCACCGGCGGCGATGTTGATCACCGCGCCGTTGGCCAGGGTCACGGTCATGGCGGTGCCGGCCGGGTTGCTCAGGGTCGCGGTGTAGGTGATCTGGCCACCTTCGCTGACGGTGTCGCTGGCACTCAGGGTCAGCGTGGTCTTGTCGATAGTGTCGTTGACCGTGGTGCTGACCGGCGTCTTGCTGACGTCGAGCTTCTCGAAATTGCCACCGCTGGCATCGGTCATGGTCACGGTGAGCTTGCTGACATCCTTGTAGACGTCATCGCTCGGCGCCGGGATGGTCACCGAACCGCTGGTCTTGCCGGCCTCGATAACGATGGTCTGGCCGTTGCTCAGATTGACGGTCACCGGCGTCTGCGCGGCGTTGGTCAGGGTCGCGGTGTAAGTGATCGACGTGCCTTCGAGCACATAGCTTTCAGCGCTGAGGGTCAGGTGCGTGGTGTTGATGGTGTCGGCGACGTTGGTCACCGCTGGCGTCGGGTTGGCCACCAGGTTTTCGAAATTGCCGCCGGAGGTGTCCTTGATGGTCACTTCGACCTTGCCGGCATCTTTGTAGACGTCATCGGCAGGAGCCGGAACGGTGACGGTGCCAGTGGTTTTGCCGGCTTCGATGGTGATGACGGAGCCGTTGCTCAACGTCACGGTCACCGGGGTGCCGGCCGGGTTGGTCAGGGTGGCGGTGTAGACGATCTGCCCGCCCTCGTTGACGTTGCCGGTGGCGGTCAGCGATACGGTGGTGGTGTCGACAGTGTCGGTGATGGTGGTGCTGACCGGGGTTTTGTCGGCCACGAGGTTTTCGTAATTGCCGCCGCTGACGTTGGTGATCGAGTTGGTCAGCGGTTCATGGCCAGCCAGCACGTCATTCGGCGCGGTGGTGGTCACGGTACCGGTGGTTTTGCCGACTTCGATGGTGATCGACTGACCGTTGGCCAGGGTCACGGTCACCGGCGAGCCGGTTACCGGGGCGCCAACCGTCGCGGTGTAAGTGACGGTGCCGCCTTCAGCAGCCGATTCGGTCGCGGTCAGTTTGACGGTCGAGGTGTCGATGGTGTCGGTGACCTGGGTCACGGCCGGAACAGTGCTTGGCACCAGGTTTTCGAAGTTGCCGCCGGTTGCGCCGGTGATGGTCGCTTCGACTTTGCCGGCATCCTTGTAGACGTCATCGGCAGGGGCTGGAACGGTCACGGTGCCGGTGGTTTTACCGGCCTCGATGGTGATGACCGCGCCATTGCTCAAGGTCACGGTCACCGGGGTGCCGGCCGGATTGGTCAGGGTCGCGGTGTAGATGATCGAGCCGCCCTCGGCCACGGAATCGGTGGCGCTCAGGGTCAGGTTGGTGGTGTCGACGGTGTCGGTCACAGTGGTGCTGACCGACGTCTTGTCGGCGACCAGATTCTCGTAGTTGCCGCCGCTCACGCCGGTGATCGCGTTGGTCAGCGGTGCGTTGCCGGCCAATGCGTCGTTCGGTGCGGTGGTGGTCACGGTGCCGGTGGTCTTGCCCACTTCAATCGTGATGCTCTGGCCGTTAGCCAGGGTCACGGTGACCGGCGAGCCAGTCACCGGCGCGCCGACAGTGGCGGTGTAGGTAACGGTGCCGCCCTCGGCCGCCGTCTCGGTCGCGGTCAGTTTGACGGTGGTGGTGTCGATGGTATCGGTGACATCGGTGACAGCCGGAACGGTGCTTGGCACCAGGTTCTCGAAGTTGCCGCCGGTGGCGTCCTTGATGATGACTTCGACTTTGCCGGCGTCTTTGTAGACGTCATCGGCAGGGGCCGGAACGGTCACGGTGCCGGTAGTTTTGCCAGCTTCGATGGTAATGACGGAGCCGTTGCTCAACGTCACGGTCACTGGCGTGCCAGCCGGATTGGTCAGGGTCGCGGTGTAAACAATCGAACCACCTTCAGCGACAGTGCCGGTAGCGCTCAGGGTCAGATTGGTGGTGTCGGCAACGTCTGTAACCGTGGTCGAAACCGGAGTCTTGTCGGCTACCAGATTTTCGTAATTACCACCGGAAACGCCGGTGATCGAGTTGGTCAGTGGTGCATTGCCGGTCAACGCGTCGTTCGGCGCGGTGGTGGTCACGGTGCCAGTGGTTTTGCCCACTTCGATGGTGATCGACTGACCGTTGGCCAGGGTCACGGTCACCGGCGAGCCGGTTACCGGGGCGCCAACGGTAGCGGTATAAGTGACAGTGTCACCTTCAGCGGCCGACTCTGTCGCGGTGAGTTTCACCGTGGTGGTGTCGATGGTGTCAGTCACGTCGGTAACGGCAGGAACAGTGCTTGGCACCAGGTTCTCGAAGTTGCCGCCGGTGGCGTCCTTGATGGTGACTTCGACCTTGCCGGCGTCTTTGTAGACGTCATCGGCTGGCGCCGGAACGGTCACGGTGCCGGTGGTTTTGCCAGCTTCAATGGTGATGACGGAGCCGTTGCTCAACGTCACGGTCACCGGGGTGCCGGCCGGATTGGTCAGGGTTGCGGTGTAGACGATCGAACCGCCTTCGGCCACGGAACCGGTGGCGCTCAGCGACAGGTTGGTGGTGTCGATGGAGTCGGTAACGGTCGTGGTCGCTGGCGTCGTGTTCGGCACCAGATTCTCGAAATTGCCGCCGGTCGCGCCGGTAATCGTGGTGCTGACGGTGCCGCCGTTGTTGTAGACGTCATTCGGTGCGGTCGGCACGTTGACGCTGCCGGTGGTCTTGCCGGCTTCGATGGTGATGGTCGAGCCGTTCGACAGGGTGACGGTCACCGGCGTCTGCGCCGGATTGGTCAGGGTCGCGGTGTAGGTGATCTGGCCACCTTCGACCACAGTGCCGGTCGCGGTCAGGGTCAGGCCGGTGGTGTCTTTCGAATCGACGATCGTGGTAACGGCCGGTGTCGGATTCGGCACCAGGTTTTCGAAGTTGCCGCCGGTGGCACCGGTGATGGTGGTGGTGACGGTGCTGCCGTTGTTATAGACGTCATTCGGCGCGGTCGGCACGTTGACGGTACCGGTGGTCTGGCCGGCGCCGATGGTGATGGTCGAGCCGTTGGACAGCGTCACGGTCACCGGCGTCTGCGCCGGGTTGGTCAACGTGGCGGTGTAGGTGATCTGACCGCCTTCGGTCACGCTTGGACCGGCCGTCAGGGTGACGGTGGTGGTGTCGATGGTGTCGGTGACCTGAGTCGTGGCCGGAGTGGTCGGCGGGGTCACGGTGATGCCGCTGCCGCCAGTGGTGCCGGTGACCGTCACGTCGATCTGGGTCGGGTCGTTATAAACAGTGTCGTTCGGTGCCAGTGGCACGTTGACGGTGCCGGTGGTGGAACCGGCCGGAATCACGATCACCGCGCCGTTGGACAGGGTGATGGTCAGGTCGGTCAGCGGCGCCTGGGTCAGGGTCGCGGTGTACACCAGAACGCCGCCGGCTTCGGTGATGGTCGGCGTGGCGCTGAGGCTCAGGGTCGACTCGCGCAGAGCGTTGGCGGTGGTGTCGGTGGTCTGGCCACCGGTGGTGTCCTGGGCAACCTGGCCGGCGGAGTTGATGCCTGCGGTCGGGAAGCCAATGGTCGGGTCGACGCGGCCGGCGGTCGCATCGAGCATCACGAAGCTGTGGCCACCACCAGCGGCACCGCCAGTCCCTGCGGCGCTCGGGCCGGCAGCGGTGGATTCAAGGGCGGTGGTCGGGTCGACACCGGCGGCGATGGCTTGTTGCAGCTCTTCTACCGACGGCGCGGCTTGCGCGGTGGCTTCGGCCAGGTCGGTGCTGGAATCCGGGGTATCGGCGCTCCACTGAGTGTCGCGGCCCAGATCAATCGTGCGGCCATCGGCCAGTTCCAGGGACACGGCGCCGGAAACGCCGGTGTCGACCTGATCGCCGGCAAACAGCCGGTCGCCTTCAACGAGTACGCGACGGACGCCCTCTGGGGACACCACGAAAACCTGACCGACAATGCTTTTGACGATGGCAACAACACTGCTCATTGAAGACTCTCCGGGTGTCACGTTCAGTTGACTTCCATAGACCTGATGGCGATCTGCGCCGATTCAGTCTGGACGTACTTTTAAAAAAAGATGAAGCAAAGTTGACGCTGCTTTTCGTCAATATTTTGGCTATATTCTTTCGCTATTAACTTTATGCCAAACTATTGACCTTCTGGGAGCCATCCTAAACAATCGCCCCGGTAATGTCACATTGATATTTATGCGGCGACCTGCCCTTCAGCGTGTGATCCAGTTCCGGTTTTAAACTTTCCGACATACGGTCATTCCGGTTGCCATCTTCCGACGCAGCTCGTCATTTTGCTGTGATTCAAGACAAGAAGTTCTGGGAAATCTTTACCATGCGTTCGCACCTGTTCAAGGCTCTACCCTTCGCTCTCGCCGCGTCTTTCGTACAAGCACAATCCTTACCAGAAGCCATGCAACAGGCGCTGGATGTCCATCCGGAAATCCAGGCAGGGGTCAACAGCCGACTGGCCGCGGATTATCAGTTAAAGGCTGCAAAAGGTGGATACCTGCCCAAGGTCGATCTGCTGGGCGGTTATGGCCGTGAAGGCACCGACAGCGTCACCACCCGTGCCGCCGGTGGCGGCAATCAATGGGAAACCCTGAACCGCAGCGAGTCAAGTTTGCGTCTGTCGCAAATGGTTTTTGACGGTTTTGCGACGTCCAGCGAAGTCGGGCGTCAACAAGCCACCGTCAACTCCCGCGCCTATTCCTTGCTGGGCACCTCCGAGCGCACCGCGCTGACCGTGGCCCAGGTTTACCTGGACGTGCTGACCCGTCGCGAGTTCGTGCGTCTGGCCGACGAAAACCTCAAGAGCCACCAGCGCATCTACGACCAGATCCAGCTGCGCACCCAGCGCGGCGTCGGCAGTGGTGCCGACCTTGATCAGGCCGAAGCGCGGATGGCCCAGGCTCGCAACAACCTGATCACCGAGCAGACCAACCTCGCCGACTCGGAAACCAATTTCCTCAGCGCCGTCGGCCAGATGCCCGATCAACTGGAGCGTCCGGCGCCGTTCATGGCGATGATGCCGGCCAACCTGAATGAAGCCCGCGCGCAGATGCTGGAAAACAGCCCGATCCTGCGCTCGGCCGAGTCCGACATCGCCGCTGCCGAGAAGCAGTACGAGACTGCCAAGTCGACCTTCTACCCGCGCTTCGACGCCGAATTGGGCCGCACTGCCGACAACGACCTCGACGGCCAGAACGGTCACAACAACGAATGGCAGGCGATGCTGCGCATGCGCTTCAACCTGTATTCGGGCGGCAGCAACAAGGCCGATCTGGAATCCAAGTCCTACCTGTCGAACCAGGCGCTGGACATCCGCAACAACGCCTTGCGTCAATTGAATGAAGAACTGGGCCTGGCCTGGAACGCCCTGAACAACGCCAACGCTCAGGTGCCGATCGCTCAGCAATACGTTGATCACAGCACCGCGGTGCGCACCGCTTACCAGCGTCAGTTCAGCCTCGGCGAACGTACCCTGCTGGATTTGCTCGACAGCGAAAACGAGTTGTTCACCGCTTCGCGGCGTCTGGCTGAAATCAAAAACATTCAGTTATTTACTCAGTATCGAATCAAGGCGACCATGGGCGAATTGCTCAAGAGCCAGGGAGTGGTCGCACCATTGGCATCCGTTGTGCAGAACGACGTGAAGCCCAAGGTCCAGCTGCCTGGGATGAATTGAGTTGTCCCTTTTCAACTGCTAAAGAGTGTCGAGCGTGGAATCAGAAGTCAGTCGAGTTCATCTCAGTCATGATCCACGCGCGTTGCACGACGATCCGTTACTGGATGGTCTTCTCGCTCTTTGCATGCTGCACCAGAAACCCGCCAGCGCGGCCATGCTGACCACCGGCCTGCCGCTGCCCAAGCAACGCCTGAGTGTCGAGCTGCTGCCCCGCGCAGCGGCGCGCGCCGGGCTGCAAGGGCGGGTGCTGCAACGCAAGCTGGAAGAAATTCCGGCGATTGCCATGCCGGCGCTGTTGCTGCTCAAGGATGGCCGCAGCGCCGTCCTGCTTGGCTGGCAGGGTGAGAGCGAAGCGCGGGTGCTGCTCAGCGAAAGCGACGGCGGCGAGTCCCTGGTCAGCCGCGAGCTGCTGGCCGACGACTACACCGGCAAAGTGTTCTTCGCCCAGCCCCAGCACAAATTCGACGTCAACCACGGCACGCTGATCCCGCGTGCGCGCTCGTGGTTTCGCGACACCCTCAAGCGTTCGCGCTGGCTGTACGCCGACGCCATCGCCGCCAGTTTCCTGATCAACATCATCGCCATGGCCGCGCCGCTGTTCGTGATGAACGTCTACGACCGGGTGGTGCCGAACCAGGCCGAAGCGACCCTGTGGGTGCTCGCGCTGGGCATCACCGGCGCCTACATGTTCGACCTGATCCTCAAGAGCCTGCGCAGCCTGTGCCTGGATCTGGCCGGCAAGAAAACCGACCTGATCATCTCTGCCACGCTGTTCGAACGCATCGTCGGCATGGCCATGAAATACCGCCCGGCGCGGGTCGGCAGCTTTGCCCAGAACATCCACGAGTTCCAGAGCCTGCGCGACTTCCTCGCCTCGCTGACCCTGACCAGCCTGATCGACCTGCCGTTCACCATCCTGATCTTCATCGTCATCGCGATTCTCGGCGGGCATCTGGTGTGGATTCCGGTGCTGGCCTTCCCGATCGCGCTGCTGATCGGCTATGCGCTGCAGAAGCCGCTGGTGGCAACCATGGAACGCACCATGGCGTTGGGCGCCGAGCGTCAGTCGAGCCTGATCGAAACCCTCGCCGGCCTCGACGCGGTGAAGGTCAACAACGCCGAAAGCGAACGCCAGTATCAGTGGGAACAGACCATCGGCACCCTCAGCCGCCTCGAGCTGCGGGTGAAAATGCTCTCCGGTCTGGCGATGAACATCACCCTGCTGATCCAGCAACTGGCCGGGGTGATCATGATCGTCTTCGGCGTGTACCAGATCATCGCCGGCAACCTGAGCATGGGCGGCCTGATCGCCTGCTACATGCTCAGTGGTCGCGCCCTCAGCCCGCTGGCGTCGCTGTCCGGTCTGCTGACCCGTTACCAGCAGGCGCGGGTGACCATGACCTCGGTCGACCAGATGATGGAGTTGCCGCAAGAGCGCAATTTCGAAGAACGCCCGCTGAGCCGCAAGGTTCTGCAAGGCGCCATCGAATGCCGCCAGCTCAACTTCACCTACCCGGAACAACAGAACCCGGCGCTGAAGAACATCAACCTGGTGATCCGTCCCGGCGAGAAAATCGGCATCATCGGCCGCAGCGGTTCTGGCAAAAGCTCACTGGCAAAACTGCTGGTCGGCCTCTATCAGCCGGACGACGGCGCGTTGCTGGTGGACGGCGTCGACATCCGCCAGATCGACGTCAGCGAGCTGCGCTACAACATCGGCTACGTGCCGCAGGACATCCAGCTGCTGGCCGGCACCCTGCGCGACAACCTGATTTCCGGCGCCCGTTACGTCGAGGACGAGCTTGTCCTGCAGGCTGCTGAACTGGCCGGCGTCCACGAATTCGCCCGCCTGCATCCACAGGGTTATGAGCTACAAGTCGGCGAGCGCGGGCAGAACCTGTCCGGCGGTCAGCGTCAGAACGTCGCCCTGGCCCGGGCGCTGTTGCTCAACCCGCCGATCCTGTTGCTCGACGAACCGACCAGCGCCATGGACAACACCGGCGAAGAACGCCTCAAGCAACGCCTCGCGGCGGTGGTGGAAAACAAGACCGTGGTGCTGGTGACGCACCGGGCATCGCTGCTGTCGCTGGTCGATCGCCTGCTGGTGGTCGACCGTGGACAGATCCTCGCCGACGGCCCGAAAGCGGCCGTCATGGAAGCGTTGAAGAAGGGGCAGATCAGTGTTGCTTAAGTCGGGTTTCAAGGATTCGATCCGCCGCTACTTCAAAGGCTCGGCATCGCTGCAGGGCCAGCCGCTGCCGGAGGTCAACAAGGCCTTGATCGAGGACGCGCCGCGCGTGGTGCGGCTGACGATCTGGGCGATCATCGGTTTCTTCGTGTTCCTGATGCTGTGGGCCAACTTCGCCGTCATCGACGAAGTGACCAAGGGCGACGGCAAGGCGATTCCCTCGTCGAAGATCCAGAAAATCCAGAACCTCGAGGGCGGGATCGTCTCCGAGCTGTTCGTCAAGGAAGGCCAGATCGTCGAGGCCGGCGCACCGCTGGTGCGTTTGGACGACACGCGTTTTGCCTCCAACGTCGGCGAAACCGAGGCTGATCGCCTGTCGATGCTGCTGCGGGTCGAGCGCCTGAGTGCCGAGGTCGATGACCGTCCGCTGAATTTCCCCGAGGACGTGCTCAAGGCTGTGCCGGGTCAGGCCAAGAGCGAAGAATCGCTATACGTCAGCCGTCGCCAGCAATTGCACGATGAAGTCGGCGGTTTGCAGGAACAGTTGATCCAGCGTCAGCAAGAGCTGCGCGAGTTCACCTCGAAGCAGGCGCAGTACCGCCAGCAACTCGGCCTGCAACGCCAGGAAATCAACATGTCCGAGCCGCTGGTGGCCCAGGGCGCGGTGTCGCCGGTGGAAGTGCTGCGACTCAAGCGTGCCGAAGTGGAAACCCGTGGTCAGCTCGACGCCACCACGCTGGCGATCCCGCGCGCCGAATCGGCGATCAAGGAAGTGCAGCGCAAGATCGACGAAACTCGCGGCAAATTCCGCAGCGAAGCCCTGACTCAGCTCAACGAAGCGCGCACCGACCTGAACAAGGCCCAGGCCACCGGCAAGGCACTGGAAGATCGGGTCAGCCGTACGCTCGTTACTTCGCCGGTACGGGGTATCGTCAACAAGATGCTGGTCAACACCATCGGCGGCGTGATCCAGCCGGGCAGCGACCTGCTGGAAATCGTGCCGCTGGACGACACCCTGCTGGTCGAAGCGAAGATCCGCCCGCAGGACATCGCGTTCCTGCATCCGGGCCAGGAAGCCACGGTGAAATTCACCGCGTATGACTACACCATCTACGGCGGCCTGAAGGCCAAGCTGGAACAGATCGGTGCCGACACCATCACCGACGAAGACAAGAAAACCACCTACTACATCATCAAACTGCGCACCGAGCGCAGCCATCTCGGTACTGACGAGAAGCCGTTGCTGATCATCCCGGGGATGGTGGCGTCGGTGGACATCATCACCGGCAAGAAGACCGTGCTGAGCTATTTGCTCAAGCCGATCATCCGCGCCCGCGCCGAGGCGTTGCACGAGCGCTAGATCTCTACTGGCCTTTCAGGCCTCTTCGCGAGCAAGCCCGCTCCCACAGGAATCTCGGTTAGAACACGATTGTGTGCTCACCAAAGAACTCTGTGGGAGCGGGCTTGTTCCGGGCGGAGATCCGACGAAGGCGTCTGTCGGAACAACACATTCCGTCCAGAAGTGACACAAATGGTCACTCACCATCCAGTCCATTCCTAAGCAATCGCCATATCGTTATTCGTTAACAGTATTTAAATTCCGCTTCTTATAGCTATAAAGTCGACTCCCTGCGTACCTGCCGACCAATCGGCGCGCCGCACGACACGAACCAACACGCAATCCAGCGTGAGTTTCTGATCGACGCGCGCGCCCTTGAGCGCGCCGTGCGTGGGAGATTGATTGATGTCCGCAGCTACTGCTACCCCAAGCGCCGCGACTGTCGCGCCGCAAACCTTCGAGATCCGCCCGTTCAGCGGTGCCGTCGGCGCCGAAATCATCGGCCTCGACCTGACCCGTCCGGTCAACGATGAAGACTTCGCCCGCATTCACCGCGCGCACCTCGATCACCATGTCGTGGTGTTCCGCGACCAGCGCATCACCCCGCAACAGCAGATCGATTTCAGCCGCCGCTTCGGCGTGTTGCAGATCCACGTGCTCAAGCAGTTCCTGCTGGCCAATCACCCGGAAATTCTCATCGTTTCCAACATCGTCGAGGACGGCCAGAACATCGGCCTCGGTGATGCCGGCAAGTTCTGGCACTCGGACCTTTCCTATAAAGAGCTGCCGAGCCTCGGCTCGATGCTGCACGCCCAGGAGCTGCCGTCCGAAGGCGGCGACACCCTGTTCGCCGACATGCACAAAGCCTGGGATAGCCTGCCCGACGCGCTGCGCAAAGCCGTCGAAGGCCGCTCGGCGGCGCATTCCTACACCGCGCGCTACAGCGAAACCAAATTTGAAGGCAACTGGCGCCCGACCCTGACCCCGGAGCAACTGGCTCAGGTCGCCGAGGTCGTGCACCCGGTGGTCCGCACCCATCCGGAAAACGGCCGCAAGGCGTTGTTCGTCAGCGAAGGCTTCACCACCCGCATCGTCGGCCTGCCGGAAGACGAGAGCAAGCAACTGCTCGACGAGCTCTACGCCCATAGCGTGCTGCCGCAGAACATCTATCGCCATCAATGGCAGCCCCACGACCTGGTGTTCTGGGACAACCGCTCGCTGATCCACCTTGCCGCCGGTTGCCCTGCGCACCTGCGCCGCAAGCTGTATCGCACCACCATCCAGGGCGACGCGCCTTTCTGATTTGCCGGAGATCCGATCATGTCCAAACGTCTTCCATTCGCGCCGCTGGCAGCGGCCATCGGCCTCGGTTTCAGCCTGATCGCCGGCAGCCTGGTGGCGCCGACCGTGGCCCACGCCGAAGGTGAAATCCGCATCGCCGAACAGTTCGGCATTGTCTATCTGTTGCTCAACGTGGTTCGCGATCAGGGACTGATCGAGAAGTACGGCAAGCAGGAAGGCGTCGACATCAAGGTCGACTGGACCCAGTTGTCCGGCGGCGCGGCAGTCAACGATGCGCTGCTTTCCGGCTCCATCGACATTGCCGGCGCCGGCGTCGGTCCGCTGCTGACGATCTGGGATCGCACCCACGGCAAACAGAACGTCAAAGCCGTGGCCTCGCTGGGCAACTTCCCGTACTACCTCGTCAGCAACAATCCCAAGGTCAAAACCATCGCCGACTTCACCGAGAAGGACCGCATCGCGGTGCCGGCGGTGGGCGTTTCGGTGCAGTCGCGTTTCTTGCAATACGCGGCGGCCAAGCAGTGGGGCGACAAGGAATTCAATCGCCTCGACAAGTACACCATCGCCGTTCCGCACCCGGACGCCACCGCTGCCTTGATTGCCGGCGGCACCGAGCTGACCGGGCACTTCTCCAACCCGCCGTTCCAGGATCAGGCGCTGGAAAATCCGAATGTGCACGTGGTGCTCAACTCCTATGACGTGCTCGGCCCGAACTCGCCGACCGTGCTGTTCGCCACCGAGAAATTCCGCAACGAGAACCCGAAAACCTACAAGGCATTCGTCGAAGCGCTGACCGAAGCCGCGCAATTTGCACAGAATGATAAAGGCGCGGCGGCGGACACTTACATCCGCGTGACCAAGGCCAAGATCGACCGCGCCGCGTTGCTGAAAATCATCGACAACCCGCAGTTCGAATTCAGCGTCACGCCGAAAAACACTTACCCGCTTGCCGAATTCCTCTACCGCGTCGGCGCGATCAAGAACAAACCCGAATCGTGGAAGGACTACTTCTTCCAGGACGACAAACCGCTGCAAGGGAGCTGATCGACATGAACGCCCCTTTGCAAGGCCACGCGGCCAGCAACCCGATCGCCACCGCGCAAGCGCTGCTGGCGGTCGACCAGGTCAGCCTCGAATACCGCACGCCGCAGCGCGTCGTGCGTGCCACCCACCAGGTCAGCTTCGAAGTCGATCAACAGGATCGCTTCGTGCTGCTCGGCCCGTCCGGCTGCGGTAAATCCACCTTGCTCAAAGCCGTCGCCGGGTTCATTGCGCCGTGCGAGGGCGAGATCCGTCTGCAAGGCCAGCGTGTCGACGCGCCGGGTCCGGACCGGATCGTGGTGTTCCAGGAGTTCGATCAACTGCCACCGTGGAAAACCGTCAAACAGAACGTGATGTTTCCGCTGCTGGCCTCGCGCACGCTGAAGAAAAAAGAAGCCGAGGAGCGTGCGCTGCATTATCTGGAAAAGGTCGGTCTGGCCGCGTTCGCCGATGCCTATCCGCACACCTTGTCCGGCGGCATGAAAGCGCGGGTGGCGATTGCCCGGGCGCTGGCGATGCAGCCGAAAATCCTGCTGATGGACGAACCGTTCGCCGCACTGGATGCGCTGACCCGGCGCAAGATGCAGGAGGAATTGCTGCTGCTCTGGGAGGAGGTGCGTTTCACATTGTTGTTCGTCACCCACTCGATTGAAGAAGCGTTGGTGGTGGGCAATCGCATCCTGCTGTTGTCGCCGCACCCGGGCCGGGTCAGGGCGGAAGTGCACAGCCATCAATACGATCTGCACAGCCTTGGCGGTGTGGCGTTTCAGGAATCGGCACGGCGCATTCATCGGTTGCTGTTCGATGAAGGACAGTCGCCGGAAACCGAGCGCGAACTGGATTTCACCGATATCCGCATCGCTTATTGAGCTGCCTGGAGGATTGCCCGATGAGCCATTCATCATCCGTACGTCAAGAATTCGAAAACGATCTGCAACCGCTGACCAGCGTCCCGGTGGAACGCGAGCTGCCGCTGGGCCAGCGACTGTGGCAACAGGGCTGGCTGCGCAAAAGCGTGATCCTGATTTTGCTCGCCGTGCTCTGGGAGGTGGTCGCCCGGGTGCAGAACAACGATCTTCTGTTGCCGAGCTTTTTGCAGACCAGTCATGCGCTGTATGACGGCCTGCTCAGCGGCGAACTGCTGGGCAAGGTGTGGATCTCGCTGGTGGTGCTGCTCAAGGGTTACCTGATCGGCATCGTCCTGGCTTTCGCCCTGACCACGCTGGCCGTCTCGACCCAATTCGGTCGGGACTTGCTGAGTACGCTGACCTCAATGTTCAACCCGCTGCCGGCGATTGCGCTGTTGCCGCTCGCATTGCTGTGGTTTGGCCTGGGGCAGAACAGCCTGATTTTCGTGCTGGTGCATTCGGTGCTGTGGGCGCTGGCGCTGAACACTTACGCCGGGTTTCTCGGCGTCTCGGAAACCCTGCGCATGGCCGGCCGAAACTACGGCTTGAAAGGCATGCGCTTCGTGCTGTTCATCCTGATTCCGGCGGCGCTGCCGTCGATCCTCGCCGGGCTGAAAATCGGCTGGGCCTTCGCCTGGCGCACCCTGATCGCCGCCGAACTGGTATTCGGCGCCACCAGCGGCAAGGGTGGCCTGGGCTGGTATATCTTCCAGAACCGCAACGAGCTTTACACCGACAAAGTGTTTGCCGGTCTGGCCGTGGTAATCCTCATCGGTCTGCTGGTGGAGAACCTGGTGTTCGATACGCTGGAGCGGGTGACGGTGAAACGCTGGGGGATGCAGCGCTGATTTTCTGATCTGCTAGCATTGCGTGCGAATCAATCCTGATCGGTCACGAGTGCTCAGCATGCAACTCCCGGACATGAACCTGTTGGTCGCCCTCGACGCCTTGCTCGACGAGGGCAGCGTGGTCGGCGCCGCACGGCGGATGAACCTCAGTTCGGCGGCCATGAGCCGCACGCTGACGCGGATCCGCGAAGCCATTGGCGATCCGATTCTGGTGCGTGCCGGTCGCGGTCTGGTGCCGACGCCCAAGGCGCTGGAGCTGCGCGAGCAGGTGCGCGATGTGGTCGAGCAGGCGGCGCTGCTGTTTCGCTCGGCCGATGCGGTGGAATTGGGCACGTTGCGCCGGCGCTTCAGCATTCGCGCCAACGACTTTTTCGTCGGCGTGTACGGCGGCAAGCTGTTCGACACCCTGGATCAACTGGCGCCGCACTGCGAGTTGCGCTTCGTTCCCGAGGGCGACGGCGACGATGAAGCCTTGCGCGAAGGGCGAATCGACCTGAGCGTGAGCAACACCCGACCGGTGACGCCGGAAGTCAAAATACAGAACCTGTTTTCCACCCACTTCGTCGGGCTGGTACGCGAGGATCACCCGCTGCTGGATGGCGAGATCACCGCCGAACGCTATGCCGGTTTTTCCCACATCAGCATGTCCCGTCGGGGCATCGCCCGTGGGCCTATCGACACCGCGTTGAATGCGCTGGGCCTGGAGCGGCGGGTAGCGGTGATCGCGCCGAGTTTCCATGCGGCGATGTTCGCCCTGCCGGACTCCGACCTGATTCTGCCAGTACCCAAGGAAGCGCTGCTCAGCGTGCGGCGGCTGGGCTTGAAACTGCGCTCGTTCGACCTGCCGATTCCGTTGCCGACACTGATGCTGACCCAGGCCTGGCACCCGCGTTTCGACAAGGATCCGGCCCACCGCTGGCTGCGCGAAACCCTCAAGACCTGCTGCGACGAAACCTGGCTGGCGGCACAGCCCTGACGATTGCGTCTGATGCACTTATAAACTGCCAAGAAGTCAATTTTCGTCAGCACTAAGCCCTACTACCATGCTCCGGTATTTTTCCCTCCGGAGTTCGCCTGCATGACATCCTTGACGGTCACGGCGCCGATTGCCGCTGCCGCTCCGATGGCCGCCGCGCCACCGGTGTTCGGGGCGCGGATCATCATCGGTCTGGTCGGCGTGCTGCTGGCGGTGCTGGTGTCGGGTCTCAACGAGATGGTGACCAAGGTCGCCCTGGCCGACATTCGCGGCGCCCTGAGCATCGGCTACGACGAAGGCACCTGGCTGGTCGCCAGCTACACCGCGACCTCGGTGGCGGCGATGGCGTTCGCGCCGTGGTGCTCGGTGACCTTTTCCCTGCGTCGCTTCACCCTGTGCGCCATCGGCGTGTTCACCCTGCTCGGGGTGCTCTGCCCGTTCGCCCCGAACTACGAAAGCCTGCTGCTGATGCGCATCCTGCAAGGCCTGGCCGGCGGCGCGTTGCCGCCGATGCTGATGACCGTTGCGCTGCGGTTTTTGCCGGCCAATTTCAAACTGTACGGCCTCGCCGGTTACGCCCTGACCGCCACGTTTGGCCCAGGCCTCGGTACACCGCTGGCCGGGTTGTGGACTGAATACGTCGGCTGGCAATGGACGTTCTGGCAAATCATCGTGCCGTGCCTGATCGCCATGACGATGGTGGCGTACGGCATCCCTCAGGATCCGCTGCGTCTTGAACGCCTCAAGTCGTTCAACTGGAAAGGCCTGCTGCTGGGCTTTCCGGCGATCTGCATGCTGGTGATCGGCCTGTTGCAGGGCAATCGCCTGGACTGGTTCGAATCCAACCTGATCTGCGCTTTGCTCGGCGCCGGTTCGCTGTTGCTGGTGGCGTTTCTGATCAATGAATGGTCGCAGCCGATTCCGTTTTTCAAGTTGCAGATGCTCGGCATCCGCAACCTGTCGTTTGCGCTGATGACGTTGGCCGGCGTGCTGGTGGTGCTGCTGGCGGTGGTGTTGATTCCGTCGAGTTATCTGGCTCAGGTGCAGGGTTACCGGCCGGTGCAGACAGCTCCGATCATGCTGCTGGCGGCATTGCCGCAACTGCTCGCGCTGCCTCTGGTGGCGGCGCTGTGCAACCTGCGTTGGGTCGATTGCCGCTGGGTGCTCGGGATCGGTTTGAGCATGTTGACCCTGTCGTGCCTGGGCGGCTCGCAACTGACCTCGGAATGGATTCGCGACGATTTCTACGTGCTGCAATGGCTGCAGATTTTCGGCCAGCCGATGGCGGTGCTGCCGTTGCTGATGCTGTCGACCGGCAGCATCCAGCCCCAGGACGGGCCGTTCGCTTCGGCGTGGTTCAACACCGTGAAAGGCCTGGCGGCGGTGGTCGCCACCGGCGTGATCGAAGCGCTGAGCACTTCGCGCCTGCATTTTCACTCGACGATGCTGGTCGATCGCCTCGGCAACTCGCCGCTGGCCGCGAGCAACGACCCCGGCCTCGCCCATCGCCTGCACGAACAGGCGGTGGTGCTGACTTCTTCGGATCTTTATCTGTGCATGGCCGGCGTCGCGGTGGCGCTGATCCTGCTGATTTTCTGGCTGCCGACGCGGATCTTCCCGCCGCGCGCGCCGACCTGACTGAAATAGAAGGTTTTTATGACGACTCAAGCAAAGCAAAAACTCGCGGTGGCTGTGGCCGCTGCGCTGGCGGTCGGTGTGCTGGTGTATCTGGCGATGCCTGGTCTGTTCGGCAAGCGCACGCAGCAGAACACCAACGACGCCTTTGTCTCCGCCGACTTCACCTTGGTGGTGCCGCGTGTGGCGGGGTTCATCAAAGAGGTGCTGGTGGAAGACAACCAGCAGGTCAAGGCCGGGCAGTTGCTGGCGCTGATCGATGACCGCGACTTGCGCGCTGCCGCCGAGGCCGCCGATGCGCAAACCCTGGTGGCCCGCGCGCAGTTGCAGAACGCCAAGGCCACGCTGGAGCGCCAGACTTCGGTGATCGCTCAGGCGCAGGCGTCGGTGGTGTCGGCCAAGGCTGAAATGGCTTTCGCCCAGCAGGAATTGAATCGCTATAACCACTTGGCCGGCGTCGGTGCCGGCACCGTACAGAACGCGCAACAGGCGCGCACCCGCATCGATCAGGCCTCTGCGCGGCTGGACACGGCCACGGCAAAACTGGCCGCAGAACGTAAGCAGGTCGAGATTCTGACGGCGCAGCGCGATGCCGCCGAGGGCAGTTTGAAACACGCTCAGGCTGCGCTGGAGATCGCCAGTTTCGAGCTGTCCTATACGCGCATCACCGCGCCCCAGGACGGCATGATTGGCGAGCGCGCGGTGCGGGTCGGCGCCTATGTGACGCCGGGCAGCAAACTGCTGGCGGTGGTGCCGTTGAAGCAGGCCTATGTGGTCGCCAACTTCCAGGAAACCCAGCTCACCGACGTGCAGCCGGGGCAGGACGTTGTCGTGCGGGTCGACAGTCTTGGCGGCGAAGCCCTCACCGGCCGCGTCGAAAGCATCGCCCCGGCTACCGGCGTGACCTTTGCGGCGGTCAAACCGGACAACGCCACCGGCAACTTCACCAAAGTCGTGCAGCGGATTCCGGTGAAGATCCTGCTGGAGCCGGGCCAGCCATTGGCCGAGCGCCTGCGGGTGGGCATGTCGGTGGAGGCGAGCATTGATACCAAAAGCTCGGCGACGTCGGTGCGTGAGGTGACGCAGCGATGAAGCGCTTTCAGTCCCTGACGCTTGTCCTGAGTCTGTCGGCGTTGGCGGCCTGCACCGTCGGCCCGGACTTCCAGAAACCCGAAGCCACCCAAATCGCCGACTGGGCAAAACCATCGAAAACCGCTGTCAGCCAGGCCGTCAGCGAACCCTTGAACGAGCGCTGGTGGGAAGTCTTTCACGACGCGCAACTCTCGGCCCTGACCCAGCGCGCCTTGCGCAGCAACCTTGACCTGCAACTGGCCAGCAGCCGCCTGCAACAAAGCCGCGCCGCCCGTCAGGTGATCACCGCCGACCGTTATCCAGCGACCGCCGCTACCGGCAGCTACGCCCGCAAACGCAACAGCGGCGAAGGCTTGAACGACCCGTCCGGGCACAACGGCAATTCCGCCTTCAACCTGTGGGATGCCGGTTTCTCCGCCTCTTGGGAGCTGGACTTCTGGGGCCGCGTGCGCCGGGAAACCGAAGCCGCCGATGCCAATCTCGAAGTCGCGGAAAACGACCGGCGCGGCGTGCTGTTGGCGGTACTCGCAGACACCGCGCAGAACTACATCCAGTTGCGCGGGGTGCAGAACACCCGCGCGGTCACCGAGCAGAACCTCGATGTGGCGAGGCACAGTCTGAAACTCTCGCAACTGCGCCTCAACGACGGCGTGGCCACCGATCTCGACGTCGCCGAAGCCGCCGCGCAAGTGGCGGCCATCGAATCGCGGCTGCCGGCACTGGAGCAGCGTCAGGCGCAACTGGTCAATGCCATCAGCCTGTTGATGGGTGAGCCGCCGCAAGCCCTGACCAAAGAGTTATCCACAGACGCGCCGGTACCGCAGTCGCCGCTGACCGTCGCCATCGGGCTGCCGTCGCAACTGGCCGAGCGTCGCCCGGATATCCGCCAGGCCGAAGCCCGATTGCATGCCGCCACCGCGAATATCGGCGTGGCCAAGGGCGATTTCTATCCGCGCATCACCCTGTCCGGCAATCTCGGCTCGCAAGCCATGCAGCTCAGTGATTTCGGCTCCTGGGGCTCACGCGCCTTCGGCATCGGCCCGCAATTCAGCTTGCCGCTGTTCGACGGCGGCCGCCTGCGCGGCGTGCTGCAACTGCGCGAAGCCCAGCAGCAGGAAGCGGCCATCGGTTATCAACAGACCGTCCTGCGCGCCTGGCACGAAATCGACGACCAGTTGACCGCCTACAACGCCAGCCAGCGCCGCCGTGACAGCCTCGCCGAAGCCGTGCGCCAGAACCAGATCGCCCTGCGCACCGCGCAACAGCAATACGTCGAAGGCGTGGTCGACTTCGTCAACGTCCTGACCGTACAAAGCGCACTGCTCGCCACCCAGGAACAATGGGTGGAAAGCTCCACCGGCGTTTCACTGGCGATGGTCGGGCTGTACCGGGCATTGGGCGGGGGATGGGAGTCGGTGTATCCGGTGGGGGAGATGGCGCAGCGTTGAGTGCAAAAGCGCAAAAATAAAAAAACCGGCCGAAGCCGGTTTCTTTGACCCCAACTGCCAGCGAACTGAATCGCTACGTACGGGGTTGAGTGCGGAGAGAGTAAGCAACGAACGATAAATCGGCAATAACGGCCCTTTGGAAAGTCGCGTAGGAAACTTCCCTAAAGTTTGTAAGCGACGAAAGCGCCCACCTCAAGACGAATGATGGCCTTTCGCTTGACGCTAATCGCCGCTGTCGTAGACTCCGAGCATCCGTCAGGGAGTAACGGTTATGCGGCGTTTTCGTGGTTGGGTTGTCGGATTGACCTTTGTAACGTGTGCAGTTCAGGCTCAAACGCCCGCGCCAGACGATCCGCTGCTGGATAACGGCGGGGCGGCGAATGCGTCGGCCAGCAGTGAAGCGCGCGGTGTGTTGCGGGCGCGGGATCAGGCGACTTTGGCCAGCGAGCTGTCGGGGCGGATTGTCGAGTTGCCGTTCAGCGAGGGCGAGTCGTTCAAGAAGGGCGATACCCTGGCGCGTTTCGACTGTTCAGCCTATCAGGCCCAGTTGAATGCCGCGCAAGCCGCCAGCCGTGGCGCCGGTGAAGAGCTGGCGCACAACCGGCAATTGGCGGCGCTCAATTCCGTCGGGCGTTTCGAAGTGGCCCGGGCCGAGGCCAAGGTCAGCGAGACCCAGGCGCAATCCCAGGTTTATCAAGTTCAGGTCAAACGCTGCAGCGTGGTCGCGCCGTTCGACGGGCAAGTGGTCGAGCGCAAGGTGCAGCGTTATGAAAGCGTGCCGGCCGGTGCGCCGCTGCTCGATGTGGTCGACAACCGCACGCTGGAAATCCATCTGCTGGTGCCGTCGCGCTGGATGGCCAGGCTCAAGCCCGGTCAGTCGTTCAGCTTCGTGCCTGATGAAACCGGTCAGCCGATCGACGCCACGGTCAAACGCCTCGGTGCGCGGATCGATGAAGGTAGCCAGACCCTGTTGCTGGTCGCAACACTCCCCGAAGCCAAAGGCTTGCTCGCCGGCATGAGCGGCACCGCGCGTTTTCCGGAGCTTAAGTGAACGCCCCGGTGAGCGGCACTGCCGAGCAGGTGTTCGCGCGGTTTCTTGATCTCGAACGGCAGACCCGCGCCGCTCAAGATATTTCGCAACTGGCCTACAGCCTGGTCAATGACGGTCAGTCGCTGTTCGGTTTTCGCCATGCGGCGCTGTTGATCGCCGGCAAGGTGCAGGCGGTGACCGGGGTCAGCGCAGTGGAGCCGAATGCGCCGTTCGTGGCGTTCGTCGAGCAGGCCGTGGCGCAGTTGTTCAAGCAGGATGTGCTGAAACAGGCGCGGGTGATCACGCCGGAAATGGTCGGCGAATCGATTCAGGCCGACTGGCGCAGTCTGTCGGCCATGCAAGTGTTCTGGCTGCCGTTGATCGACCGTCAGGGTCAGGTGTTCGGCGGTTTGTGGCTGGCCCGTGATCTGCCGTGGAACCCATCCGAACAAGTGCTGCTGTCGCAACTGGGCGACACCTACAGCCATGCCTGGCTGGCGTTGCAACCGCGCAAACCTTGGCGGCTGCGCTGGACCCGTAAACGCCAGGTGGCGCTGGTCGCCGTGTTGCTGCTCGGGCTGTTGATCCCGGTGCGCCAGTCGGTGCTGGCGCCCGCCGAAGTGGTGCCTCAGGGCGGGCGCGTTGTCGCCGCGCCGCTGGACGGGGTGATCGCCGAGTTTCTGGTCAAACCCAACCAGAGCGTGAAAACCGGCGACCTGTTGCTGCGTTTTGAAAGCACAACACTGAAGGCTCAGGCCGATGTCGCCGAGCGTGCGCTCGGGGTCGCCGAAGCGGAACTCAAAGCCAACTCCCAGCGCTCGTTTGTCGACGCTGAATCCAACTCCCGGGTCGATCTGCTGGCCGCCCGCGCCGAACAGAAACGCGCCGAACGCGACTACGCCCGCGAACTGCTCAATCGCAGCGAAGTGCGCGCCGAGCGCGACGGCATTGCGGTATTTGCCGATGCCGAACGCTGGACCGGCAAACCGGTGCAGACCGGCGAACGGCTGATGGAAATCGCCGACCCGAGCCAGGCCGAACTGCGTATCGAACTGGCCGTGGGCGACGCGATCTCGCTGGAGCCGGGCGCCGAAGTCGCGCTGTTTCTCGACAGCGACCCATTGCAACGCCACCTCGCCACCCTCGAACGTTCGGCCTACGAGGCGCAGCCCACCGCCGGCGGCCAATTGGCCTATCGGCTGGACGCCAATTTCGCCGACGCACCGCCGCGCATCGGCCTGCGCGGCACCGCAAAAATTTTCGGCGACCGTGCGCCGCTGGCCTTGTACCTGCTGCGGCGTCCGCTCGCCGGGCTGCGCCAGAGCGTAGGCCTGTAAATGACCCTGCCGAGCCTGCGTGCCGACCTGCAATTGTCGCCCGCGGCACCGGCATTGGACGGTTCGCCGCGCTGGACCTTGGCCGACCCGGTGCGCGGGCGCTACTTCAAACTCGGCGCAGCGGCGATGCGCCTGTTGCGCCACTGGTCGCTGGGCGATCCCGAACAAGTGCTGCGCGCCGCCAATCGTGAACCGGGGTTGCCTCTGGACGGCAACGAGCTGGCGCAACTGCTGGAGTTCCTGCGCGGTCACGATTTGATCAGCGCCCTCGACGAACAGCAGCGCGCCAGCTATCGGCTCAAAGCCCTCGTGCAACGCCAGAGCCTGTGGAGAATCCTGCTGCATCAATACCTGTTCTTCCGCATTCCACTGTGGCGCCCGGACACTTTTCTCAACCGTGCCTGGCCATGGCTTGAGCGCTTCGGTCCCAAGGCCTTGCGCTACGGTCTGCCGGCGACGCTGGCGCTCGGGGTGTTTCTGGTGTCGCGGGACTGGCAGCGGTTTGTCGGCACCTTTCCGCATCTGTTCAGCCTCGGCGGCGCGATCGCGTTCGGCGTCTCGCTGTTCTTCGCCAAGCTCTGTCACGAGTTCGGTCATGCATTCATGGCCAAGCGCGCCGGGTGTCGGGTGCAAAGCATGGGCGTGGCGTTCATGGTCTTGCTGCCGATGTTCTACACCGATGTCAGCGATGCCTGGCGGGTCAATGATCGACGCGCGCGACTGTTGATCGGTGCCGGTGGGGTGATGGCGGAATTGTTGCTGGCGAGCATCGCGCTGCTGGTCTGGTCGTTCCTGCCGGACGGGCCCGGTCGCACAGCGGCGTTCATGCTCGCCAGCGCGACGTGGATCACCACACTGGTGGTCAATCTCAACCCGTTCATGCGCTTCGATGGCTACTTTCTGCTCAGCGACTTGTGGGAAGTCGACAATTTGCAGGGCCGGGCCTTTGCCCTGTGTCGCTGGCGGTTGCGGGAATTTCTGTTCGGCTATGGCGCGCCGGCGCCGGAGCCTTGGTCGCCGACGATGCAGCGGCGTTTGCTGATCTGGGGGTATGGCTCGTGGTTATGGCGTGCGGCGTTGTTTTTCGGGATCGCGCTGGCGGTCTATCACCTGTTCTTCAAGGTGTTGGGGATCTTCCTGATGCTGGTGGAACTGGTGTGGTTCATCTTTCTGCCGATCATGAGTGAGTGGCGCCAGTGGTGGAGCCGTCGCGAACAGGCTCATGGTCCCCGCGTATTGCTCAGCAGTCTGGCGGTACTCGGCCTGTTGCTGGTGCTGATCGTGCCGTGGCGCAGCTCGGTCGAGTTGCCGACGATGCTCGAGGGCGGCCGCGCCAGTGCCTTGCACGCACCGACGGCGGCGCGGGTCAAAGCCGTGAAGGTGGCGGATGGTCAGACTGTGGCTCAGGGCGACGTGCTGATCGAACTGGAATCGCCGGATCTCGATTCGCGGCAGGCCATCGTCCGCCGGGAAATCCGCATCCAGCAATTGCTGATGCGCCGTCAGGCTGGCCGCAGTGAAACCGCTGCCGACGCCGGCATCGTCGAGCAACGCCTTGCCGAAGCGGTGGCGGAATACCGTGGCCTGACTGCTCAACGCGAACGTCTGCTGTTACGCGCACCTCACGCCGGAACCGTGCGTGACCTGCTGCCGAACCTGACGCCGGGCCGCTGGCTGTCGAGCAAAGACGCGCTGGCGCGGGTGGTCGAGGACGGCACCCGCCTGCGCGGTTACCTGGCCGAGGCCGAGTTGTGGCGGGTCAAGCCCGGCGCCACCGGGCGGTTTATCGCCGACGACCCGATGCATGCCGCCATCGCGGTACAACTCAATGAAATCGACACCAACGGTGTGGCCTATGTCGATCAGGAAGCACTGACCTCCGATCACCACGGGCCGATTGCCGTGCGCCGCGATCAGCAGCAACGGGCGGAGCCGGTGCAGGCGCAATACGGCGTGCGTTTGACTACGCTGGATCAGGCACCGACTCCGGTGCAGCCACTGCGCGGCGTGGTGGTGTTGCAGGGCAGCGGCGAATCGGTGCTCGGCGTGGCTTGGCGCCGGATGGCGGCGCTGGGGGTCAGGGAAAGCGGTTTCTAAGGAGCATGAAGATGACGGAAAATCTGGCGGCGGACGGATTGGTGGTACGGCCTTCGCGGACGACTGACGGGCCGTTTCTGCAAAGCCTGTATCAATCGGCGCGGCCGGATCTGCAATGGATCGACGGCGAGCAGGAACAGGTGCAGCAAATCGTTGCCCAGCAATTTCAGGTGCAGGAGCAGGGCATGGGGGAAAACCATCCGAATGCCATGCACTACATCGTGGAAAAACTCGGCACCGCCATCGGCGCACTCAGCACCGATTTCGGCGTCAATGAAATCCGCGTGTTGTACCTCGCCTTCATTCCCCAGGCCCGGGGCAAGGGTTACGGGCGAACCGTGCTGCAAGGTGTGCAAAAAGCCGCGCAGCAAGTGCGCTGTCCGGTGGCGACGGTGGTCTGGGCCAACAACCCCCATGCGCGCCAGCATTACCTGGCGCTGGGGTTTGCCGTGGAAGAGCGCAATCCGGCGGCGGAGCGGTTGGTGTGGTACCCGCAGTGAGGCGGGGTCTCAGTTGAAGGAAATGCAGAAATAACCCAGTTGCGGATCCCGCCCCATCGCCGGCACCCGCGACACGAAAATGTCCTCCACCCGACCGAGTTCCGGGAGTTCCAGCGCGCATAAACCGTCGACGAATTCGGTCGGCACCAGGCTGTTGAATTCGAGGCAGAAGGGCATGCGTTCGCTGTAGCGGGTTTTCGCGGCGGGGATCTCATCAAGGTGCTCGATCCGAATCGGCAGTGCCGTGCCATCGGGCAGGTGCAGCGTGCGTTGTTGTCCGAGCAACGGCTGGACGTGTTGAATCTGAACCGCTTGCAGCATGGTCTGACTCCAGTGAAAAAAAGAACGGCCGGGGGCCGTAAAGCCCCCGGCGTTTGCTCAGTTGCGCGACGGGAACAGGCCGTTCAGGGCAACGCTGAAGTTGAGGACCAGGGCCGGGTTCAGGATCGGCAGTGGCTGGCTGCCGCCGGTGGAGGAAATGTCACCGGTGACGGTGGTGGTCACACCCTTGAGCGGCACCGGTGTGGCGCCTTGGGCGTCGGAGTAAATGTTCGCCGAACCAGGGCCGCCGCCGGACGCGCCGAGGTACGAGTTGGTGGCGGTGGGCACGGTCGCCGGATTGCTGGCGGGTACGGCCAGCGACAAGGCCGTGTTGGCGGTGAGGCCGGTCATCGCGTGAGTGTGGTTGGGCATGTTGGCAATGGTGGCGGTGACGTTTTCGGTGCCGTACACCTGACCGATGACGCGCGGTGTCAGGCCCAGTCCGGTGCCTTGTGCGACGGGCACGCGACCTTGCAGGTTGGGCAGTTGAAAGTTGGTCGTGCCATTGCCGCCGTAGTAAGTGCCCAGCAAGGCGAACAGCGCCTGGTATTGCGAGATGCCCAGGATTTGCCCGTTGCACAAGGCCCAGCCACTCGGGGCGAAGTTGAAGGCGAACGGTTGAATCGTACCCATAAAGACTTCCATGGTTCCTCATCCTTCTGTTGTGTGGTCGGCGCGCCGCGCGTTCGCCCTTGTTTTCGGGCCGGTCGAAACGTTTTGCTGACTCCTTCCTTTTGCGCGGGCAGGTCACGCCAAGCCGTAGCGTAGACCCGGATCGACGGACTTGCCGGACGTCGTCACGGCCGCGCGTCGACTTCGGCGCTGGCCTACAGTGTTCGCAGTTGATGACGCAATTGTGTTCGCAAAAAACCTGAGGGGAGGTTGATGGAGTTTCTTCGCGAGACGCCGCTGGGGGATACCCAGGATCCGTTCGCTGCACCGAATGCCGGTGTCCGGCGCCTGTTGCGCTGGGCGCGCGAGCACTGGTTGATTCCGATCCTGCTGCTGGCCACCGTGGTGCGTTTTTATGACCTGACCGCTGCCGCAATCTGGGGCGATGAAGGTTCGAGCCTGCTGCTGGCGGGCTATTCGCTGGGCGGAATCTGGGCACACGCCGCGTTCGATGTGCATCCGCCGCTGTACTTCATGCTGCTGCACGGCTGGATCGGCGTATTCGGTGACGGCCTCCTGGCCATTCGCAGTTTCAGTGCGCTGGCCGGTATTGCCACGGTCGGGCTCGGCGTGAGCCTGGTCGACCGGCTGGCCACCCGCCGCGCCGCGATCATCGCCGGGGTGTTGCTGGCGCTGCTGCCGACGGCGGTGCGCTACAGCCAGGAAGTGCGCATGTACGCGTTGCTTGGCTTGCTGCTGGTCGGCGCGACGCTGGTGCTGGTCAAGTGGATTCGGCGTCCGCAGCGTCACCGCTATCTGCTGATCTACGCGCTGCTGATGACGGCGGCGTTGTACACCCATTATTTCGCGGTGCTGGCGGCGCTGAGCCATTGGCTGTATCTGGGGCTGATCCGGCTGTTGCCGGGTTATCGCCTGAAGCATCTCCAGCGCAAGGACTGGTGGCTGGCCAATCTGGCCATCGTCGTGCTGTACCTGCCGTGGCTGCCGAACCTGATTGACCTGCTGCAACACATGGACGCGCTCAAGGCCGGCGGCGATGTGGGCTGGGAAGATCCGGTGACCCTGTCTTCGCTGCCGTCGATGATCTGGCTCTGGCTGATCCAGGATGAGGGCGAGCAGCTTCCGTTGCTGCTGTTCGGCGGTGTGCCGCTGGCCTTGCTGGTGCTGGCGGCGGTCGCCGTCGCCCGGGATCGCAGCGTGAACCATGGCAGTGTCCTGCTGGCGCTCTACACCGGCGTACCGTTGTTGCTGGTGTTCGCCGTGTCTTTCATCACGCCGGTGTTCATCGAGCGTTACCTGACCGCTTACGCGCTGGGGCTGGCGATGCTGGCTGCGCTGGCCATCGACCGCCTCTACACCAGCGTGCGCGTGCTGGCGGTGGCGGTGCTGCTGTCGCTGGTCGGGGTCGAGATGATCGGGGTGAACGCCAACGCCACGGTCGACCGCAACGACCAGTTCAACGTCATGGTCGATTACGTCAATCGCCACTTCACCAGCGGCGACCGGATCATCACCAGCGACATGCTGTGGTACCTCAGTTACGTCTATTACAACCGCACGGACGCTCAAATCCGGCTGTTTACGCCACCCACCGCCGAAGGGCGCTCCACGCGTCCGAATCAATACGGTTTCGGCACGCTGGTGTCCGACGGGGTTTATCTGGATCGACTGAGCGAATTGCCGCAGGGCAGTGCCCGGGTCTGGTTGATCGGTGATCTGGATGCGGAGGTGCCGGATCCATTCCTGCCCTTGCCTGCGACTTGGCAGTTGCGGGATCAGGTCCAGGCGGGTGGCGCGAGAGCGCGACTTTTTTCGTTGCAGACGCCCAACGAATCGGGAGAAAACTGACTTAAACGGTTCACCTTTTTATTCGCGATAAAGCGGAGATTTTTAAGTCCGTTTTGCTCTGTTTTGATATCAAAACACTAGTAGTCGAAAGGGTATTGTTGGATTACGCTCGTCAGACAAAAGGACTTACAAATACGGTGAAGGGATTGCAGCAGTTCCACTTTATCTCCGGCTTGCCGCGCTCAGGTTCTACCCTTCTTTCTGCGATCCTTCTGCAGAACCCGCGCTTTCATGCCGGCATGACCAGTCCGGTCGGCGCGCTGTTCTCCGGTGTCCTTGAACAATGCAGCGCCGGCAGCGAATTCGGCGCAGTGATCGACACCGACATGCGCCGCCGTCTGTTGCGCGGCCTGTTCGACTCCTACTACGCCGACAAGGCCGACAAACCGGTGGTGTTCGACACCAACCGCCAGTGGTCTGCGCGACTGCCAGCCATCAACGACCTGTTCCCTCAAGCAAAGGTCATCGCCTGTGTGCGCAATGTCGCCTGGGTGATGGACAGCCTCGAGCGGCTGTACCGCGCCAATCCTTTCGAAAACACCAAGCTGTTCGGCGATGCGGTCGAGCGCAACACCGTCTACAGCCGCTGCGAGACCTTGGCTCAGCGCAACCGCCTGGTGGGTTTTGCCTGGGCGGCGCTCAAGGAGGCCTATTACGGCGAGCACGCCGATTCGCTGCTGATCGTCGATTACGACCTGCTGACCCAGGCCCCGGAGCGGGTGCTGCGGCTGGTCTACGACTTTATCGGCGAACCCTGGTTCGAGCACGATTTCGAGCACCTGGCCTATGACGCGCCAGAGTTCGACCAGGCCCTGGGCGTGGCCGGCCTGCACAAGGTCAAGCCCAAGGTCGCCCTGCAGTCACGGCGCACGATTCTGCCGCCGGACCTGTTCAAGCAATACGCCGATTTGTCCTTCTGGCTCGATGGCTCAGCCAGCGCTGCCAATGTCATTCGTATGAAGTCCGACGCCGCGATCAGCTGATCGCGGCGTTTTTCATTGATGCGTCAACAACTGTGTTCGAGTCCGGGTGAGCAACATGTGGTGGAGCAAGCAGAAGTCGCGGGTTACCGAAGGCCAACGGACGCTGGCGGCGCCCCTGATCATGTCGCTGGAACCGCGCATGCTGTTCGACGGCGCCGTTGCGGCCACCGTGGCCGATACCGCTGCGGCCCAGCCCGACAGCCACCCTACCGCCGATGCGGCGAAGACGCCGACCGCCGATCATCCGGTGGCGAGCAAAGACACCCACGGTCAGGCCGATGCCACGCCCGCCGCCAGCCCGGTCGCTGTGCCGGGGCAGAGCGTGGTGTTCGTCGATTCCCGGGTCAAGGATGCCGACAGCCTGCTCAAGGGCGTGGCCCCCGGCACGCAAGTGGTCAAGCTCGATGCGGGCAAGGACGGTTTGCAGCAGATCGCCGATTACCTCGACCAGCATCAGGGCGTGAGTTCGGTGCAGATCATTGCCCACGGCAACGCCGGTGACCTGTGGCTGGGCAACAGCTATCTGTCGGCCGACAACGTCGCTCAACGCAGCGCGATCCTGGCGGAAATCGGCAAGGACATGAACGTCGGCGGCGACATCCTGATCTACGGCTGCTACACCGCCGAAGGGGATCGTGGCCTGAGCTTCGTCGACTCGCTGGCGCAATTGACCGGTCGCGACGTCGCGGCATCGAACAATCGCACCGGGGTGGGCGGCGACTGGGATCTGGAGATCGCCACCGGCACCATCGAAAGCGCCAACGTGCTGTCGACCAAAGCGATGAGCGAATACCAGTGGGGCCTGGCCACCTGGACCGCCACCAACAATGCCAACACCGGGGTCGGCTCGCTGCGCGCAGCGCTGGCGTCGGCGCAGAACGGCGACATCGTGACTTTCAGCAGCGGCATGACGGTGCAGCTCACCTCGGAATTGCTGATCAACAAGAACATCACGGTCGATGGTGACCTGAACAACGACGGGGTTGCCGACGTCACGCTCGATGGCCAATACCGGACCCGAGTGGTGGAAATCACCTCCGGCAGCACGGTGACCCTGGATGGTCTGGTCATCACCCGGGGCCTGGTTTCGGGCAATGGCGGTAATGGCGGCTACGGCGCAACTGGCGCCATGGGCGGCGGGATTTTCAACGCCGGCATCCTCACGCTGAACAACGTCTCGGTCACCGGTAACGCGGCGGCCGGTGGCGGCGGTGGCGGGGGTGTCACCGGTGCGTTCTACGGCGGTGCCGGTGGCGGTGGCGGTGGCCTCGGTGGTCAGGGCGGCGGCCATGGCGGTACGGCCGGGCCGGGCATTGGTACGCTGGGCGGCCAGGCCGGTAGCGGTGGTGTCGGCGGTTACGGCGGTGGCTACGACGCAACGCACATGGGCGGGCGCGGCGGCTCGACCACGGGCGGTGCGGGCGGTGTAGGTGTGTCCTATTACAGCAACGGCGGCAATGGCGGCACGGCCAGCAACGGCACGATTTCCATCGGAGGCGGCGGTGGCGGCGCCGGTTGGGACAAGGTAGGCGGCGTCGGCGGCAATGCGGCTGGCGGTATTTACAACGCTTCCACCGGTACTCTGAAAATCGTCGGCACCTCGGTCATCAGCAACAACATCGGCGCGGGCGGCGGTGGCGGCGGCGGCAGTGGCCAGGGCAGCAACAACCTGAACGGCGGTGACGGCGGGCGGGGTGTCGGCGCAATCTGGAACCAGGGCGGCACGGTACTGATCACTGCTGCCAACTTCAGCGCCATCAGCGGCAACGCGGCCGGCAGCGGCTCCGGCGGTGCAGAACTGGGCGGCGGCGTGACGGGCTCTGTACCGTTGGCCTTCGCGGCAATCTATAACAACGGCGGTACGCTCAACACTGCTTATGTTGAGCCACCGACCGCGACCATCGTCATGTCGGACACCGCGCTGAAAATCGGCGAAACCTCGCTGGTGACCATCACCTTCAGCCGGGCGGTCACCGGATTTACCAACGCCGACCTGACCATCGCCAACGGCACGCTGACATCGGTCAGCAGCAGCGACGGCGGCCTGACCTGGACCGCGACTTTCACCCCGACCAACAACATTACCGACAGCACCAACCTGATCACCCTCGACAACACCGGGGTGACCGCCATCAGCGACGGCGTTGCAGGCGTCGGCACCACCAGCTCGGTCAATTACGCGATCGATACCGCACGGCCGACCGTGACTATCGTGATGTCCGACACGGCGTTGAAGATCGGCGATACGTCGCTGGTGACTTTCACTTTCAGTGAAGCGGTGACCGGCTTCACCAACGCCGACCTGACCATCGCCAATGGCACGCTGAGCGCCGTGAGCAGCAGCGACGGCGGCATCACCTGGACCGGAACGTTCACCCCGACGGCCAGCATCACTGACACCACCAACCTGATCTCCCTGGACAACACCGGCATCGCCGACCTTGCCGGCAACGCCGGCAGCGGCACCACCGACTCGGCCAATTATGTGATCGATACCGTGCGCCCGACCGCGACCATTGTCGTCGCCGACAGCAATCTGGCGGTGGGCGAAACCTCGCTGGTGACCATTACCTTCAGCGAAGCGGTCAGCGGTTTCACCACCGCCGACCTGACAGTGGCCAACGGGACCCTGACCGGCCTGAGCAGCAGCGACGGCGGCATCACCTGGACCGCCACGCTCACGCCGACCAGCAACATTACCGACACCACCAACCTGGTCACCCTGGATAACACCGGGGTTGTCGATCTCGCCGGCAACGCCGGCAGTGGCACCACCAATTCTAATAATTACGCGATCGACACCGCGCGTCCGACCGCGACCATCGTGGTGGCGGACAGCGCCCTGAAAATTGGCGAAACCTCGTTGGTGACCATCACCTTCAGCGAAGCGATCACCGGTTTCACCAACGCCGACCTGACCATTGCCAACGGCACGTTGACGGCGGTCAGCAGCAGCGATGGCGGTATCACCTGGACGGCGACGTTCACGCCGACCGCCAGCATCACCGACGCCACCAACCTGATCACATTGAACAACACCGGCATCGCGGATCTGAACGGCAACGCCGGCAGCGGCACCACCGACTCCAACAACTACGCCATCGATACCGTGCGCCCGACCGCGACCATCGTGGTGGCCGACAACAACTTGCGGATTGGTGAAACCTCGCTGGTGACCATCACTTTCAGCGAAGCGGTCAGCGGCTTCACCAACGCCGATCTGACGGTCGCCAACGGCACGTTGAGCGCGGTGAGCAGCAGCGACGGCGGCATCACCTGGACCGCGACGTTCACCCCGAGCGCCAGCGTCACCGATACCACCAACCTGATTACTCTGGACAACACCGGTATCGTCGACCTGTCGGGCAACGCCGGCAGCGGCACTACCGATTCCAACAATTACGCGATCGATACGGTGCGGCCAACTGCGACCATCGTGGTCGCCGACAGCAATCTCACTGCCGGCGAAACCTCGCTGGTGACCATCACCTTCAGCGAAGCGGTGAGCGGCTTCACCAACGCCGACCTGATCATCGCCAACGGTACGCTGACCGCCGTGAGCAGCAGCGATGGCGGCATCACCTGGACAGCAACGTTCACGCCGAACGTGGGCGTCAACGACGCGAGCAACCTGATCGTGCTGGCCAACACCGGCATCGCCGACCTGGCGGGCAACGCCGGCAGCGGCACGACCAACTCCAACAACTACACCATCGACACCGTGGTGCCGACCGCGACCATTATCGTGTCCGACCCCAGCCTGAAAATCGGCGAGTCCTCGCTGGTGACCATCACCTTCAGCGAAGCGGTCACCGGTTTCACCAATGCCGACCTGACGATTGCCAACGGCACGCTCAGCGCGGTGAGCAGCAGTGATGGCGGGATCACCTGGACGGCAACCTTCACGCCGACCACCAACATCACCGACGCTACCAACTTGATCACGCTGGACAACTCCGGCGTGCAGAACCTGTCCGGCAACGCCGGCAGCGGTACCACCGATTCGAACAATTACTCGATCGACACGGTCCGTCCGACCGCCACTATCGTGGTTGCCGACACCGCGCTCGGCGTCGGCCAGACCAGCCTGGTGACCATCACCTTCAGCGAAGCGGTGACCGGTTTCACCAATGCCGACCTGATCATCGCCAACGGTACGCTGAGCGCAGTGAGCAGCAGCGACGGTGGCATCACCTGGACCGCGACGTTCACGCCGGCGGCAGGGATCACCGACACCACCAACGTCATCACCCTGGACAACACCGGCATCTCCGATCTGGCGGGCAACGCCGGCAGCGGCACCACCGATTCCAACAACTATGCGGTCGACAGTCAGCGTCCGACGGCGACCATCGTCATGACCGACAGTGACCTGCGGCCCGGCGAAACGGCGCTGGTGACCATCACCTTCAGCGAGGCGGTCACCGGTTTCGACAATTCCGACCTGAGCGTCGCCAATGGCACTCTGAGCAATGTCTCGTCGAGCGACGGCGGCATTACCTGGACAGCCACGTTCACGCCGAACATCGGCGTCACCGACCTGACCAACCTGATTGTCCTGAACAACACCGGCATCACCGACCTGGCCGGCAACACCGGCACCGGTACCACCAGTTCGGCCAACTATCAGATCCATACCCAGGTGCCGACCGCCACCATCGTGGTGGCCGACACTTCGCTGAAGGCCGGAGAAACCTCGCTGGTGACCATCACCTTCAGCGAAGCGGTGAGCGGTTTCGACAACAGCGACCTGACCATCGCCAACGGCACGTTGAGCAATGTCAGCAGCGCCGACGGCGGTATCACCTGGACCGCGACCTTCACGCCCACCAACAACATCACCGACAGCAGCAACCTGATCACCCTGAACAACGCCGGGGTGGCCAACCTGTCGGGCAACAGTGGCGTCGGAACTACCGACTCCAACAACTTCGCAATCGACACCGCGCTGCCAACCGCCACCATCGTGGTCGCGGACAATCGCCTGGGCATCGGTGAAACCACCACCGTGACCATCACTTTCAGCGAAGCGGTGAGCGGGTTCGATCTGTCGGACATCAGCGTCGCCAACGGTGCGCTGTCGAACCTGACCAGCAGCGACGGCGGCGTGACCTGGACCGCGACCTTCACCCCGACTGCCGGCGTCAACGACCCGACCAACCTGATCCTGATCGACACCGCCGGCGTCCAGGATCTGGCCGGCAACCTCGGGGCGAGCATCGCCATCTCCAACAACTACATCCTCGATGCGACTCGGCCGACGGTGAATATCGTGGTCGCCAACCCGCACCTGGGCATCGGCCAGACCACCACGGTGACCTTTACCTTCAGCGAGGCGGTGAGCAATTTCGACCTGTCCGATCTGAGCGTGACCAACGGTGACCTGAGCAACCTGACCAGTAGTGACGGCGGCAAGACCTGGACCGCGACCTTCACGCCGACCGCGAATGTCACCGACCCGAGCAACTTCATTGCGCTGGACACCAGCAACGTCACCGACCTTGCAGGAAACGCCGGCAGCACGGTGGCGGTGTCGAACAACTACGCCCTCGACAGCGAACGGCCGACCGCCACGGTGGTGATCGCCAATCCGAACCTGGGCGTCGGCCAGACTTCGCAGGTGACCATCACCTTCAACGAGGCGGTGAGAGGTTTCGACCTGTCGGACCTCAGCGTGGCGAACGGCACCTTGTCCAACCTGAGCAGCAGCGACGGCGGCAAGACCTGGACCGCAACCCTGACGCCGAACACCAACGTCAACAGCACCAGCAATGCGATCAGCCTCAACACGGCCGGGGTCAGCGATCTCTCGGGCAACAGCGGCAGCGGCGTCAGCAGCTCCGGCAATTACGTGGTCAATACGGTGCCGGTGGTGCCTGTGCCTCCTGTAACGCCGACTTCTCCGCTGATCGTCGTGACGCCGGATCCGGAATTCCGCAGCAGCGATCCAGTCGTGCCGCCACCACCGCCGAACGTTCCGCTGCAACCGATCGTCTTCACGCCGCCCACCGGCGACCTCGGTTCACCACTGACTTTCGCGCCGTTGTTCGAGCAACGAGTGATCGGCGACGGCATCCGTCCGCTGGGCGACATTTTCATCAACCGCGGTGCGCTGAGCCCGAGTTTTATTGCCCAGGTTTTCAGCAGCAGCGACAACCTGGGTGACGGTACCGGCCACGGCTTCCTCGGATTCGGCGGCGGCGATGGCGGCGTGTTCGGAAGCAGCACGCTGTCGAGCCTGTTCAATCAGGACAGCAGCGCCGAACGCGACTCGCTGAACGCCTTCGACCGTCACTCGATCAAGGGCGGCGATATTTCCCAGGGCCTGCGCGGTGTGTTCGGCGCGCCGACCCTGGGCCAGCAACTGCAACAGATCAAGGACAGCGAGCAGCAGCGGGTCGACAACCTGGCGGCAGCTCTGCAACAAGTCGGCATCAGCGAAATGCCGGCCTGACAACACACAACAACTCAATATGTGCGGGACCTAGGGGCGATCCAGGGATGAAGAAAAGTCAGAAGTTGTTCGGCGCCAGCCTGCTGGCGCTGGCGATCAGCGGATGTGCAGTGACCAGTGAACCGATCGAACGCAGTGTCAGTGAACAACGGGCCCGGGCCGACCTGCAAAGCATGTACAAGGGCCAGGAACCGCTGAGCGGTCCGCTGACCCTGCACCAGGCGATGGCCCGCGCGGTGAAGTACAACCTCGAAGGCCGCTTGAAAATCATGGAGGAAGCGCTGGCCAAGCGACAGCTCGACCTCGCCAGTTTCGACATGCTGCCGCGCATGGCGCTGGACGCCGGCTACGTCGGGCGCAACAACGTCAGCGCCTCCAGCAGCCAGAGCGTGCGCACTGGCACTCAATCCCTGGAACCGTCGACCTCCCAGGATCGCGACCGCGACGTCGCCGACCTGACGATGGTCTGGAACGTTCTCGATTTCGGCGTCAGCTATATCAGCGCCAAGCAGCAGGGCGACCAGCGTCTGATCGTTCAGGAACGCCGGCGCAAGGTGATCAACACCATCGTTCAGGACGTGCGCTCGGCCTATTGGCGGGCGATGGCCGCCGAACGCCTGCTCAAGCAGATCGACAGCCTGATGGCGCGGGTCGATACCGCCCGCCGCAACAGCGAAAGCATGAGCGAACAGCGCATCGGCGATCCGGTGCAATCGCTCGGTTATCAGCGCTCGCTGATCGAGGCGACCCGGCAACTGGAAGAGCAACGCCGCGCGTTGTCGCTGGCGAAAACCGAACTGGCAACCCTGATCAACCTGCCGCTGGGCACCAACCTGACCCTGGCCACCGATGACGGTTATCAGATCCCGGAACTCAAGGTCGACCTGAGCAAACTCGAGCAGGAAGCCCTGACCAGTCGTCCGGAACTGCGCGAGCAGGATTACCAGACCCGGATCAGCGCCGCCGAAACCCGCAAAGCCATGCTGCGACTGCTGCCGGGCCTGGAGTTTTCCGCTGGCGGGCACTACGACAGCAACTCGTTCCTGGTCGAGCAGGGTTGGGCCGACTACGGCGTGAAGGTCTCCTGGAACCTGTTCAACGTGATCTCCGCCCCGGCGGCCATCGACGTGGCCAAGGCCGGTGAAGAAGTCGCTGCCGCACGGCGACAGGCGATGTCGATTGCGGTGCTGGCACAGCTCTACGTGGCCAACGCCAACTATCAGGAGGCGCTGCGCCAGTTCAAGACCAACCAGCAACTGTCGGACATCGACGGGCAAATCGTCGGTCAGTTGCGCAACCGTCGTCAGGCCGACGGCATTGGTGAGCTGGACCTGATTCAGGGCGAACTCAATACTTTGCAGGCGGATCTGCGGCGCGATCTGTCCTACGCCGATCTGCGTAATGCCTATGGCCAGATTTTCGCCAGCGCCGGCCTCGATCCGCTGCCGGATCAGGTGCAGTCCACCGAAGTCCAGTCGATCGCCACCGCGCTGGCCAACCGCGAAGCGGCGTGGGCCTCGGGGGATATTTCGCTGCCGGTGGCCCATGCCTCTGCGCAGTGACGTATTGGCGCCGACCGCCAGCATCAGCCGTGCCCAACGCGAGGCCCGCAACGGCCATCGCGGCACGGCGATGCTGCTGACCGGCTTGCCGGCGGCGGGCAAATCGACCCTTGCCCAGGCCTTGCATGCCGAGTTGTTCAGTCGCGGTCTGCAAAGCGTGGTGCTCGATGGCGACGGATTGCGGGTCGGGCTCAACCGCGACCTGGGTTTTACCGATGCCGACCGCCTGGAAAACATCCGCCGCGCCAGTGAGTTGGCGGCGTTGCTGGTGGAGAACGGGCAGATCGTGATTCTGGCGATGATCGCGCCGCTGGCGGAGCTGCGCGAAGTGTTTGCCCGCCGTTTGGGCGAGGACTATCGCGAGGTCTGGTGCAGCGCTGCGCTGGCGGTGTGCGAGCAGCGCGATCCGAAAGGGCATTACGCCCGTGCCCGACGCGGTGAGCTGGCCGGGTTCACCGGCGTGTCGGCGCCTTACGAGGCGCCGGCCCAGGCTGCGCTGGTGCTCGACACCGGCACGCTGACGGTCGAGGCCTGTCTGGACCGGTTGCTGACCTGGCTCGGCGAAACAGCGGTGTTGCCCAAGGTATGAGCCGACCGGCGTTCTCACGGCTGCCGGTGACGGTGGACCTGCCGTTGCTGTTGCAGGCGCTGGCGACGATTGACGATGCTGCCTGGCGCGGTCATTTCAACACGGCTTATTTCGCTGGCGACTGGAGCGGCGTGGCGCTGATTTCCGCCGCCGATGCGCTCACCGAACTGTCCCCCGGCAGTGCCGAACCCGTACAACGCGCCCCTTGGCTGAATGATGGTCGCTGGCAGCAGGCCCTGCGGGATCTGCCGCTGGAGATCGTCAGTGCGCGGCTTTTACGACTGGGCCCGGGCGGGCAGATTCATGAGCATCGCGACTACGATCTAGAGGGCGCGGACGCCGATTTGCGCCTGCACATTCCGCTGCTCAGTCCGCCCGCCGTGGACTTCTGGCTCGACGGCCAGCGAATGCCGATGACGGCGGGGGAGTGCTGGTTTCTCGATCTCGCCCGGCCGCATCGAGTCGACAATCGCGACAATACGGCTCGGGTTCATCTGGTGCTCGATTGCCGTCCCGCGCCGTGGCTGGAGCAGATGATTGTTGACGGTTTGCCGAGTACTCCGCTGCCTGATGGCGCGGAGACAATGCTGCAGCGATTTCAACGGTTGCTGGTCACGGATCCGTTGCTGTCCGCAACGTTGCAGGCACTGCACGACCCCGAAACCTTCATCGACCAGACGCTGACGTTGGCCGCTGAACGCGGCCTGCACTTTTCCCGGGAAGAACTGCTGGCCGCGATGCGCAACGGTCGTCGGTCATGGAACGAACAATGGCGCCTGTGAATTTCGACGGCTGGTTGCCGATCCGCATCTGGAAAACCGCCGGGCAGTGGCAGGTCGACTGGTGCTGGTTCGGCGAGACGCCGCTGCATCAGCCGTTCTTTCGTGAGGCCGTCGAAGACGCGTTGCGCCTGCCGTTCAATCAGGCGTTCCGCCGGCAAACACCCTTGTCGGCGCTCTTGGATTGGCAAGCGCTCAGTCCGGGTCTGCCACCAAGCGCTTTCATCCTGCACGCCTCGCGTTGCGGTTCGACGCTGGTCAGCCAGATGCTCGCCCGGCTCGACGATCACATCGTGGTCTCGGAGCCACCGCCCCTTGATGCCCTGCTGCGCAGCGATCTGCCGGACGAAGAACGCCGTGCGGCCATCGCCGGATTGCTCTCGGCGTACGGTCAACGGCGGCGCGGTACGGAGCAGCGACTGGTGATCAAACTCGACGCCTGGAACATCGGCGAATGGCCGTTGCTGCACGAGTGTTTTCCCGATACACCGTGGCTGTTTGTTTATCGCGATCCGCTGGAAATTGCCGTCTCGCACCTGCGCCGCCCCGGCCTGCACATGGTGCCGGGTGCGCTCGGCGATTGTGTGCTGGACGATGATTTGCCGTTCGAAGGTCGCGAGGATTTCATCGCCCGGCGGCTGGGGCGTCTGCTGGAGGCCGGGTGGGTGCATTGTCGTGACTCCGCCGGGCTGGCGCTCAACTACAGCGAATTGCCCGACGCGATGAGCGGGCGGCTGGCGCGGTTTTTCAAGCTGAGCGCCGCGCAATGTGAACTGGCGCTGGCGGCAACGGCGCAGCACGCGAAGCAGCCGTCACAACCCTTTGTCGTCGATGGTGAACACAAGCGTCGCGAGGCATCGGCGCTATTGCAGGCGCGGGTCGAACATTGCGCCCGTGCGCCCTATGCCGCGCTGGAACGCTTGCGCGCGCTCACGATTTCGCCGACAGATCCGCCATCCCCTTGAGCAGTTCGATCGGCAACGGAAAGACGATGGTCGAGCTCTTGTCGCCGGCAATCGAACTCAAGGTCTGCATGTAGCGCAACTGCATGGCGCCGGGCTGGCGGCCGAGCATTTCGGCGGCCTGCATGAGTTTTTCCGAGGCCTGCAATTCTCCTTCGGCGTGGATCACCTTGGCTCGCCGCTCCCGCTCGGCTTCGGCCTGTTTGGCGATGGCGCGCACCATCGATTCGTTGAGATCGACGTGTTTGATCTCGACGTTGGCGACCTTGATGCCCCAGGCGTCGGTCTGGGCGTCGAGCACTTGCTGGATGTCGATGTTCAGGCGTTCGCGCTCGGCCAGCAGCTCATCCAGCTCATGTTTACCGAGCACCGCGCGCAGGGTGGTCTGGGCCAGTTGGCTGGTGGCCATGAGGAAATCTTCGACCTGGATGATCGCTTTCTGTGGGTCGAGCACGCGGAAGTACAACACCGCGTTGACCTTCACCGACACGTTGTCGCGGGTGATCACGTCCTGTGGCGGCACGTCGAGGACGATGGTGCGCAAGTCGACCCGGACCATTTGCTGCACCACCGGGATCAGCAGGATCAGCCCCGGCCCCTTGACCTGCCAGAAGCGTCCGAGCTGGAACACCACGCCGCGTTCGTATTCGCGCAGGATGCGGAACGTCGAGCCGGCCAGGGCGATCAGCAACAGCAGCAGCGCGACAAAACCGATTTGCAGACCCATGATCACTCTCCGAGCGGTGCCGCGTCAGTCGCGGCCACTTGCAGCAACAGACCCTTGCGCCCGACCACCCGCACCGGTTGCCCGGTGTGCAGCGGTGTGGCGCTCAGCACCTGCCAGCGTTCTCCTTGTAATTGCACCCAGCCGTTGCGGCTGTCTTCCGGTTGCACCACCGTCACCGCCGTGACACTGCCGAGCAGGCTGGCATCGCCGCTGACCGGGTGGCGCGGTCGGGTTTTCAGGGCGCGGATCAGCAGCGCGATCAGCAACAGGGCGCTGACCAGCCCGAGGCCGATCATCATCGGCACCGGCAGTTCGGCGTTGCTCAGGATCAGCGCGCCGATCACGAACATGACGATACCGCCGAGGCCGATCAGCCCGTAGTTGGGCAGCGCGGCTTCGGCGATCAGAAACGTGATGCCCAGGGTGATCAGCCACAGGCCGACCGGGCTGACGGCGGTAAACGGGGTGTCTGCCGCAACGACCGATCCACTCAGCAGCAACAGGGCAAGCGCACAGCAACGGATGTTCACGTGACCCTCCGCGAGAGTCAGGGCTTGTTCTTACAGTCTAGTTGAGGCTGTGGCTGGGTGATTTTTGATCAATTTGCCTGTCTCGCCAGTGGGCGGATTTCCCGGTGTTCGCGGCCCGCCGGACTAGACTTTCAAGGACAGCCACAGCGTTTCATTACCGTCCGCCGCGCAGCGTCGGCGGGCACCGAGGTGCATCATGCGTATGGCCAAGAAAGTGCAGAGCAGCCTCAACCGGGCGCAATGCGAATATGACATCGTCACCCACCCGCACTCGTCCAGCAGCCTGGAAACGGCGCGGGTCGCCGGCATTGCCGCAGAACGGGTGGCCAAATCGGTGATCCTGGACGACCGTCACGGGCACTACCTGATGGCGGTGCTTCCCGCCAGCCGTCACCTGGACTTGAGCAAAGTGCGCAGCAGCGGCGAATGGCAAATCACCCGCGAAAGCAATCTGGCGCACATTTTTGACGACTGCGAACGCGGTGCCGTACCGCCACTGGGCGATTCCTACGGCCTGGACATGGTCATCGACCCGCTGCTGACGCGGCAGAAAGACATTTACCTGGAAGCCGGCAACCATAACAACCTGCTGCACATGAGCATGCCCGAATTCCTGAAAATGGTGCCGCATGCGCAGGTGCGGGAGTTGAGTCAGTAGATTTGTGGCGTTTTTGACGACGCCAATCGCGAGCAGGCTCGCTCCCACAAGTTTTGCACTGAGCCTGTGGGAGCGAGCCTGCTCGCGAAAAATCTTTCACACCCTATAAATCTCGCAGGAGTTCCGACATGGAAAACCCGACGCACAGTCTCCCATCCCTGTTCAAGCAACTCGGTCTGGACAACGACCCGGTCAGCATCGACCAGTTCATCGCCACCCATTCCCCGCTCAAACCCGAACTGCACCTGTGCGACGCGTTTTTCTGGAGCAAGAGCCAGGCGGATTTCCTGCGTGACGAGATTCTCGATGATGCGGATTGGGCGGAGGTGGTGGATCAGTTGGATGTGATGTTGAGGAAGGGGCGGGGGTAATTATCAGCTTGCCGTTCGTAAGCTGAATCAACTCATCCGGTTGCCAGTAATGTTTCCTTAGACCAGAATTACGACCTCAATTGAGGTCTTTTATTATGCAAAGTGTTCTGGCCGATATGGCTGTCAGTGTTTCTGAATTGAAGAAAAACCCCTCCGCAGTGCTAAACGGCGCGCACGGAGGAGCAGTTGCTGTCCTGAATCACAACCGGGTCATGGGCTACATGGTGCCGGCTGACGTTTACGAAGCCATGATGGAGCGGCTCGATGATCTCGAGTTGGCAGAAATCGTTCGTTCTCGCAGTCACGAGACTCCCATACCGGTAAGCCTGGATGACCTATAAGCTCGAATTTCTGCCTTCCGCTCACAAAGAGTGGAACAAACTGGGTCATACGCTGCGTGATCAATTTAAAAAGAAGCTGGCTGAGCGTCTTGAGCGTCCCCGTATTCCGGCTGACTCCCTCCACGGCATGCCTGATTGCTACAAGATCAAACTCAAAGCGTCCGGTTATCGACTGGTTTACCAAGTGATCGAAGAGCGAGTGGTTGTCTCGGTAGTCGCCGTGGGTAAGCGCGAGCGAGGCGACGTCTACGAAAACTCAAAAAGACGCTGAGCTGAAGCACGCAACCCAATTTGTTTCAAAACTTGACTGAATTTCCCCACCAATGCGATATTGATAGTTAGCAAACTAACAGTGTGTGCATTCCCTCGTGCCGAATAACCTCGACGCTCTCCAGATGAACATCAGCAGTGCCATGGTGGTGGCCGCCAGGCATTGGCGGAAGATCTGCCAGACCACGCTGGTCAACTATGGAATTTCCGAAGCCTGCGCCGTCCCGTTGTTGATGATCGGGCGTTTGGGCGAGGGTGTGCGCCAGGTGCAGGTGGCGCAGGCGGCGGGGATGGAGTCGCCGTCGCTGGTGCGCCTGCTCGACCAGTTGTGTCACGCCGGTTTTGTCTGCCGCACCGAAGATGCCCAGGACCGTCGCGCCAAATGCCTGAGCCTGACCGACACCGGCCGTGAGCTGGTGCAAGCGGTGGAGGCGCAACTGGTGCGTCTGCGTCATGAAGTGCTCGAAGGCATCGACCAGCGCGATCTGGAGGCTACGCTTCGGGTACTGAGAGCTTTTGAGGCGGCCACTCCGCCAACGGTGATCAATCCGTGAACGGGTTCTTTTCCGGCATGCCCCCTGCGCGGGACTGGTTCTACGGGATCCGCACGTTCGCGGCCTCGATGATCGCGCTGTACATCGCTTTGCTCATGCAGATGCCGCGTCCTTATTGGGCGATGGCCACGGTGTACATCGTTTCCAGCCCGTTCCTCGGCCCGACCAGTTCCAAGGCGCTGTATCGCGCGATCGGCACGTTTCTCGGTGCGGCGGCGGCAGTGCTGTTCGTGCCGATGTTCGTCCAGAGCCCGTATGTGCTGGTGGTGGTCATCGCCTTGTGGACGGGGATTCTGCTGTTCCTGTCCCTGCACCTGCGCACCGCCAACAACTACGCACTGATGCTCGCCGGCTACACCTTGCCGCTGATCGCCCTGCCGGTGGTGGATAACCCGCTGGCGGTGTGGGACGTGGCCGAGTCGCGGACTGAAGAGATCTTTCTCGGCATCGCCGTGGCAGCGGTGGTCGGTGCGATGTTCTGGCCACGGCGACTGGCACCGGTGTTCAACGATGCCGTGGGTAAATGGTTCGCCGACGCCACGACCTACAGCCTGAAATTCCTCAGCCGCGACGTACAGCCCGAGGAGGTCACCGCCCTGCGCATGGCCATGGTCGGCAGTTTCAACAGCCTGGAATTGATGATCGGCCAGTTGCCGCACGAAGGTGCGCGACCGCAAACCGTGCGCAACACCAAGGAATTGCGCGGGCGCATGATCCATCTGCTGCCGGTTATCGATGCCCTCGAAGACTCGCTTTACGCCCTCGAACGGCGCACGCCGGAATTGGTGGAAAAGTTCGCGCCGCTGCTCACCGCGACCCGCGAATGGCTCGACCACAAAGACGCCGATCTCGAACGCTGGCAAGCCCTGCGGGACCAGCTCGAAGCGCTGCAACCGGGCGCCGAAGCCCTGGAAGATCGCAAACAGTTGCTGTTTTCCAACGCGCTGTACCGCCTCGGCGAATTCATCGATCTGTGGCAGGACTGCCGAAGTCTGCAGGACGCGATTCTGTGCGAGCGCCAGGACAGCTGGCGCGCGGTTTATCGCCACTGGCGCCTTGGTCGCCTGACGCCATTTCTCGACCGTGGGCTGATGCTGTATTCGGTGGCCTCGACCATCCTGGCGATCATCGTCGCCTCGGTACTGTGGATCCTGCTCGGCTGGACCGACGGCGGCAGCGCGGTGATTCTGGCGGCGGTCTCTTGCAGCTTCTTCGCCTCGATGGATGACCCGGCGCCGCAGATCTACCGGTTCTTTTTCTGGACCGGGATGTCGGTGCTGTTCGCCAGCCTGTACCTGTTTCTGGTGCTGCCGAACCTGCATGACTTCCCGATGCTGGTGCTGGCGTTCGCGGTGCCGTTCATCTGTGTCGGTACCCTGACGGTGCAGCCACGTTTCTACCTCGGCATGCTGCTGACGCTGGTCAACACCTCGTCGTTCATCAGCATTTCTGGTGCTTACGACGCGGACTTCTTTGCCTTCGTCAATTCCAACCTGGCGGGCCCGATGGGGCTGTTGTTCGCGTTTATCTGGACGCTGATCGCCCGGCCGTTCGGCGCGGAACTGGCGGCCAAGCGCCTGACCCGCTTCAGCTGGAAAGACATCGTCAGCATGACCGAACCGGCCAACCTCGCCGAACACCGGCAACTGGGCGTGCAACTGCTCGACCGCCTGATGCAGCACCTGCCGCGTCTGGCGCTGACCGGCCAGGACACCGGCATCGCCATGCGCGAAGTGCGCGTGGGGCTGAATTTGCTCGACCTGCTCGCCTACACGCCGCGCGTGACCGGCGCGCCGAACGTATTGCTCAAGCAGGTGGTGGCAGAGGTCGGCGAATATTTCCGGGCCTGCCTCAAGGCCGGCGAACGCCTTCCGGCGCCAAGCGCCTTGCTGATGACCATGGATCGTACCCGCCGCGCGCTCAACGGCCACGGCGATGAAGAAACCCGACTAAACCTGTTGCACGCCTTGAGCGGATTGCGCCTGGCGCTGTTGCCCGGCGTGGAGTTCGTTTCAAACGCAGAGCCCGAAGAACCGCTGCCCGAAGGAGCGCCCCTATGATTGGTGATCTGGACATCAGCGGCATTTTCCTGCCGACCCTGCTGGTGTTGATGGGCATCACTTATGTGCTGTTTGTGTTGGTACACGGCGTGCTCACACGCCTGCATTTCTACCGTCTGGTCTGGCACCGGGCATTGTTCAACGTGGCTCTCTACGCCGTGATGCTGTACGGCGTGGATTCACTCAGTCGATACCTGATGACATGAAAAAACCGTTTCTGACCCTCGGTCGCGTCGTCCTGACGCTGCTGATCGTGACTTTCGCCGTCGTCGTGGTCTGGCGCATGGTGATGTATTACATGTTCGCGCCCTGGACCCGCGACGGCCACATTCGCGCCGATATCGTGCAGATCGCCCCGGACGTGTCCGGGCTGATCCAGCAGGTCGAAGTGAAGGACAACCAGTTGGTGAAACGCGGCCAGGTGCTGTTCAGCATCGACCAGGACCGTTTCAAACTGGCGTTGCGTCAGGCCAAGGCGGCGGTCGCCGATCGCGAAGAAACCCTCGCCCAGGCGCAGCGTGAAGCCAAGCGTAATCGTGGATTGGGCAATCTGGTGCCGGCCGAACAGCTGGAAGAAAGCCAGTCGAAAGTGGCCCGCGCACAATCGGCCCTGGCCGAAGCGCTGGTGGCGGTGGACAGCGCCCAGCTCAATCTCGACCGCTCGGTGATCCGCAGCCCGGTGGACGGCTACGTCAACGACCGTGCGCCGCGCTCACAGGAATTCGTCACCGCCGGGCGTCCGGTGCTGTCGGTGGTCGACAGCAATTCGTTCCACATCGACGGCTATTTCGAAGAAACCAAACTCGATGGCATCCACATCGGTCAGTCGGTGGATATCCGCGTGATCGGCGACCGCGCTCGCCTGCGTGGGCATGTCGAAAGCATCGTCGCCGGTATCGAAGACCGTGACCGCTCGAGCGGCAGCAACCTGCTGCCCAACGTCAACCCGGCGTTCAGCTGGGTGCGTCTGGCGCAGCGGATTCCCGTGCGCATTGCCTTCGACGACGTACCGGATGACTTCCGCATGATTGCCGGGCGTACCGCCACCGTGTCGATCATCGACGATCAACCGCAGGAGCCCGCCAAATGAGCAGGGCTCTGATGATCGCCGGACTGGGCATGATGCTGTCGGCCTGCTCGATGGTCGGGCCGGACTATCACGTGCCCGAAGATGCGGCGATCCAGCGCAAGGATTTCCAGGGCGACCTGGCGGTGGCCGGCAAACCGGTGGTGTCGGCCCCGGTGCCGGCGGACTGGTGGCGGCTGTATCAGGATCCGCGTCTGGATCAACTGGTGCAGCAGGCCATGGCGTCCAACACCGATCTGCGGGTGGCGGCGGCGAACCTGTCGCGGGCCCGTGCGCAGGTCGATGAAGCCGAGGCGGCCGGTGGCTGGAGCGGCGGCGTGAAAATGGGCGCACAACGCTTGCAGGAATCCGGCGAGGCATTCCTGCTGCCGGAGAAAGTGCCGGTGGCCAACATCGGCGATATCGGCATCAGCGCGTCCTATCAGTTCGACCTGTGGGGGACGCTGCAACGCGGGATCGAAGCGGCAAAGGCCAACGCCGACGCGACCCAGGCCGCTGCTGATACGGCACGCATCACCCTGGTCGCCGACGTGGTGCGGGCCTACACCCAGGTCTGCGCGGCGAACGAGGAACGGGAAATCGCTCAGCATTCCCTCGACCTGCAATCCCAGAGCACCACTCTGATCCAGCGTCTGCGCGACGCCGGGCGCGGCGACGAAACCCAGGTCACCCGTTCGCAGACCCAATTCAAATCCCTGCGCGCCGACATGCCGCGTTATGAGGCGGCGCGTCAGGCCGGGTTGTTCCGGCTGTCGATGTTGCTGGCCAAACCTGTCGATCAACTGCCGGCCGGCACCGCGACCTGCGCCGAACTGCCGAAAATCGCTCAACTGGTGCCGGTCGGCGATGGCGCTGCGCTGCTCAAGCGTCGGCCGGACATCCGTCAGGCCGAGCGTCGTCTGGCGGCCGCGACGGCTGGAATCGGCATCGCCACCGGCGAGTTGTACCCAGACATCAGTTTTGGCGCGACGATCGGCACCGTCGGTATTCTGGACAACCTTGGCAAACCCTCCACCAACCGCTGGGGCTTTGGTCCTTCGCTGAGCTGGAGCGTGCCGACCAACGGCGCCCGGGCCCGCATCCGCGAAGCCGAAGCCACGACCCAGGGCGCGCTGGCGCATTTCGACGGCGTAGTGCTCAACGCCATCCGCGAAACCCAGACCGGCCTGTCCCAGTACTCCGCATTGCTGCAACGTCGCGATGCGCTGGCCGATGCCGAGCAGTCGGCGAAACTGGCGGCGGACCAGACGCACCGCTTCTTCCAGGCCGGCCGCGAGTCATTCCTTGCCGACTTGCAGGCCACCCGCACCTACACCGACGTCACCGCGCAACTGGCCGCCGCCAACACCCAGGTTGCCATGAGCCAGATCGATTTGTTCCTCGCCCTGGGCGGCGGTTGGGAAAGCGGACGAACGCAAGCCTCGAGCGCCAGCAAACCCTGAGGCCGTTGCTATGCTTTGAAGTATTGAAAGGGCGCCCCGAACCAGGCGCCTTTTCAGTGCACATCGCTAGCGCAGGTCTAGGGGAAACCAATAATGAAAAACCCTTACGCTCTCGGCTTCTGGTGCGCCCTGGTAGCCCTGGTGCTGCTGTCGGCCACCTATTTCTACGGCATCATGCTGGCCCATCAGATCGACAAGGCAATGGTCTTCCTCGACAGCACTGTGGCGCTGATCGCGGTCATGGCGATCGTGGTCGTGGCGTCGGCGCTGGTGCAAAGCCAGCGACTCAAGAAACGCCAGCTTGAACAAAGCAAGACGCTGCTGCTGATCTGGGACACCAAAGTCGCGCTGCGCAAAGTCGAAACCGTGTTCGACCGCTACTTCTGGGGCAGCTACTGGCAACCGGGGCGGACCTTCGCCGAAGTCATGGGCGAACTCACCGGCACGCCGCTGGAAAAAAGCCTCGAAGCACTGAAAAAACAATGCCTGGCGCTAGACCGGCAAGTCGCCGACGACGGCTGGCACTGGCTCAACAACGCCCGCGAACTGTCGGACGTCGCCACCGCCATGGCCCGCGAGCGTTATCAACTGGACTTCTGCGACCCGCGCAGCGACGGGCCGGGCGAGGCGGTGATCGACCGGGATTTCGAAGTGCTGGTGTACACCTGGACCGCACGGCTGAAGAGCTTCGACCATCAGCTTGATGAGATCGAGGTGCAATATTCCTGACCCCTGAAAGATCGCCGAACCCGGCGATCTTTTTGTTTGTCCATGACTTGTCGACACTCTTTAACCTTTAAACGTTGGGCCGCGTTGCACTGCCAGTGCTAATCTCCACCGCTAAATTCAGCGGAGTCGCGCCACGGCCCGGTCACGGGTTCAGGGAAGACGACCACACTTTCAGCCACGGAAATCGATCAGGTCATTCATGAATAAATCAGCAGGCGTGCTTCTCGGAATTGTTGTGGCCATTGGCGCCATCAGCGTAGGCGGGGCCTGGTACACCGGCACCAAAATCGAAGGTGTGCTGAACAACGCCGTCGCCAACGCCAACAGCGAGTTGCAGACCGCCATGGCCGGCTCCAACGGCAGCGCGTCGCTGGAACTGGTATCGCTTGAGCGCAACACCTTCAGCAGCACCGCGCACTATCGCCTCAAGGGCGAGGGTGAAATGTTCGGCGAGGCGCCGGTCGAGCTGTTGTTCGTCGACCACATCGAACACGGCCCGCTGCCGTTCTCACGTCTGGTGTCGCTGAAATGGCTGCCGGTCATGGCCACCAGTCACTACGAACTGGAAAAGACCCCGATCACCGAAAAATGGTTTGCCGCCACCAAGGGCGCCGCGCCGCTCAAGGGTGTGGTCAACATCGGTTATGACCAGTCCACCACCGGCAACCTCGAACTGCTGCCGCTGGAAGCCGCGCTGGATGACAAGTCGAGCCTGAAGTTTTCCGGTCTGAACATGGACATTTCCGCCAGCGCCCAGGCCCAGAAGGTCAAGGCCAACGGCTACATGGACAGCCTGCACTTGACCACGGTCGCCGAAGATCAGGCGCCGGTGCAGATCGAACTCAATGGCCTGACCCTGGCCAGCAATCTCGCCAAGAGCACCTACGGCTACTACACCGGCGAGAACACCCTGGAACTGACCAGCAGCAAGACCACCTTCGGTACCAAACAGTCGGTGCTGGGCGTGAAGAACTTCGAGATGAAGAACCGCACCGAAGAGAACGGCAGCAACGCCTCCGGCCGTGCCGACTACAAGGTCGCTGAAGTGACGCTCAACGACAAGAAGATCGGTTCGGCCAACCTGGCCATGAGCCTGAAAAACCTCGACATTCCGTCGGCCATGTCGCTGATGCAGATCTACCAGACCAAGCTCCAGCCCTACGAGAAGGCCGCTGCCGAAGCCACCGCCGCCGGCCTGCCGGCTCCGGAGCTGAACCTCACCGAGGCCGAGTCCACCCAGGTCAAGGCCGACCTGCAGAAACTGCTGGCAGCCGGGCCGCAACTGGCGCTGGAAGACCTGTCGCTGAAAACCGCCAACGGCGAAAGCCGCGCGAGTCTGGTGCTCGACCTGACCAAGCCTGCGTCGATGGACTTGCCACCGGACCAGTTGAGCAAACAACTGATCGCGCTGCTTGACGTGAATGTGCTGGTGTCCAAGCCGATGCTGGTCGATCTGCTCAGCGTGCAGGCGCAAATCGACGGTCAGACCGATGCCAAAGCCATCGTTGACCAGGCCAGCGCTGGCGCTGATATGTTCGCCGGCATGGCCGTTGGTTCGCAGTTGGCGACACTGGATGGCACCAACGTTGTCACCAAGCTGCATTACGCCGCCAATCAGGTGGAATTCAACGGCCAGAAGATGACCGTCGAGCAGTTCGTCGGCTTCCTGATGAGCAAGTTCGGCAGTATCGAACAGCCTCAGTAAACGCCCCGCGCGACAACGAAACGCCCGGCCTCTGCATACCGCAGACGCCGGGCGTTTTGCTGTCTGGTGTCCGGGCTTGCGGCTCGCCGGGAAAGTCTTCGTCACGAATCTGAACAATTATTGTGTTCTGAATCTTGGTCTACGCTTGCGTGCAAGACTGCTTGGATAAGCTTGGCTGAGCGTTTTTTGCTTGGCCTCCGTCACGAAATGGGCAAGGGGGAGCACTGCTACCCGGCTGGCCATGTAAGGATGCTGACGAATGCCGCGTATTGATGTTCCCGTATTACATCGTGGTTTACGCCCTTTGTTTCGAGTCGCGCTGTGCAGCCAGTTGCTCTGGCCGGCGCTCGCGTTCGCCGATACGGCCTACGATCAAATGGTGCTCGACGCCCGGGCAGGGCATTACACGCCTGCGTTGACCGTTTTGCGTCAGGTGCCGCCGGCCCAGGCCACCACCGGCCAGGTCAGCGATCACCTGCAAATCGCCGGCTGGGCCGGGCTGGACGCCGAAGTGGTGCAGGTCTACGAGACACAGGGCCTTGGCCGGGCATTGCCGGTTCAGGCGCTGACCGCCACCGCCCGGGCCTATCGCAACCTCAAACGTTGGGATCAGGCGATCCAGGTCTACAACAAGGCCCTGATGCTGGAGCCGGACAACGCCGACCTGCAACTCGGTCTGGCGCTGACCCAGGCCGACTCCGGCAAGCCTGATGAAGGGGTGATCCGCGCCCGTTCGCTGGTCGCCGCCAAACCCGATGATCCTTCCCGCCGACTGGCGCTGGGCTACGCCCTGAATCGCGCCGGCAAGCCGTACGACGCGCTGTTCGAGTACGATCAGGCTTTCATTCGCGCCGGCAACAAACCGGAAGTCGCCCGCGAATACGTGGTCGCCCTGCAAAAGGCACGTCTGCCGGAACCGGCGCTGCGTCTGGCGAAGCAGCGTCCGGGGCTGATCGATCCTGTCACCTTGCGACGCCTGGAAGGCGATCTGGCCGCGGAACGCGTACGTCTCGCCGAACTGGCCACCCGCAGCGAAAAAGAACGCTACGTGATCGCCGATCGTGCCCTGGCCGACTACGACCAGTTGCTCGCCACCTGGACCCCGGACGCCACTGCCCACGACGACGTGACCCGCTGGCGCATCGACCGCATGGGCGCGCTCAAGGCGCGGGCGCGCACCGCCGAAGTCATCAGCGAATACCAGAAGCTCCAAGCCGAAGGCGTGAAGATCCCGACCTACGCCCTGCGCTGGGTGGCGGCGTCCTATCTGGACCAGCGCCAGCCGGAAATCGCCACCGATCTTTACCGTCAGGTGCTGGCGGCGCCGGACGCCGATGTCGGCGACCGACTTGAAGACACCACGGCGCTGTATTACTCGCTGCTGGAAAGCGACCGCGCCGAAGAGGCGCGCAAGGTCGCCGAAGATCAGGCGAAGACGCAGAAACCGCGCATCGAACTCAAGGGCCTGCCGATCGGCAACCCCAACGACGAATGGATGGACGCCCAGCAACTGGCGGCGCAGGCCGGCACCTACGGTTCCGACCTGCCTCACGGCGAAGAGCGTTTGCAGACCCTGGTGGATCAGGCGCCGGGCAACATCGGCCTGCGCCTGGCCCAGGCCGATCTGTACCTGGCCCGCAACTGGCCGCGTCGCGCGGAAAACCAGCTCAAGGAAACCGAAAGCATCGCGCCGCGCGACATGGGCCTGGAAGTCGCGCAGGCCCGCACCGCCATGGACCTGCAGGAATGGCGGCAGATGGATGCGCTGACCGATGACGTGGTGGCGCGTTTCCCCGACAACCGTCAGGTCCAGCGTCTGGCCCGCGAGCGCGAAGTGCACGACATGTCCGAGCTGCGCGTCGAAGCCTACGGCGGCAAGGCCAACGGCGGCAGCGGTGGCGATGCCGGTGCGGTCACCGGCAGCCGTGACTTCGGCATCCAGACCACCCTCTACAGCCCGCCGATCGATGAAGACTGGCGGGTGTTCGCCGGGGCCGGATACGCCACTGGCGATTTCACCGAAGGCACCGGCCACCACCGCTTTCAGCGCGTCGGCCTGGAACGTCGCACCCGCGACATGACCCTCGAAGCCGAGGTGTCGAATCACTCCTATGGTTTTGGCAACAAGCAGGGCGCCCGCTTGGCGATTGCCCGCGACATCGACGATCACTGGCAATACGGCGGCAGCCTCGAATACCTGTCGGCCGAGACCCCGCTGCGGGCATTGAACAGCGACATCAAGGCCAACGGCGGCAGCGGTTTCATTCGCTGGCGCGCCAACGAGAGCCGTGAGTGGCGGCTGGCGGTCAGCCCGTCGCACTTCAGCGACGGCAACAACCGTGTCGAAGCCTTGCTGACCGGAAAAGAGGGCGTCTACAGCGCGCCGAACCTGCAAGTCGATGCGGGCCTGGAAGTGGGCACCAGCCACAACTCCAAGTCCGATGACGTGCCGTACTTCAACCCGAAGTCGGACTTCAGCGTCATGCCACTGCTGAACGTCAATCACGTGCTGTACCACCGCTACGAAACCGTCTGGAGCCAGCAGTTCCAGGCCGGTGCGGGTACTTACAGCCAGCGTGATCACGGCACCGGCGGCATGGCATTGCTCGGTTACGGCCAGCGCTACGCCTGGAACGACGTGTTCGAGGTGGGCGGTTTGTTCAGCGTGATCAACCGGCCCTACGACGGTGACCGGGAAACCGATCTGCGTCTGCTCGTCGACCTCACTTTCCGCTTCTAGAAGAGTTTGAAGATGCCTTTGATTTCGCGTTTCATCCTTCTGCTGGGAATGCTGCTGGTCAGCGCCTGCGCCCAGCAAGCCCCGGCCTTCGTGCCGCCGTCCGAGCGCCCGGTGGCGGCCAATGAAAAGCCCTGGCCGAAAAACCACGTGCTGGGTATTGCCTACCACGACGTCGAAGACCGTGATCCCGATCAGGCGGTAGTGGCGGTGCGCACCGAGCGCCTGCTCGAACAACTCGCCTGGCTGCGGGAGAACAACTACAAACCGGTGACGGTCGACCAGATCATGGCCGCGCGCAAAGGCGGGCCGGAACTGCCGCCCAAGGCGATCCTGCTCAGCTTCGACGACGGTTACGCAAGCTTCTACACCCGCGTGTTGCCGGTATTGCGCGCCTACAACTGGCATGCGCTGCTGGCGCCGGTCGGCACCTGGATCGATACGCCGCTGAACCAACCGGTGGATTTCGCCGGTACGCCGCGTCCGCGCTCGGACTTCCTGACCTGGGCTCAGGTGCGGGAAATCTCGCAATCGGGCCTGGTGGAAATCGCCGCCCACACCGACGCCAGCCACAAAGGCATCCTCGCCAACCCGCAAGGCAACATGCAGCCGGCGGCGGCGACCCGACGCTACGATCCGGTGAGCAAGCGCTACGAATCCGAAGCCGATTTCCAGGCACGGATCCGCGCCGACGTGCAGGCGATCTCGGAGAAAATCCGCAAGAACACCGGTAAAAAGCCGCGCATCTGGGTCTGGCCTTACGGAACGGCGGACGGCACGTCGCTGACCGTGGTCAGCGAAGAGGGCTATGAAATGGCCCTGACCCTGGATGACGGCCTTGATGCCCTCGACAACCTGATGAGCGGCCCGCGCTTCCTGGTCGCCTCCGACCCTGACGGCGAGCACTTCGCCAACAGCGTGGTCGGCGTGCAATCGGATTTCACCATGCGCGTGGTGCACGTGGATCTGGACAACGTCTACGACCCGGACCCGGCGCAACAGGAAATCAACCTCGGCAAACTGATCCAGCGCATGGCCGACATGGGCGCCAACACCGTGTTCCTGCAAGCCTTCGCCGATCCAAAGGGCGATGGCCTGGTGCATTCGCTGTACTTCCCCAACCGTCATCTGCCGATGCGCGCCGACCTCTTCGACCGCGTCGCCTGGCAACTGCGTACCCGGGCTCACGTGAAGGTCTTTGCGTGGATGCCGGTGCTGAGTTTCGAGCTGGATTCGAAGCTGCCACGGGTGACGCGCTGGGATCCGAAAACCGGCACGACTGCTGTCGACCCGGATCAATACAAACGCCTGTCGCCGTTCGATCCCGAAGTGCGGCGGATCATCGGCGAGATCTACGAAGACGTGGCGCGCCTGACTTCGGTGGACGGCATTCTCTACCACGACGACGCGGTGCTTTCAGATTTCGAAGATGCCGGCCCTCAGGCGCTGAAGGCTTATGCCGCCAACGGCCTGCCGGGCTCGATCGCCGCCCTGCGTGACGATCCGGCGGCGATGCAGCGCTGGACGCGCTTCAAGAGCCGTTACCTGATCGACTTCACCAACGAGCTGACCGCCAAGGTGCGTGCGATTCGTGGCCCGCAAGTGCTCACCGCACGCAACATCTTCGCCGAACCGGTGCTCAATCCGCAGAGCGAAGCGTGGTTCGCGCAGAACCTCGACGACTTCCTCGTGAGCTACGACTGGACGGCGCCGATGGCCATGCCGCTCATGGAAAAACAGACCCATGCGCAATCCGGCCCGTGGCTCGAAGAGCTGGTGGCGAAGATCAAACAGCGCCCCGGCGCGCTGGATCGCACGGTGTTTGAACTGCAGGCCCGGGACTGGACGAAAAAGGAACAGGCCGACATCGACGGTGCGCAACTGGCTGACTGGATGGGCCGCCTCAAGCGTCAGGGCGCCACCAGTTTCGGCTATTACCCGGACAACTTCCTCGAGAACCTGCCGGACCTGAAAACCGTGCGGCCTGCGCTCTCCAACAAATGGAACCCATGACATGCTGGATAGACTGCTGGCCCTGCTTGTTCTGGCGATCGTCCTCGGCGTCCCGCTGGGGCTGATTTTTCTGGTCACCGGGCAATTCCTGATGGACTTCGTGTTCTTCTATCCGCTGTTCATGTCCGGGTTGTGGATTTCCGGTGGCCTGTATTTCTGGCTGCACTGGGAGCGGCACTGGCCGTGGAAGGACGACACGCTGCCGCCACCGCTGGAAGGTGAACCGCTGATTTCGATCCTGATCCCTTGCTACAACGAGGGCGACAACGCTGCCGATACCATCCACGCGGCGCTGGCGCAGCATTACCCGAACATCGAAGTCATCGCGATCAACGACGGTTCCAAGGACAACACCGCACAAGTGCTGGATGCACTGGCCAAGGAAGATTCACGGCTGCGGGTGCTGCATCTGGCGGAAAACCAGGGCAAGGCTGTAGCCCTGCGCATGGGCGCCATCGCTGCGCGCAGCGAATATCTGGTGTGCATCGACGGTGATGCGCTGCTGGCGCCGAACACCGCTGCTTATCTGGTGGCGCCGATGCTCGACAACGCACGACTGGGTGCGGTGACCGGCAACCCACGGATCCGCACGCGTTCCACATTGGTCGGGCGGGTTCAGGTCGGTGAGTTCTCGTCGATCATCGGGCTGATCAAACGCACCCAGCGGGTGTTCGGGCGGATCTTCACCGTGTCGGGTGTGATCGTTGCGTTCCGTCGCACCGCGCTGAACCGGGTCGGCTACTGGAGCCCGGACATGATCACCGAAGACATCGACATCAGCTGGAAGCTGCAACTGGACCACTGGAGCATCTTTTACGAGCCCCGTGCCCTGTGCTGGATCCTGATGCCGGAAACCCTGCGCGGTCTGTGGAAGCAGCGTCTGCGCTGGGCCCAGGGCGGCGCCGAAGTGCTGTTCAAGAACATTCGCGGGATCTGGCAGTACCGTCACCGTTACCTTTGGCCGTTGCTGTTCGAATACTGCCTGTCGACCGGTTGGGCGTTCACTTTCCTGCTGTCGGTGATCTTCTGGGCCGTCGGCAAGTTCGTGGTCATGCCCGAGGCGATTGCGGTGCATCACCTGATGCCGCCGGCGTTTACCGGGTTGCTGCTGGCGTTTGTCTGCCTGGTGCAGTTCGCGGTCAGCATCATCATCGACCGTCGTTACGAGCCGGGCCTGGGCAAGACCATGTTCTGGGTGGTGTGGTACCCGATCGCGTTCTGGTTCGTCAGCCTGCTGACCACGCTGGTCAGTTTCCCCAAAGTATTGTTCGGCCAACACCAGAAGCGTGCGCGCTGGGTCAGTCCCGACCGGGGTATCAAACCGATCGGGGACGATGAAGAGGAGGTTATCAAATGAAAATCATCCGGACCCGCCAACGGCCGTTTCTGGTGGTGGTCGATGCGTTCTTCACGGTGCTGGCCTGGGTCGGCCTTCTGTATCTGCTGGTGCGCGGCCTGTGGCCGTTGATCGAGACCCACGAAGGCGGGCCGCGCATCGACAACTCGGCGTTCGAAGCCCTTGGCACCTTGCAGATTTACCTGTGGGTGGCGTTGGTCAACGCGGTGATCCTGATCGGCTGGGCGCGTTATCAGCAACGCAAGAGCCAAAGCTTCGCCCAGCGTCGCCTGCCGTCCCCGGTGGTCGACGATGAAGGGCTGAGCCGCAGCTTCAAACTGTGCGACGACCGCTTTCAGAAACTGCGCGGGCCGGGCGTGATGACCATCCACAACGATCAGGACGGCGACGTCAGCCATGTGGTGCCGCATCTGTGGCCGGTCCAGCCGGAAGAACTGCCGCCGCCGCTGTCGCCACTGGAACATCCTCGGGTGATTTTTCTGCACGCCGAGGACGACGACAACCGCGAGCCGCTGAACCGGATCACCTGACGGCGCGAATCAGTCGCCAGGCTTCCTCCATCGGCAGCGGTTGCTTCATGCGTTCGGCGAGCAGGGCCATCGCTCGTTCCTCTTCGCAGGCCACCGCTGCCACCACCACGCCCTTGCACCCGAACAGACCGATAAACGGCGGCTGTTCGGGTTCTCCGATAAATTCGACTGCATCCCACGCCTCGGCATGACCGAGATAGTCGTAGTTGCGGTCGAAATGCCAGGTCCAGAAATACGGCACGTCCAGGTAATGCTCATCGCCACCGAGCAGGTTCGCGGCGACGATCCGCGCGTGCTGCTGGGCCAGGCGCCAGTGTTCGATGCGCTGTGGCTTGCCGTTCAACGGGAAGGTGGCGATATCGCCAATCGCCCACAGGCTGTCGGCGACACGCAGGCTGGCATCGACTAACAGCGATTGATCCTCCTCGCGCGGCAGGTCGCCGAATGCTTCGGTAGCCGGGTGTACACCGATTCCCGCCAACACCAGATCCGCCGACAGGCGCAGGCCATTGTCGAGCAACACCGCCTCGACCTTGCCGTCGCCAGTGATTTCCATGGCTTCGTGATCGGTGATGAATTTCACGCCGTTTTCCTCATGCAGTGCCCGGATCGCCTTGCCGACGGCTTCACCGAATTGCGCCGCGAACGGAATGGCATGGCGCGCCAGCACTGTCACCTCGAGACCGTGCCGGCGCAGGGCCGAAGCGCATTCGAGCGCAATGAAACTGTCACCGATGATCACCGCGCGCTGGCCGGGTTGAGCGGCGTCCATGATGGATTGCGCCTGGGCTTTGCAGCGCAGGACATACACCTGGGGCAGGTCGGCGCCGGGCAGTTTCAGCGCGTTCGGCGTTGCGCCGGTGGCCAGCACCGCCGCGCTGTAATGCAGTGTGCGGCCATCGCTCAGGTGAAGGGTTTTGGTATCGGTATCGAGCCCGCTGACCTCGCCTGAAACCCGGTTGATGTGCTGTTCGCGGTAAAAGTCGTCATCACGCAGGGGCGGGGTTTCCTGCGCCGGTATTTCCCCGGACAGCACAAATTTGCTCAGCACCGTGCGGTCGTAGCCGGAGTCCGGCTCGTGGTCGATCAGCACGATCCGCCCGCCGAAGCCTTTTTCCCGCAGGGCGGCGGCGCAGGCGGTTCCCGCTGCACCAGCGCCGACAATGACAAAGGTGCGCGGATCGTCCTGCGGCGGGGTGTGCGGATCTGCCAGCGGCTGGTCATCGACCCAGACCTCGTCGCCGCGCAGTTCCAGCGGATAACGCTTGAGACTGTCCAGCGCCGGAGGTTCGCACAAAGCGCCGTCTTCGGCGCGAAAGGCTGCCTTGTGCCACGGGCAGATCAGCCGGCCGTGACACAACGCACCTTCCGCCAGCGGCGCGCCGGCATGCGGGCATTCCCCCTGAAAGGCGCGCAACTGGCCGGCGGCGCGCAGCAGGACGATCTTGCAGTCGCCGATTTGCACTCCCAGCCCACGGTCTTCAGGTACATCGGCGAAACGGGCGACACGGTGCAGGGTCATGTTCGTGCTCCTCACAGGCATTTCTCTTACGAGTTTGGGCTGCATTGCGAGGTTCAGCCATTTCCCACTGCCAAGGCACGAACGGTACGGCTATAGTTTGCAGGCCGACGAAGGCCCAACTGCACAAGGTGCTCCCGGAATGACCCGATTGACCTCTCTCAACCCTTGGCTGGCGGCCGTTGCCGTCGCCCTTTGCGTGCAGTTTCCGGCGCAGGCCCAGGAGCGTTTCACCCTCAGCATTCCCGGTGTTTCGGATAACCGTCTGTTCACCTCGGCGGCGGCCAGCGATGCGGCCGGCTGCGGCGGCAAGAACCAGTCGCCGGCCCTGAGCTGGAACGCCGGCCCCAGCGGAACCCTGAGCTACGCCATCGTCATGCACGATCCGGACGGCCAGAAAGGCGCAGGCGTCGATCACTGGGTTCACTACGGGATCAAGGCCACGACCCGGCAGATTCCGGCCGGTGTCGGCGCCAAATCGGCCCTTGAAGGCGTCGGCGGCACCAACAGCAAAGGCACCACCAGCTACGTCGGCCCATGCCCACCGGTCGGCGACAGCGCGCACCACTACATCATTCAGATCTACGCCCTGGATCTGGCCCCGGATGCCTTGCCTGCCGGCCTGACCCGCGCCCAGCTGATGGAAAAAATCAAAGGCCACGTGCTGCGCAACAGCAGTGCGGTGCGGCGTTATCACCGCTGAAAAAAATTTCGGCGAGGATTAACCCGAACTGAAAGGGCTGTCCGTCTCAGGGGATGAATGGATCAATTTATCCCCGAGGTCAGCCCCCATGTCCCTTCCTTCGACGCTTCTGCGCCCCCTTGCTGCCAGTGTGTTGCTGGTGGTTGCCGGTTGCGGTGTTTCTTCCAGCCCGGAAACCACCGTTGCACCGCCTCCGGCGCAAACCGAACTCAAATCCTCCGCGCAGCCCGAAGCGGTCATGGCCGATAGCGCGATGGCCAAGCGCAGTGTATTGGCGGCACCGATCGCCAGTTTTGCACCGATGCCGGCCGGTGAAAGTTATCCACAAGGCTATCGCGACGAGCAGCGCGAGCAGTACGCCAACCTGGCCGACAACCCGATCCACAGCGTCGCCGAAACTCCGGTCTCGACCTTTAGCGCCGACGTCGATACCGGCGCCTACGCCAATGTGCGGCGCCTGCTCAATCAGGGTCGACTGCCGCCGGAGGGCGCGGTGCGCCTGGAAGAGATGGTCAATTATTTTCCCTACGACTACGCGCTGCCGAACGATGGCTCGCCCTTCGGCGTGACCACCGAACTGGCCGCTTCACCGTGGAACCCGCACACCCGCTTGCTGCGCATTGGCATCAAGGCGTCCGATCGTGCGGTGGCGGAACTGGCCCCGGCCAATCTGGTGTTCCTGGTGGATGTGTCCGGGTCGATGGACCGTCGCGAAGGTTTGCCGCTGGTCAAAAGCACCCTGAAGTTGCTGGTTGATCAACTGCGCGAGCAGGATCGGGTGTCGCTGGTGGTGTATGCCGGCGAATCCCGAGTGGTGCTGGAGCCGACTTCCGGACGGGAAAAGGCGAAAATTCGCACAGCCATCGAGCAATTGACCGCCGGTGGCTCGACCGCTGGCGCTTCAGGCATCGAGTTGGCTTATCAGATGGCGCAGCAGGCGTTTATCCCCAAAGGTATCAACCGCATCCTGTTGGCCACCGACGGTGACTTCAACGTCGGCATCAGCGACTTCGACAGCTTGAAACAAATGGCTGTGGATAAACGCAAGACCGGCATTTCCCTGACCACCCTGGGTTTCGGTGTGGATAACTACAATGAACACCTGATGGAACAACTGGCCGATGCCGGTGACGGCAACTACGCCTACATCGACAACCTGCGCGAAGCGCGCAAGGTGTTGGTGGATCAACTCGGTTCGACCCTCGCCGTGGTGGCGAAAAACGTCAAGTTGCAGGTCGAGTTCAACCCGGCGCAGGTCAGCGAATACCGGCTGCTCGGCTACGAAAACCGCGCACTGAAGCGTGAGGATTTCAGCAATGACAAGGTCGATGCCGGTGAAATCGGTGCAGGCCACACGGTGACGGCGCTGTATGAAATTGTCCCGACAGGCGAGAAGGGCTGGCTGGAACCGCTGCGTTACGGAAAAACCGATGCAGTGGTTTCCGAGAAGAAAGGAGAATTGGCAATGCTGCGTGTGCGATATCAAAAGCCTGAGGGTGGGAAAAGTCTGCTGATCGAGCGGCCGATTGCCAGTCAGGTTGCACCAGCCAGCGAAGACCTGCGCTTTGCTGCCGCCGTCGCCGCGTTTTCCCAGCAACTCAAGGACGGTCGCTACACCGGCGATTTCAGCCTCAAGGACACTGAAGCCCTGGCTCGAGGCGCCCGTGGCGATGACCGCTTCGGCCTGCGCAACGAGTTCGTGCAACTGGTTGAACTGGCGCAGAGCCTGCGTACGTCCACCGCCTCCAACGCAATGTCCACTGAGCGACGGATTGAATAGTGAGCCGCCTCAAAGGCTTCATCACACAGCTGTTTGCCTCTGCAGACAGCCTTGAGGCCAGCAGCGACGAATCGCTGCTGGCCCGTTATCGCGAGGGGGACGGCAAGGCGTTCGAGATCCTGTACGCCCGTCATCGCCAGAGTCTTTACCGGTTTCTGCTCGGTTTGAGCGGCAAGCCGGAACTGGCCGATGAGGTGTTCCAGGAGACCTGGCTGAGCCTGATCCGCAGTGCCAGTCAGCCACAAGGTCGGGCGTCCTTTCGTACATGGTTGTTCCAGATTGCCCGCAATCGCCTGATTGATCACTGGCGCAAACACGGCGCCCGACAACCGTTGCATGACAGCTACGACGAGCAAACCCACGCCGTCAGCGACGATGCCTCCGATCCCGAACAACTGCTCAACCTCAGCCGCGACAGCGAGCGTTTGGAGAGCGCCCTGCAATCCTTGCCCGCCGACCAGCGCGAAGTGTTCCTGCTGCGCGCCCACGGCGACCTCGACCTGGCGCAAATCGCCAGCCTCACCGAAACACCGCTGGAAACCGTCAAGAGCCGCTTGCGCTACGCCCAGCAAAAACTGCGTCGGCTGCTGGCCGAGGAGGTACTGACATGACGGACGCCCGCCCGACACCCGAAGAGCAAGTGCTCATGCACGTGCGCGAACAGCACAACGCCGAGCCGCCGGCGCATCTCGATGCGCTGATCCTCAACGCCGCCCGCCGTGAAACCCCGGCACCGCGGCAAAGTCTGTGGCAACGCTGGCTCAAGGTCTGCCAGACACCGCGCTACCAGGTGGTTTTTGCCAGTCTGGTCGGCATCGCGCTGATGCTGTCGCTGTTGCAGCGCGCGCCGGAACCCGTGGCTCAATACGATTTCGCCCCTGCTGCCAAACCGGCCGCGCCTGTGGCCCGCCAGGAGGCCCGATCACTGTCGGCTCCCGCCGGCGCACTTTCTGCGCCAGCTCCCGCAATGGCCCCCGCGCCGATGGCGGAAATGGCTGCGCCGATGCAGAGCGAATCGATCAGCGCCGACACGGCGGACGAAACCAAGGTCAGCAAGCGCGCCGCCGCCCCGGTCAACGGTCTCGACGAGCAACTGCGCGAAGTCCTGCGCTTGCGCGAGTCCGGTCAGTCGCAAGCGGCCGACAGCCTGTTCAACAACCTGCACAAGCGCTACCCGAACGTGAATCTCGACCTGCGACTGGAAAAAATCCGCAAGAACTGACCGTATCAGCCATCCGCCATTTGGCATTGACCCGCAAAAACGCGCACTATCGGGTCATTGCCGATGCGCTGGAGGATGCCGTGGCCCAAAAAATCGACCGCATCGCCCAAATGCTCAACTGCCCGGTGAAGGGTGAGGAACTGCGGCGGGCAGTGACGGAGAGTCGCAAGGAGTTTCTTCTGGCCAAACAGGCCGAAGAGGATCTGGAGGAAGACGTTCTCGATGATGACTTGATCGAGGACGAAGAAGACGATGATGAATACGACGAGTTTGACTGGACGACGGAGTGAGTCGCCGGTCAGCAGGCACAAAAAAGCCCCGGACCATCACAGTCCGGGGCTTTCTCGTTTAAATCAATGGCGCACCAGGCGGGATTCGAACCCACGACCCCTGCCTTCGGAGGGCAGTACTCTATCCAGCTGAGCTACTGGTGCAGCGGGCGACATCATACCTAGGTCGGCTCGGGGCGTCCATGCCGGGTTTTGGCGCTTATTGTCAGTGCGCGTGTCGGTCGAAAACCCTGCATTCCATAAAGCTGTAACGTCCTGCAAAAGGCTCGCTTGGCGCTTTGGCGGGACTGAACTATGGTTTTGCTGCGGCGAGGGCTTGATGCTCGTTGATCTGAAAAATCCAGCAAAAGCGGCGTTTTTGTTCTTTTTTTCGAACGCCCTATTGTCCTTCAACCCCTTTGAACCTAGGATTCGTTTGAGATTTCAAACGCTCCTTATCCAGGTGCTGAGCCGCACGCGTTTTGAGTCGTGCGCTATTTATGTGCCAGCCCGGTAAATGATTTCCCTGACGGCAGCCTTGCGAGGCGCCTTTCTACAATCATAATTTTGCTCCGCGCCTTGCGCGGTGCTGTTAAGGAAAGCCGACATGCAGCTTAAAGACACCCAGTTGTTCCGCCAGCAAGCCTTCATCGATGGCGCATGGGTCGACGCGGACAAAGGTCAGACGATCAAGGTCAACAACCCGGCCACCGGCGAAATTCTGGGCACCGTGCCGAAAATGGGCGCTGCCGAAACCCGCCGCGCCATCGAAGCCGCCGACAAGGCGCTGCCGGCCTGGCGTGCACTGACCGCCAAGGAGCGTGCAGGCAAGCTGCGTCGCTGGTTCGAACTGATGATCGAGAACCAGGACGACCTCGCTCGCCTGATGACCCTCGAACAAGGCAAACCACTGGCCGAAGCCAAGGGCGAAATCGTTTACGCCGCTTCGTTCATCGAGTGGTTCGCCGAAGAAGCCAAGCGCATCTACGGCGACGTGATTCCGGGCCACCAGCCGGACAAGCGCCTGATCGTGATCAAGCAACCGATCGGCGTTACCGCTGCCATCACCCCGTGGAACTTCCCGGCGGCGATGATCACCCGTAAAGCAGGTCCTGCGCTGGCCGCCGGTTGCACCATGGTGCTCAAGCCTGCCTCGCAAACCCCGTTCTCCGCATTCGCCCTGGCCGAACTGGCCCAGCGCGCCGGCATCCCTAAAGGTGTGTTCAGCGTGGTGTCCGGCAGCGCCGGCGACATCGGCAGCGAGCTGACCAGCAACCCGATCGTGCGCAAACTGTCCTTCACCGGCTCGACCGAAATCGGTCGTCAGCTGATGTCGGAGTGCGCCAAGGACATCAAGAAAGTCTCGCTGGAGCTGGGCGGTAACGCACCGTTCATCGTGTTCGACGACGCGGACCTGGATAAGGCCGTCGAAGGCGCGATCATTTCCAAGTACCGCAACAACGGCCAGACCTGCGTCTGCGCCAACCGTCTGTACATTCAGGATTCGGTCTACGACGCGTTCGCCGAGAAGCTGAAAGTGGCAGTCGCCAAGCTGAAGATCGGCAACGGTCTGGAGGAAGGCACCACCACTGGCCCGCTGATCGACGAGAAAGCCGTGGCCAAAGTGCAAGAGCATATCGCTGACGCCGTGGGCAAAGGCGCAACTGTGCTGGCCGGTGGCAAGCCGATGGAAGGCAACTTCTTCGAGCCGACCATCCTGACCAATGTGCCGAAAGACGCAGCTGTCGCCAAGGAAGAAACCTTCGGTCCGCTGGCGCCGCTGTTCCGCTTCAAAGACGAAGCCGACGTGATCGCGATGTCGAACGACACCGAGTTCGGTCTGGCCTCGTACTTCTACGCTCGCGACCTGGGCCGTGTGTTCCGTGTGGCTGAAGCCCTGGAATACGGCATGGTCGGCGTCAACACCGGGCTGATCTCCAACGAAGTCGCGCCGTTCGGCGGCATCAAGGCCTCGGGCCTGGGCCGTGAAGGCTCCAAGTACGGCATCGAAGATTACCTGGAAATCAAATACCTCTGCCTGGGCATCTAAGCCTCGGTAGAAGATCGCTGTAAACGCAAAGGGCACGAGAGCGCTGTCCCTTTGCGTCGTTTCAAACCGGAATTTTCTCTGCGGCCGGGAACGCCGTGGCAGTCGATCATCGCATGCTGCCACCGCCGATTCCTCCCGCTTTATCCTTGAACGACGCCGCCCGATGAGCGGCGAATGAGGACTGTAATGAGCAAGACTAACGCTGACTTGATGGCCCGCCGTACCGCTGCTGTTCCACGTGGTGTTGGCCAGATTCACCCGATCTTCGCCGAGTCCGCGAAGAACGCGACCGTGACCGACGTTGAAGGTCGCGAGTTCATCGACTTCGCCGGCGGTATCGCTGTACTGAACACCGGCCACGTGCACCCGAAAATCATCGCCGCCGTGACCGAACAGCTGAACAAGCTGACCCACACCTGCTTCCAGGTTCTGGCCTACGAGCCGTACGTTGAGCTGTGCGAGAAAATCAACGCTCGCGTACCGGGCGACTTCGCCAAGAAAACCCTGCTGGTGACCACCGGTTCCGAAGCCGTTGAAAACGCCGTGAAAATCGCCCGTGCCGCCACTGGCCGTGCTGGCGTGATCGCCTTCACCGGCGCTTACCACGGTCGCACCATGATGACGCTGGGCCTGACCGGTAAAGTCGTGCCTTACTCGGCCGGCATGGGCCTGATGCCAGGCGGCATCTTCCGCGCGCTGTACCCGAACGAACTGCACGGCGTGAGCATCGACGACTCGATCGCTTCCATCGAGCGCATCTTCAAGAACGACGCCGAGCCGAAAGACATCGCCGCGATCATCATCGAGCCTGTGCAGGGTGAAGGTGGTTTCTACGTCGCGCCGAAAGAATTCATGAAGCGTCTGCGCGCCCTGTGCGACCAGCACGGCATCCTGCTGATCGCTGACGAAGTGCAGACCGGCGCTGGCCGTACCGGCACCTTCTTCGCCATGGAACAGATGGGCGTTGCTGCCGACCTGACCACTTTCGCCAAATCCATCGCTGGCGGCTTCCCGCTGGCCGGTGTGTGCGGCAAGGCCGAATACATGGACGCCATTGCTCCAGGCGGCCTGGGTGGTACTTACGCCGGTAGCCCGATCGCTTGCGCCGCGGCCCTGGCCGTGATGGAAGTGTTCGAAGAAGAAAAACTGCTGGACCGCTGCAAGGCTGTCGGCGAGCGTCTGGTCACTGGCCTGAAGGCCATCCAGGCCAAGTACCCGGTGATCGGCGAAGTCCGTGCCCTGGGCGCCATGATCGCGGTCGAGCTGTTCGAAAACGGCGACAGCCACAAGCCAAACCCGACCGCCGTCGCGGCTGTCGTGGCCAAGGCGCGTGACAAGGGCCTGATCCTGCTGTCCTGCGGCACCTACGGCAACGTTCTGCGCGTCCTGGTACCGCTGACCTCGCCGGACGAGCAACTGGACAAAGGCCTGGCGATCATCGAAGAGTGCTTCTCGGAGCTGTAATCCGTAGCACCGTGTGATCGGATCGACAAAAAAACCCGCTTCGGCGGGTTTTTTCATGCCTGGAGAAACACTTGCGCGGTTTTCAGGTTGTACCGAAACGCCAGCATTGGCTAAGGTTCAAGCATTGCAAGGGAGGGCGAGCATGACTGCCGTCGAATTACCCGCTGTACCCCGAGTGCTGATTGCCGAGGCCGATCCTTGGTCGCGTGACCTGCTCAAACAAGTGTTGCTGAATGTGCGTTGCGATGCGCGGCTGGATCTGTGCGCCGATGGCCAGGAGGCGATGTCGCTGCTCAGCGAAGTCCCCTATGACCTGGCGATCGTCGACTGGGAGTTGCCCGGCGTCGATGGCTTGAACGTGTTGCGCAGTGTCCGCCAGCGCAAACGCAATCCGCCGCTACCGTTCATTCTGATGAGCAGTCGCAACGACAGCGCCAGCGTACGCGAAGCCCTGCCGCTGGCGCCGACCGCCTACCTGGCCAAACCCCTGAACATGGAAAGCCTGACCGAGCGTTTGCAGGGACTGCTGCTGAACGCTGGCGAAGAAGTGTTCTGTGAAGTACCGGCGCTGGCGCCGGGCATGACCCTCTCGGTATTCCTCGAACGACGCCGCGAGCAGGCCGACGGCGCACCGCTGATGACCGACGTGCAAGTGGCGGTCAAACGCAGCCTCAACCCCAACGGCCTGGACCTGAAGCTGCTGGAAGAGGAAATTCGCACCGATCCGCAGATCACCGCCGTGTTGATCGCCGCCGCCAATAGCGCCGCCCAACACCATGGCGCGCCGGTGCAGACCTTGGCGCAGGCGCTACATCGCTTGGGCACCGGGCAGAGCATGAACCTGATCCTTGGCCTGGCACTCAAGCGCAGCGCCCGACTCAGCGACCCATGTCTGGCCGACTACGCCGAGCGCTATTGGGGCCTGTCGTTGCACACCGCCGAGTACGCCCGCACGCTGGCGCGGCTGCTCGATCTGGATCAGGAACGTTGCTACTGCGCCGGGATGCTCCATCGCCTCGGCGATCTGGCGTTGCTGCGTTGTCTTCAAGAGTGGAAGCAGGCTGGCGGCGAGCTGGATGAGCTGGAGGAAGTCGGCGATGCGCTGGCGGAATTCGGCGCAGCTTATGGCTCGGCGCTGCGCACCCGCTGGCGCTTGCCGCTGGAGTTGCGCGAGCTGATTGCCTCGGTCTACCAGCTCGGTGGCGGGGTGTATTCCCGCGAAGCGCTGGTGATGAACATGGCGGCGCAGATGGCGCGGTTGACCGAGCATGAAGGCGTCGAGGAACTGGCCAAGAGCCGCACCGCGCGTTTGCTCAAGATCGGCTTGCCGGAGCTGATGCGGATGCGCAAATAGCGGCTTGATTGCGCATCCGGTCGGGAATCAGGCAGAAATGATCCGGTTCTTGCCCTGCCGTTTGGCCTCGTACATCGCCGCGTCCGCGCGGGCGAAGAGGGTGTCGAGGCTTTCGTCTTCCGGGGTGAGGCTGGTCAGGCCCTGGCTGACGGTGATGCCGAACGTCTGATCACCGTGATTGAAGCTCAGCCGCTGAATTTCCCGTTGCAGCCGTTCGGCCACCTGCATTGCCATGTCCGGCGCACAACCCGGGAAAACCGCAGCAAACTCCTCACCACCAATCCGCCCGAACAGGTCGCCCCGGCGTAACGAGGCACGACCGCATTCGGCGATCCGTTGCAGCACGTTGTCGCCTTCGGGGTGGCCGTAGGTGTCGTTGATCACTTTGAAGTCATCGATGTCCAGTAGCAGGAACGCCAGTGGCGCGCCTTGCAGGCGGGCGTCTTCGAATTCACGGTGAGCGCATTCGAAGAAGTGTCGGCGATTGCTGCTCTGGGTCAGCACGTCGGTGGTGGCCAGGCGTTGCAGCTCGGTTTCCATCTGCTTCTTGTCGGTGATGTCTTCGGCGATGCCGACGATGATCACCGGTTGCCCCGGTTCGTCCTGACGGTTGATGAAGCACTTGTCACTGATCCAGCGCACCTGGCCGTCGACGGCAATGATCCGGTATTCGCGGTCTTCCACGGCGCCTTTGTGCAGCACTTCGGCGAGGCTGCGTTCGGCGTATTCCAGATCGTCCAGGTAGATGCTGTCGCGCCATTGGTTGTAGTCGGCCAGCAGCAGGGCGGCGGAGCGGCCGAAAATCCGTTCGTAGGCGGGGCTGACGTACAGCACCTGACGGGTTTCCCAGTTGAAGGCCCAAAGCACGGCGTTGACGCTGACCAGCAGCGAGCTGAACAGCTGCTCGCGTTCGCTCAGTCGGGCGACTTCGCCCTGAGCGTGCATCAATGCCATCAGGGTTTGCGCGGCCTCGGGCCACTGGGGAGGGGATGAGTCTTTTTGATTGTTGTTGACCATCGACACGAATCTCAAAGGGCGTGCCGGGAAGTCGACAACAGCCACGGGAAAGCCCGCCGGGGGTGGCGAAGTGTCTTTGAGATAGGGGATCGGGGGTGAAGTTCCGAAGGGTGCGCCCGGGAACCGGGCGCACCGATCAACGGCATCAGGCAGCAGCAGGGCGCAGCGAGTAGGTTTTCAACTGGTCGGCGAATTCACGCAGGGACTGAATGCCACTGGCCTCGGCCTCGTGTACCCATTCCTTGATGGCGGCGAGCATGTCGTGGCCATTTGCGCTGGTCTTGACCCAGATCTGCTGCAGGGCCAGGCGTTTCTCGTAGATTACCTTCAGCGCTTGGCTGTGCTCGAGCATGTTCTGGATGCGCGCGTGGTGGCGATCTTCCAGCAGGCTGGTTTCCCGCGACAGCAGGCGTTTGGCCCGGTGGAACTGGTGGCGTACCGAATGATCGACCTTGGCCAGCTCCTGCTTCACCAGTGGACCGATCACCAGCTTGCGGTACTGGGCCATGATCTGGAAGCGGTTGTTGAGGATTGCCATGGCGGTGTCCATGTCCAGGCTGCCCTTGCCTTCGACGCGGTGGGCGATCGGGGCGACCCGTTGCACCTTGGCCAGACGCAGGAAGCTGAAGACCTGGATCCAGGCCCAGCCGAGGTCGAACTCCCACTTCTTGACCGACAACTTGGCGGAGTTGGGGTAGGTGTGATGGTTGTTGTGCAGTTCTTCGCCGCCGATCAGGATGCCCCAGGGCACCAGGTTGGTCGCCGCGTCGCGGCATTCGAAGTTGCGGTAGCCGACGGCATGGCCGAGACCGTTGACCACGCCAGCGGCCCAGACCGGAATCCACATCATCTGGATCGCCCAGATGGTGATGCCGATGGTGCCGAACAGCAGCAGGTCGACGACGGCCATGATCGCCACGCCCAGCAGACGGTAGCGGCTGTAGAGGTTGCGCTCGATCCAGTCTTCAGGGCAGTTCTTGCCGTAGATGCGCAGGGTTTCCGGGTTCTGCGCTTCTTCGCGGTACAGCTCGGCACCTTTGCGCAGGACGGTGGAAAGACCCTTGACGACCGGACTGTGCGGGTCATCTTCGGTTTCGCATTTGGCGTGGTGTTTGCGGTGGATGGCGGTCCACTCGCGGGTGTTCTGCGCCGTGGTCAGCCACAGCCAGAAACGGAAGAAATGCTTCAGGCCGGCATTCAGCTCCAGGGAGCGATGGGCCGAGTAGCGGTGCAAGTAGACCGTGACGGCAACGATCGTCACGTGGGTCATCACCAGGGTGACGGCGACCAGTGACCAGGCCGACAAGCCAAGAAAACCTTCGTACCACATAGGCTATAGGGCCCTCGATAAAGAAAAAACAGCCGTTGCATTATCACCAAGCACACAGATAAAACCAGTCGCCCTTTCAGATAAGAGATGGCTGGATGTTTCTTGACCTATAATCCCGACATTTTTGTAGGGACATGGACGGCCGAATGTCTGCCACTTACCGCGATGCTTTGCGTGCAGCGCTGCTTTACCTGGTCCTCGCCGTTGTCTGGCTGCAAGGCACTGGCTATTTATTGAACAGTTTCTTCGATAACTCAGACGAACTGCTGCGCTGGCAACTGATCAACGGCTACCTGTTCGTAGCCCTCAGCGCCGGGTTGATCTTCCTGGCCCGGGCGCGGCTGTTCGAATGCCTGGGGATCGGTGCCCGATTGCGTGAGCGCCAGGCGGATCGCGAAAGACTGCGTCAGGCCGCTGCGGTATTCGATTGCACCCGCGAAGGCGTGCTGGTCACGGACCGGCAGGGGCTGATCGTGCACGTCAACCGTGCCTTCATGGAAATCACCGGTTATCAGCGCGAAGAAGTGATTGGCCAGCAGCCCAGCCTGTTCAAGTCCGGGCACCATCCTCCGGGGTTCTATCAGGCGATGTTCGCCACCTTGCAGACGAAGGATGAATGGAGCGGCGAGATCTGGAATCGCCGCAAGAGCGGTGAAATTTATCCACAGTGGCAAACCATCCGGGTGATTCGCGATGAGGACGGTCGGCTCAGCCACTACGTCGCGGTGTTTTCCGATATCAGCGCGATCAAGGATTCCGAGCACGAGCTCAAGCACCTGGCCCACCACGATCCGCTGACCGACCTGCCCAACCGCCTGCTGTTCAGCGACCGTGCCGAACAGGCGCTGGCATCGGCGCAGACCCACAAGCGCGGTTGCGCGCTGCTGATGATCGATCTGGATCATTTCAAACTGATCAACGACAGCCTCGGCCACAACATCGGTGACCGTTTGCTCAAGGCGGTCGCCGCGCGTTTGCAGGCGTTGTTCGGGCCGGGCATCACCCTGGCGCGGCTGGGCGGCGACGAGTTCGCGGTCCTGCTGGAAAGTTGTCCACAGCCAGCGCAGGCGGCGGCGCTGGCTCAGCGCATTCTCGATGCGCTCAAGGAGCCGTTCTGCCTCGATGGCCATGAGCTGTTCATCAACGCCAGCCTCGGCATCAGCCTGTTTCCCAGCGATGCGTTGAGCGCCGAACAGCTGTTGCGCAACGCCGATGCGGCGCTGTTCAAGGCCAAGAGCAGTGGCCGTAACGGTTACGCGCTGTACACCGAAGAGCTCACAGCCCACGCCCAGCAGCGGGTCGAAATCGCCTTCGAACTGCGCCGCGCGCTGGAGCAGCAAGAGTTGCGGGTCTACTACCAACCGGTGCACGACCTGAAAACCAGTCGCCTGATCGGCGTCGAGGCGCTGGTGCGCTGGGAACATCCGCAACGTGGCCTGGTGTCGCCGGCGGAGTTCATCCCGATTGCCGAGCGCACCGGGCTGATCTCGGAAATCGACGCCTGGGTCATGCAGCAGGCCTGCCGGCAAATGTGCCAATGGCAGCAGGCCGGGGTGGTGCTGTCGTTTGTCGCGGTGAACGTGTCGTCACGCTTGTTCGCCCGCCGCGAGTTGTACGAGCAGGTTGCGCAGGTGCTGCACGAGACCGGCCTGGATCCGGCCTATTTGGAGCTGGAAGTCACCGAAAGCGCGGTGATGGACGATCCGGAAGTCGCGCTGGAACAGATGCATCGTCTGCGCGAGCTGGGCATTCGCTTGGCCATCGATGACTTCGGCACCGGTTATTCGTCGTTGCTGCGGCTCAAGCGCCTGCCGGTACAGAAGCTCAAGATCGATCAGGGTTTCGTCGCCGGTCTGCCGTGGGACGAGGACGATGCGGCGATTGTCCGGGTGATCATCGCCCTGGCCCGCAGCATGGGCATGCAGGTGCACGCCGAGGGCATCGAGCAGGCGGAACAGGCGGCGTTCCTGCTGGGCCAGGCCTGTGATCTGGGGCAGGGCTACTGGTTTGGGCGACCGGTCCCGGAAGCGCAAATCGACTGGAACCGGGCGCCCTTGATTGGTTGAGGGCGGTGTACGGCGGGTTTGCTGACGGGCAAATCCGCCGCAAACCCTTGCTGCATCACATAATGTTTTCCAGTTATATAAACATTCTTAAATAGTCTTTTTAAGAATATCCGCGCCTCTCTTATATTGCTCCCACGCCGAACGCAGTGCCGCCCACTGCCAGGCATATCCCATACAAAGGAGCAGCACCATGAGCGCATCCCTGCGTAGCGTTGACGGTCAGGACGAAAGCACCATCTTGCGCGAAATCCAGAGCGCCTTGCGCGACCTGCGTTTCGGCGCGGTGGAAATCACTGTGCATAACGCCCAGGTGGTCCAGATCGAACGCAAAGAGAAATTCCGCTTGCAGCAACCGGGCAACAAACCGAGCTGAATCCAAAAAGATTCCAGCCTGCGCCCGCTCTTGCCGGGGATCAATGCAAGTGTGGGCGCAGGCGGTGATCTTTACAGGCAACCCGATTTTCGAAATCCATAAGAAAAAGCCACCACCAAGAATTCCAGGAGCTTTCACCATGTCGTCGATTCGCCGTTACGCTTTGGCCGCCCTGGCCAGTGCTGTGTTTGCCGGTTCCGCGGTTGCCAAGGATTACGAACTGCTCAACGTGTCGTATGACCCGACCCGCGAGCTGTACCAGGATTACAACGCCGAATTCGTGAAGTACTGGCAGTCGGAGCATGCCGGCGACAACGTGAAAATCCAGCAATCCCACGGTGGTTCGGGCAAGCAGGGCCGTGCGGTGATCGATGGTCTGCGCGCCGACGTGGTGACCCTGGCCCTGGCCGGCGATATCGACGAAATCGCCAAGCTCGGCAAGACCCTGCCGGCCGACTGGCAGAAGCGTCTGCCGGAAGCCAGCACGCCGTACACCTCGACCATCGTGTTCCTGGTGCGCAAAGGCAACCCGAAAGGCATCAAGGACTGGGGCGATCTGATCAAGAACGACGTTTCGGTGATCACTCCGAACCCGAAAACCTCCGGCGGTGCGCGCTGGAACTTCCTCGCGGCATGGGCCTATGGCCTGAAAGCCAACGGCGGCGACGAAGCCAAAGCCAAGGAATACGTACAGACCCTGTTCAAGCACGTTCCGGTTCTGGACACCGGCGCCCGTGGCTCGACCATCACCTTCGTCAACAACGGTCAGGGTGACGTGTTGCTGGCCTGGGAAAACGAAGCCTTCCTGGCGCTGAAAGAAGACGGCGGCAAGGACAAGTTCGACATCGTCGTGCCGTCGCTGTCGATCCTCGCCGAACCACCGGTGGCCGTGGTCGACAAGAACGCCGAGAAGAAGGGCAACGAGCAGATCGCCGAAGCCTACCTCAAGCACCTGTACAGCCCGGCCGGCCAGGAAATCGCGGCGAAGAACTTCTACCGCCCGCGTGACAAGGACGTGGCAGCCAAGTACGCCCAGCAGTTCCCGAAACTGGAACTGGTGACCATCGACAAGGACTTCGGCGGCTGGAAAACCGCACAGCCGAAATTCTTCAACGACGGTGGCGTGTTCGACCAGATCTATCAGGCGCAGTAATCTGAAATAGGTCATAAACGAGCCCCGATTTAACCGTCGGGGCTTTGTGCGTTCTCAAACCAAGGACTTTTATGTCGCGTCGTATCTCCCCCGTCATACCCGGCTTCGGGCTGACGCTGGGCTACACCTTGGTGTACCTCAGCCTGATTGTGCTTATCCCGCTGGCGGCGATGTTCATCCACGCCTCACAGCTCACCTGGGATCAGTTCTGGACGATCATCTCCGCGCCCCGCGTGCTCGCCGCATTGAAGCTGAGCTTCGGCACCGCACTGTGCGCCGCGATCATCAACGGCATCATCGGCACGTTGCTGGCCTGGGTGCTGGTGCGCTACACGTTCCCGGGACGCAAGGTGATCGACGCGATGATCGATCTGCCGTTCGCATTGCCGACCGCAGTGGCCGGTATCGCGCTGACCGCGCTGTACACGCCGACCGGGCTGGTCGGGCAGTTCGCCGCCGACCTCGGATTCAAGATCGCCTACACCCCGCTCGGGATCACCCTGGCGCTGACCTTCGTGACCCTGCCGTTCGTGGTGCGCACGGTGCAGCCGGTGCTGGCCGACATCCCGCGTGAAGTCGAAGAAGCCGCGGCGTGCCTCGGTGCGAAACCATTGCAGGTGTTCCGCCACGTCCTGCTGCCGGCGCTATTGCCGGCCTGGCTGACCGGTTTTGCCCTGGCGTTTGCCCGGGGCGTCGGCGAGTACGGTTCGGTGATTTTCATCGCCGGCAACATGCCGATGAAAACCGAAATCCTGCCGCTGCTGATCATGGTCAAGCTCGACCAGTACGATTACACCGGCGCTACCTCCATCGGCGTGTTGATGCTGGTGGTTTCCTTCGTCCTGTTGCTGCTGATCAACTTGCTGCAGCGGCGCATCGAAACCCCATAAGGAGGCGCGAACCATGTCCCAATCGTCTATTGCGGCCGCTTCCTCGGCCAACGCCGCCCGCCGTGGCAGTGCCACTTCGCGGCGGATCCTGATCGGCCTCGGCTGGCTGATTTTCTTCCTGTTTCTGGTGCTGCCGCTGTTCATCGTGGTGTCGCAGGGATTGAAGAACGGTCTCGGCGCGTTCTTCACTGCGATCTTTGAACCGGATGCCTTGTCGGCCCTGAAACTCACCGTGATTGCGGTGCTGATTTCGGTGCCGCTGAACCTGGTGTTCGGTGTCAGCGCCGCGTGGTGCGTGAGCAAATACTCGTTCCGTGGCAAGAGCATGCTGGTGACGCTGATCGACCTGCCGTTCTCGGTGTCCCCGGTGATCGCCGGTCTGGTCTACGTGTTGATGTTCGGCGCCCAGGGCCTGTTCGGGCCGTGGCTGCAGGATCACGACATCCAGATCGTCTTCGCCCTGCCGGGCATCGTACTGGCGACGATCTTCGTCACCGTGCCGTTCGTGGCCCGTGAGCTGATCCCGCTGATGCAGGAACAAGGCACTCAGGAAGAGGAAGCCGCGCGCCTGCTCGGCGCCAACGGGTGGCAGATGTTCTGGCACGTGACCGTCCCCAACATCAAATGGGGCCTGATCTATGGCGTGGTGCTGTGTACTGCGCGGGCCATGGGTGAGTTCGGTGCGGTGTCGGTGGTCTCCGGGCACATTCGCGGGGTGACCAACACCTTGCCGCTGCACGTCGAGATCCTCTACAACGAATACAACCACGTGGCCGCGTTCGCCGTGGCGAGCCTGTTGCTGATCCTGGCGCTCTTCATCCTGCTGCTCAAGCAGTGGAGCGAAAACCGTATCAACCGCCTGCGCGCCAGCGCCGCGGAGGAATAATTCATGTCGATCGAAGTGCGTAACGTCAGCAAGAATTTCAATGCGTTCAAGGCGCTGGACAACATCAGCCTGGGCATTCACAGCGGTGAACTGGTGGCGCTGCTCGGCCCGTCCGGCTGCGGCAAGACCACCTTGCTGCGCATCATTGCCGGTCTGGAAACCCCGGATAACGGCAACATCGTGTTTCACGGCGAAGACGTTTCCGGCCACGACGTGCGGGATCGCAACGTCGGGTTCGTGTTCCAGCACTATGCCCTGTTCCGCCACATGACCGTGTTCGACAACGTCGCGTTCGGCCTGCGCATGAAGCCGAAAAACCAGCGTCCGAGCGAAAGCCAGATTGCGACCAAGGTTCACGAGTTGCTGAACATGGTGCAACTGGACTGGCTGTCGGATCGTTATCCGGAGCAACTGTCCGGCGGCCAGCGTCAGCGTATCGCCCTGGCCCGCGCCCTGGCGGTGGAGCCGAAAGTGCTGCTGCTCGACGAGCCGTTCGGCGCCCTCGACGCCAAGGTGCGTAAAGAGCTGCGTCGCTGGCTGGCACGCCTGCACGAAGACATCAACCTGACCTCGGTGTTCGTGACCCACGACCAGGAAGAGGCGATGGAAGTGGCCGACCGCATCGTGGTGATGAACAAGGGTGTGATCGAGCAGATCGGCTCACCGGGCGACGTCTACGAAAACCCGGCCAGCGATTTCGTCTATCACTTCCTCGGCGATTCGAACCGTCTGCATTTGGGTGATGACAACCACGTGCTGTTCCGCCCGCACGAAGTGTCGCTGTCGCGGCATGAGCTGGAGGATCACCACGCTGCCGAAGTCCGCGATATCCGGCCGCTGGGCGCGACCACGCGGGTGACGTTGAAGGTTGAGGGGCAGAGCGATCTGATCGAGGCGGAAGTGGTGAAGGATCACGACAGCCTGACCGGGTTGGCCAAGGGCGAGACGTTGTTTTTCAAACCGAAGGTCTGGCAGAAAGTCGCCAACGTTTGATCTCGCTCGTTCCCACGCTCTGCGTGGGAACGCCGCTATGGAAGCTCCGCGTCCACTGTGACGCGGAGCGTCACGGGATGCATTCCCACGCAGAGCGTGGGAGCGAGCGAGCCGGGCAGTGGTTCAGACAGCCGCACGATTCGGATTGACCCGCACCACACCTGCCCGCGCCTCGATCTGCTCTTTCAGTTCATGGCGCATCCCGAGCATGAACGCCAGTTCCGCCACCACAAACAGCGGCCCGACAATCAACCCGCTCAAGTCATCCACAAAAGCCGGTTTGCGCCCTTCATAGTGGTGCCCGACAAACTGGATCACCCAGCCGATCACAAACATCGCCAGACCACTGCTCAGCCAAAACATGGTGCTCTGCTGCGCCAGAACATGCCCGGCCCAGACCGACAGTCCCATCAACACGGTCATCAACACCCCGAGCTTCAGCTCCAGGCGCAGGTAAAACCACGCCGAAGCGAGGGCCGCGATCACCGCCGGCGAAATCCACAATCCGCCCACCGACCATTCCGGCCGCGACAACAGCACGGCCACCGCCACCACAATCAGCGGAATCCCGATAAAGTGGCTGGCGATGTTGCGCGGGTCACGGTGATAAGCGGCGTATTGACTCAAATGATCGACGAGGCTTTTCATTGTTGTTCCTCCTGTAGGGTGATCGAATCATGCCCCGGGTTCACGGCTCGCTCTGTCAGGCAGGCGACAATCTTTAGGAGAACGCATGGATAAGGTCTGGCGCGAGCGCCTGCTGACCGGGCAATGGTTCAGTCATCTGCCTTCGTCCTTTCAGGATAGTCTGCTGGCGGCGGCCCGGGAGCGGCGGCTGGCGGCGGGGCAACGGCTGTTCCAGCGCGGTGATGCGCCGTGCGGGCTGTACGCGGTGCTCGACGGCGCAGTGCGCATCGGCGCGGTCAGCGAGCAGGGCAAGGAGGCGTTGCTGAGCCTGGTGGAGGCGCCGCACTGGTTTGGCGAAATCTGCCTGTTCGACGGCCAGCCCCGCACCCACGATGCCTACGCGGTCGGGCCTTGTACCCTGCTGAACATTCCCCAGGCCACGCTGCTGAAACTGCTCGACGAGCAGCCCGTCTACTGGCGGCATTTGGCCCTGTTGATGAGCCACAAGCTGCGTCTGACGTTCATCAATCTTGAACAGCTGAGCCTGCTGCCGGCTCCGGCGCGTCTGGCCCATCGCCTGCTGATGATCGCCGAAGGCTACGGCGAACTGGATCCGCCACGCCGGGTGCTGCAACTGCCCCAGGAACAGCTGGCGTCGATGCTGTCGCTGTCGCGGCAGACCACCAACCAGATCCTCAAGGAGTTGCAGGGGCAGGGGATTATCGGCTTGAGTTATGGCGAGATCGAAATCCTCGACGCCGCGCGTTTGCGCGCACTGGCGACACTCTGAAGAACACGGATTTCCCTGTGGGAGCGGGCTTGCCCGCTCCCACATTGGATCGATGTTGTTTCTACGAACCGCGATAAGTGGAGAAGCCATACGGGCTGAGCAGCAGCGGAATGTGATAGTGCTGATCCGTCTGCTTCACTTTAAAAATCACCGGAATCTCCGGAAAGAAAGTCTCGTGCTTCGCCTTCTCGAAGTACTCGCCGGTCTTGAACACCACCCGATATTCACCCGCCTCGAACGGTTTGTTCGCCGGGAAAAGTTCGGCGATCCGCCCCTGTTCATTGGTGGTGCCCTGCGCCAGCGGCTGCCAGACCTGACCGACATGACGCTCCAGCGTCACGTTGATGCCCGGCGACGGCAGGCCGTTTTCCAGATTGAGTACGTGCACGCTCAACGGGTTGCCGGCGGCCAGCGCCAGGCCCGAAAAAGCGCTCAAGCCAAGCGCGGCGAAAGTCATGCGCAGAGGGGTCATGGTGATGCTCCTGGGTTCAAGTACGGTTGATGGACAGGCCGACGATTTCGGCAGCCTTGATCGCGCAGTTTTCGTCCTGCTCGCCGCCACCGGAACCGGCCACGCCCATGGCGCCAACCAGTTCTTTTTCGGCGAATAACGGAATGCCACCGCCGAGCAACAGCAGTTCATCGAGGTTGTTGAGGTTGGAGGTTTCCGGGTTGCTGCGGGCGCGCTCGGCGAACAACCGGGTCGGGGTTTTCGTCGACAACGCGGTGTAGGCCTTGCGTTGGCTGGCGGCGGTGTTGTGCGGGCCGATACCGTCGCCGCGCAAGGTCACCAGCAGGTTGCCGCCACGGTCGAGCACCGACACCGTGCCGGTGCAGTTTTCCAGCACCGCATCGGCCAGCAGCCGTGCGGTTTTCAGATCGAGATCGGCGTGACGGGGCAGTTCAGGCGCGGCGATTGCGGCAGTGCCGAGGCCGATTGCCAGGCTGGCGATCAAGTATTTAGCGGACATGGGCAGGCTCCAGAAGCGAAGGCCGCCACCTTATCCGCCGGTCCCCGTCGAAACCTCGTCAGCCGGATTACAAGTTTGTAATGGGCAACGCCGCCGAAGGGGCCTAGCCTGTGCCTCTGATCAATCGAGGTGTGCCATGCGTTTGCTGGTCGTAGAAGATGAAGCCAAAACCGCGAATTTCCTCGCCAAAGGGCTGGGTGAGTCGGGTTTTGCCGTGGATGTGGCGCTCAACGGCCTCGACGGGCGCTACTTCATCGAGCAGCAGGCATATGACCTGATCATCCTCGACGTGATGCTGCCGGGCCTCAACGGCTGGCAATTGCTCCAGTTGATCCGTCAGCGCGGCGCCACGCCGGTGTTGTTCCTGACGGCGAAGGACGCCATCGAAGACCGCGTGCGCGGCCTCGAACTGGGGGCCGATGATTATTTGCTCAAGCCGTTCGCCTTCGCCGAATTGCTCGCGCGGGTGCGCACGTTGTTGCGGCGCGGGCCGATGCGCGAAGCCGAGTCGTACAGCATCGCCGATCTGGAAATCGACGTGCTGCGCCGCCGCGTCAGCCGTGGCGGCCAGCGCATCGCCCTGACCAACAAGGAGTTCGCCCTGTTGCATTTGCTCGCCAGCCGACAGGGTGAGGTGCTGTCGCGCACGCTGATCGCTTCGCAGGTGTGGAACCTGAATTTCGACAGCGACACCAACATGGTCGAAGTCGCAGTGCGCCGCTTGCGTTCGAAAGTCGATGATCCGTACATGCCCAAACTGATCCACACCGTGCGCGGGGTCGGCTATCAACTCGAAGCGCCCGACGATGCGCGCTAGATCCATCGCCTGGCGCCTGGCCCTGGCGTTCGCCGCCGTCTGTGCGCTGGTACTCAGCGCGATTGGCGTGTTCCTGTATCGCTCGCTGGCCTCGGAAATCGCCTGGCGCGACGACATGGCCCTGCTCGGTCGTCTGGAACAGGTGCGCGCGCTGCTCGCCGACAGCGACAGCCTCGACGCCTTGCAGGCGCGGCCACGGCTGTACCAGAACATGCTCGGCAACCTCGACAGTCTGCTGCTGGTGCAACGCGCGGACGGCTCGAAGGTGATCACGATCAACCCTCGCCAACGTGCACTGCCGTCCGTGCAGGCCATCCCCCGGGATCAACCGCCGCAACGCCGCGATGTGCTGACCTGGCAGGCGGCGGACGGAGTCGAGCTAGCCTTGTTGTCCGGGCAGGCCCAGGGCCCGAACGGCGAATCGCTGACCGTGATCGCCGGAAAGGTCTTGAGCGAGCGCGAGCAGATGCTCGGCAGTTATCGCTTTCGCCTGTATCTGGCCGTCGGTCTTGGTGCCGTACTCGCTTTCACGCTGGGCCTGGTGCTGTTGCGCCGAGGTTTACGGCCTCTGCGCAAGCTGAGTGAAGCGCTGCGCGGCGTTGACCTGCGCAGTCTCGACCAACGCGTTCCCACCGCCGGTACGCCGGCGGAATTGCTGGAACCGGTGCACGCGCTGAACGGCATGCTGGTGCGGCTGGACGACGGCTTCCAGCGCCTCTCACAGTTTTCCGCAGACCTTGCCCACGAAATCCGCACGCCCCTGCACACCTTACTCGCGAGCAACGGCCAGGCACTGAATTACCCGCGCAGCAGCACCGAGTATCAGGAAGTGCTGGCGTCGAATATGGAAGAGTTCGAACGGCTCAAGCGCATGGCCGAAAACCTGATGTTTCTCGCCCGCGCCGAGCAGGCTGAGCGGGCGCTCGATCTGCGCACGCTGGAGCTGCACGAAATCGGCGATGAGTTGTGCGACTACTTCGAAGCCTTGGCCGATGACCGGGGAATCCGCCTCGAAAACACGTTCAGCGGAGAATTGCTGGCAGATCAGCAACTGCTGCAACGGGCCTTGGGCAACCTGTTGGCCAACGCCGTACGCCATGCCGATGCCGGCTCGGTCATCAGCCTGCGCCGTCGCGATGAGCCAGGCATGTGCTGGCTGCAAGTCCATAACCTCGGCCCGGTCATCGCGAATGAACATCTGGGCAAACTGTTCGACCGCTTCTACCGCGTCGACCCGTCCCGCGCGGAGCCGGGAGATTCCGGCGGCTTGGGACTGGCGATCGTGCAGTCGATCATGCAGTTGCATGGTGGGCGGGTGCGGGTGAGTAGTGATGTAAATCGCACCGTGTTTGAACTGGGGTTTGTGGTGACCTGACGTGCGCTTTCGCGGGCAAGCCCGCTCCCACAATGGTCGAGGTGTGACACGGATTTCTTGTACGCCCCAATCCTTGTGGGAGCGGGCTTGCCCGCGAAGAGGCTGGTCGATTCAGTACAAATTCCAGCCTCGTCAGCGCAACTGATCCCGAAACTGCCCCGGTGTCATCCCGGTCCAGCGTTTGAACGCGCGGCTGAAGCTGCTGGTGTCGGCAAATCCCAACAGATAACTGACCTCGCTCAGCGAGCATTGCGGATCGCGCAGGTGCAGCAGTGCGAGGTTCTCCCGGCTCTCATTCAACAACGTGTCGAAGCGACAACCCTCGTCCGCCAGATGCCGTTGCAGGCTGCGCAGGCTCAGGTGCAAGGCCTGGGCGATGCGTTCGGCGCTGGGTTCGCCTTCGGGCAGTTGTTCTTCGATGGCGTCGCGCACCTTGCGCTCCCAGGTCAGCGGCTTGAGCTGGGCGAGGGTGCGTTTGAGCACCGCTTCGTTGTGTTCGGCCAGTTCCGGGTTGGCGTCGTCGAGGTGGCTGTCGAAGTCGGTGAGGGCGAATTCGATACGGTCTTCTTCGGCGGAAAAATGCACCGGCGAGCGAAACACCTTGTGCCATTGATGCGCATCGGCCGGTTCCGGGCGGCGTAGATAAACCGCCAGCGGTGCGTAGTCGCGGCCCAGGCGATTGCGGCAGGTGCGCACGTAGATCGCGGCAAACGCGTCGATGGCCTCGAAGGCGGGCGCCGGGTTGTCGGCCGGGATCTTCAGGCGAAACCGATAGCGGTCTTCGGTGCGGGTCAGCTCCAGCTCCAGCGCGTCGCTGACCACCTGGTGATAACGCACGATCCGCTCGAATACTTCCCGCAGGCTGCCGCTGGCCACCAATGCGTAACCCAACGCGTGAAACGTCGTGGGGCTGACAAACCTCGACACCCGCAAACCGATCGCCGGATCACCGCTGACCTGCACCGCGATTTCCCACAGGCGTGTGGTTGCCGACAACGGATAGCGGGCGTTCGGGTCGTCCATCAGTTGCGGATCGAGCCCGGCCTGCTGACACAGGGCAGTGCTGTCCAGCCCCAGCGCGTCGAGTTGCTTGCGCAGGGCACGGGTCCAGCTGGCGAGAGAAGTCGGTTCCTTCATGCTGATTGGCGCTTCCGGTCAACAGGTTGGCGTTCTCGGCTACCGCGTTCGGAGCCCGCGCGGGGCAGGATGCGAACATCAATAACCAGAGGATGGAAGCATGGACCGTACTTCTGCAAGTCCCCAGCGACACAATGCTGCCCAGCGATCAGCGCATATTCGCGAAGTGGTGCTGGCCAAAGGCATCGAGCTGCGCGAGCGCTACCCGATTCTCAAGCATCAGGACGCCCTCGGCGCGGGGATTCTGGCGTTTGCCATTGCCGGGATGATCGGTTCGGCGGCGCTCTACATCACCGGGCACATGGCGTGGTGGGCGTGCCTGTTGCTCAACGCGTTTTTCGCTTCGCTGACCCATGAGCTTGAACACGACCTGATCCACAGCATGTATTTCCGCAAACAGCGCGTGCCGCACAACCTGATGATGGGCCTGGTATGGCTGGCGCGGCCGAGCACGATCAACCCGTGGATCCGCCGCCATTTGCACCTCAATCATCACAAGGTGTCCGGCACTGAAACCGACATGGAAGAACGGGCAATCACCAATGGCGAGCCTTGGGGTTTTGCGCGGTTGCTGATGGTCGGCGACAACGTGATGTCGGCGTTCATCCGCATGCTCCGGGCCAAGACCTGGGCGCATAAATTCAGCATCATCAAGCGTTCGTTGAAGGTCTACGCGCCGCTGGCGCTGGTGCATTGGGGGGCGTGGTATGTGTTTCTCGGGTTCCATGCGGCCAATGGGATCGCCTACCTGATGGGCTCGCCGATTGAATGGTCAGCGACCACGTTGTCAGTGATGCAAGTGATTGACATCGCCGCCGTGGTGATCATTGGCCCGAATGTGTTGCGCACCTTCTGCCTGCACTTCATCAGTTCGAACATGCATTACTACGGGGATGTGGAACCGGGCAATGTGCTGCAGCAGTGCCAGGTGTTGAACCCGTGGTGGCTGTGGCCGTTGCAGGCGTTCTGCTTCAACTTCGGCAGCAGTCACGGGATTCATCATTTTGTGGTGAAGGAGCCGTTTTACATTCGCCAGCTGACGGTGCCGGTGGCGCATAAGGTGATGCGGGAGATGGGGGTTCGGTTCAATGATTTCGGGACGTTTGGGCGGGCGAACCGGTTTGTTCGCAAGGAAAATGAGGGGTTGGCGGGTAAGGCGATCGAGGTGAACTGACTTTGCATGTTTGGCTTTAGAACCAGCCCTCACCCTAACCCTCTCCCGGAGGGAGAGGGGACGTAATGGGGGATATTGGAGAAGTACGCCGACGTGGACGAGCTTTACTGAATCCATAATCGACTCGGTATTTCAGGTCGATGTATAACGCGGAACACCTCGGTCAGCTCCCTCTCCCTCCGGGAGAGGGCTGGGGTGAGGGAGCTCTTGATCTTGTCCCCCTCAATCCGGCTGAAACGGCGACTCACTGAGAATCACCCCGGTCTCCTCCACATACCGCTGCCAATGCTCGATCAGCGCTTCAAGCTTCTGCGGCTGGCTCGACGCCAGATCATGAATCTCCCCCGGATCACTCCCCAGGTCATAAAGCTGCCATGTCGCCGGCCCCACCGGCCCGGGGATCCACACCGCCTTCCATTGCCCCTGCCGAATCGCCCGGCGCCCGAACAATTCCCAACCGGTGACGGTGTGTTCGTCATGCACCTGCGCCGTCTCGCCGGACAAGAAGCCCAGCCACGATTTACCGCGCAACGGCGCCACCGGTTTGCCGTGCCACTGCTTGCCCGGATGGCGCACGCCGGCCAGATCGAGAATGGTCGGCGTGATGTCCATCACCGTGCCGAAACCATGGCTGATCTGCCCCTTCAGCGGCAGCTGCGGATAATGCAGCAGCGCCGGAACGCGAATCCCGCCCTCGGTGGTGAACGCCTTGAACAGGCGTGACGGCGCGGTCGCCACCTGCGCCCAGTTCGGCCCGTACCAGACGTAGGAATTGGCGCGACCGATGTTTTCGAGGCTGTTGTCGTAATGCTGGCTCAGATACGTCACCAGCTCCGGACCGAATTTCGGGAAGGCTTCCAGCAGCGCGCCTTCGGCACCGTTGTCGGACATGAACAGGATGAAGGTGTTGTCGAGCTGGCCTTGCTGGCGCAGGTAGTCGACGACGCGGCCGATGTTCCAGTCCATGCGCTCGACCATCGCGGCGTAGACCTCCATCGCCCGGGCGGAAATCTGCTTCTGCTCATCGCTTAGCGCGGCCCATTGCGCGGTCAACTGGATCAGCGGATGCGGTTCGACATCCGGCTCGATCAGTCCCAGCGACTTGAGTTTTTCCAGACGCTCAAGGCGCAGCACTTCCGGCCCCGCGTCGTAGCGGCCACGGTATTTTTCGACGATGTCGGCGGGCGCCTGCAACGGCCAGTGAGGTGCGGAAAACGGCAGGTAGGCGAAGAACGGCCGGCTCTGGTCGCGCTCCTTGAGGTACTGCAACAGCTTGTCGCCGAAGGCGTCGGAGGAATAGAAGTCCTTCGGCAGTTCGTCGATGAAAGTGTCGTCTTCGATGTACAGCGCCGGAGTGGACTTCAGCAGACCGGGCGTGTGTTCATCGTAGGTCGGTTCGAATCCGTAGTGGTTCGCCGCGCCGGGCAGCAGCGAGAACGAACGCTCGAAGCCTCGGGCGTGGGGCGCCAGTTCGGCGGTCAGGCCCAGGTGCCATTTGCCGCTCATCAAGGTCTGGTAACCGGCCTCGCGCAGCAACTCCGGCAGCGCGACGACACGGTCATTGAGATAGCCCTCGTAACCCGGTTTGCCGATCAGATCCGGCGTCAGGGTTTCGGCCATGGTGCCGATGCCGGCAATGTGGTGATCAGTGCCGGTGAGCAGCATCGAGCGGGTCGGCGAGCAGGTTGGTGCGGTATGAAAATCGGTCAGCCTCAGGCCATTGTTGGCCAGGGCATCGAGGTTCGGCGTGGCGATTTCGCCACCGAAGGCACCGATGTCGGAGAAGCCGAGGTCATCGGCCAGAATCACCAGAAAGTTGGGACGTTGCGGCATCAACAGGCTCCTGTTCAGCAGGCAATGAACGACAGCGGCAGATCGCGGATCTGCACCGGTGCGCTCGGTTGGTAATGGTCGTCACTGGTCAGCTCGTGCAGCAGTTCTTCGCGCAGCTGGTGGAAGTCGAAACTGCTGCGCTGGCGCGGATGGGGCAGGGCGATGTCCACCACCTGTTTGATCCGGCCGGGGCGCGGTTCCATGACCACCACGCGGTCGGCGAGGAAAATCGCTTCCTCGACATCGTGAGTGACCAGAATTGTGGTGATCTTTGCCCGCTCGCGAATCGCCAGCAGCTCGTCCTGCATCTGCTGGCGGGTCAGCGCGTCGAGGGCGCCGAAAGGTTCGTCGAGCAACAGGATTCGTGGGCTCGCCACCAGTCCGCGAGCAATCGCCACGCGCTGGGCCATGCCGCCGGAGAGTTGGTGCGGGTAGGCGCGGGTGAAGTCGCGCAGGCCTACCAGTTCGATGAAATCGTTGATGCGTTGCTGCTTTTCGGAGGCAGCCAGCGGCTCGTTGACCAGGCCCAGACCGATGTTGTCGGCCACCGTCAGCCACGGGAACAAACGGTGTTCCTGAAACACGATGCCGCGCTCGCCGCCGATGCCGCTGACGGCTTTGCCATCAACTGTGATCTGCCCGCGAAATTGCGTATCGAGGCCCACCAGCAAGCGCAGCAAGGTGGATTTGCCGCAGCCGCTGGAGCCGACGATGGCGACGAATTCGCCCTCGGCGATGTCGAGGTTGAATTCGCGAATCGCCTCCAGTTCGAAACCGTCGACGTCGAAGGATTTGCCTACATGGTTGAAGCTGACAATCGGTGCGTTCATGCGTGTCTCCAGCGGGTGGCGCGGATTTCCAGGCGTTGGCCAATGAGGTTGAGCAGAGCGCCGGTAAGGCCGACCAGCAGCATCCCGGCCATGATCAGGTCCATGCGCAGCAGTTGTTGGGCGCCGATCATCTGGCTGCCGATGCCGCCGTTGGACGGCATGAAATATTCAGCGCCGATGGTGCCGAGCCAGGCATAGATCAGGCTCAGGCGCAGGCCGGCGAAAATCCCCGGTGCGGCGCCCGGCAGCACCAATCGCCGCAGGCGTTGGGCGAGGCTCAAACGCAGCACCTGCGCGGCTTCGTTGAGTTGCGGCGAAAGATTGGCAACGCTGCGTTGAGTCGCGACAAACAACGGAAAGAAAGCGGCGAGAGCGACGAACACCCACTTCGCCAGTTCGCCCAGACCGAACCAGGCGGTGAGCAGCGGCACCCAGGCAAAAATCGCGATCTGCCGCAGGGCGGCGAGGGTCGGGCCGAGCACGCGTTCGCTGGTGCGCGACAGCCCCAGCAGCAAGCCCAGCACGAGGCCGATGCCGCCGCCAATCAACAGGCCGCCGAGGGTGCGACCCAGGCTCAGGGCCATACCCGAAATCAACGTGCCGTCGAGCAATCCGTTTTTGGTTGCCTCAAGCACCACCCACGGGCTGACCAGAATGTTGGCATCGATCCATTGCTGATCGACCGCCAGTTGCCACAACGCAAACAGCGCCAGCGGCAACAGCCATGGCTGTACGCGCTGCCAGCCTTCATAACGCGGGCCGCGACGAATTTCTGCCGTGGCCGGATGCGGCCAGTGCACCAGTTTTTTGTCCAGCAGGCCGATGCCGCGATCCATCGCCACACCGATCAGGCCGATCACCACGATGCACACAAAGACGATGTCGAGCATGAACAGCTGACGCGCCCAGACCATCAGATAACCGATGCCTTCGCTGGAGGCCAGCAGTTCCACCGCGAGCAATGAAGTCCAGCCAGCGGCCAACGCCAGACGCACGCCGGCCATGAACGCCGGGAGGGCGGCGGGTAGCACCAGTCGGCGAATCAGCAACCGTGGCGGCAGGCGTAACACGGCGACAGCTTCGCGCAGTTTCGGTTGCGCGTCACGCACGCCGACCAAGGTGTGCAGGGTCACCGGCACCACGATGGCCTTGATCAGCACCACCAGTTTCAGCGTTTCGCCGATGCCGAAAAACACCATGAACAACGGAATCCACGCCAGCGTCGGCACCTGGGCCAGGCCGGCGAAAGTCGGAAATATCAAACGTTCGAGGCGACGGCTGAAGCCCAGCGCCGTCCCTAGAATCGCGCCGGTGGTAACGCCCGCCAGCAGGCCCCAGAACAGCCGTTGCAGGCTGATCCACAAATGACTCCATAACTCGCCCTGAGACAGCTCGATCGCACTATTCCACACCAGTGACGGCGCCGGCAGAATCTGTTCGCTCATCCATTGATTGCGCGCCGCCAGCCACCACAGCGCGAACAGTCCGAGCGGCAATATCCAGGGTAAAACGCGGTGGCTCAGGCTTGGCCAGGTGCGCCGGCTTTTCAACGGCGGTGCGGCCAGTGGCAGGCTGAGCAGGGATTCACGGGCCATGGTGACCTCCGTTGTCGGGTTGGATCGAGTCAGCGGAATTAGCTAAAAACCAATAGTTATAAACGAGTTGGAAAATAATCATTTTGGAGATAAGCAGCGCCATTTAAGGCCTCCAGCCCTGCACGCATCCAATGCATTCGAAGAATATTTTCGATGCTCTCCATGCATACGGCTCTGCATGTCCCGACTTTGCTGGCTTAGCGTGAAAAGCTATAAAAATGTGCTTTTTAAGTATTTAAGCGCTGATACGGATTGCGCCTACTTTCGGCTCCTCAATGCCCGCCGTGATCAGGAGCCGCACCCATGAACCTTCCCTTCAAACGTGTCATCAGTCTGTTTGCCGCGCCGGCACTGGCGGGTCTGCTGGCGTTCTCTGCCCAGGCCGACGAGCTCAAGGAAATCAGGATTGCCGTGCCTGATCTGAGCGCGGGTACTCAACACAGCGGCGGGGGCATCGTGGACGTGCTGCGCAATCAGCAGATCTTCGAAAAGGCCTTCGCCGATCAGGGCATCAAGATTCAGTGGAGCTTCTTCAAGGGCGCCGGACCTGTGATCAACGAGGCGTTCGCCAACGGTCAGGTCGATTTGGCTTATCTGGGGGATCTGGCGGCCATCATCGGCAAGTCCAACGGTCTCGATACGCGCCTGCTTAGCGCCAGCGCCCGGGGTGTGAAGCAATACCTCGGCGTGGTGCCGGGTTCGGGGATCAAGACGTTGCAGGATCTCAAAGGCAAGCGCGTGGCGATCTTTCGGGGCACTGCGACCCAGTTGTCATTCGATGCCGCGTTGGCCAGCGTGGGCCTGAGCGAGAAGGACGTGAAGGTGATCAACCTCGATTTCAACGCAGCGGTTGCCGCGCTGGCGGCGAAGCAGATCGATGCGTCGTGGGGCAGCTCCGGGCTGACGGCGTTGCAGGCCAAAGGCCTGGCTGAGCTGCCATTGAATACCAAGGACCTCGGCGGCGCCGGCAGCGTGCAGTCGGTGCTGGTGGGCACCGGCAAGTTTGTCGACGGGCATCCGGAAGCCGTGGCGAAGTTGCTCAAGGCGCAGCAGCAGGCAGTGGAGTGGCTGACGCAGGACAGCAACAAGGACGCTTACGTGCAGCTTGTGTCGGGACTCGCGAGCTATCCGCCGGTGATCCTGACCCAGGATCTGAAGGATCAGAACCTGAGCGAAGTATTCCCGTCGACACTGGACCCGCTGTTCCTCGAAAACCTGCAGGGCAAGGTCGATCTGGCGGCGCAGCAGAAGCTGATTCGCAAGCCGTTCAAGGTGAACGAGTGGGTGGCGCCTGAGTTGGCGGCTGCGAAGCTCTGAATTTTTAGCGTCAGAACAAACCTCATCGCCAGCAGGCTGGCTCCCACAATTGGAATGCATTTTCCTGTGGGAGCCAGCCTGCTGGCGATGACGACTTCAAACCGCGACGCTGATCGCCTGTTTATCCACCGCCACCAGCGTCTCGATCATCGCCCGCGCCGCCGGTGACAGCCGGAATCCCGTGCGGCTCACAATCCCGCATCGCGCATTCATGCTCTCCAGGTTCTGCGGCAGATTGCGCCAGTGCAGCAGCGCCAGCGAGCCCTGGGCGATGTCCTCGACAAACGCCTCTTCAGTGCCCACGCCAATCGCGTTGGACTGCAACACCACTTTCACCAGCGCAGGAAAATGCTCGGTCTCGATGGTCGGCGAAAAGTCGATCCGTCCGCTGAGATTCGCCAGCAGTTTGCGAATGCCCGGCGGGATAAGCGTGGTCGCCAGCGGGTAGTCGAACATGTCGTTGGTCGACAAGCTTTCCTTGGCCAGTAGCGGATGCCCCGGCCGGCAGAAAAACACCCCGCGCTTGGGCGTCAGCGGCTGGGTCTGGAAGTTCGGGTCGGATTCGAAATGGCGGATGTCGGCGATGAAGAATTCGATCTCTTCGCGGCTCAGGGCGCGGCTGAGCTTTTCCCAGTTATCCACCTGAAAACAGGTGCGCACTTTCGGGTGCGCATTGATGAATTGCGCCACCGCGTCCGGCACCAGTTTCACCGCCGGCGCCGGGCCGCAACCGAAGTGCAGTTCGCCGGCATCGAGCTTGGTCATCTGCGTCACTTCGGCGCTGAGCAGCGCCGCGCCCTGCACCAGGGTCAGGGCGTGTTGCAGCACCACCTGGCCTTCGGGCGTGGGGCGCAGATCCTTGTTGCCGCGATCCACCAGCACGCAGCCGAACTCCTGCTCCAGCCCTTGAATGCTGCGGCTGAACGCCGGTTGAGTGATGCCCATGGCGTCGGCCGCGCGGACAAAACTGCGGTGTTCGTTGAGGGCGATGAAGTAGCGCAACTGGCGAAGATCCATATGCTTTTCCGGCATCCTAAAAATAGCTCGAAGGCATTTGCGACGAGGTTGCTTGAGGTTTTAAATGCAAGCTCTTATTCCGTCAACGAAGCATGTGAATATCTATTAGATGTATATGGAATATAGATAGAGCGTTGTTTCGCTGCCGTCCAACCGCAAGCAGTCGATGAGGGTCTACCCATGAGCAATGCCGCACTCGCTGTAAAACCCGCTGTCCACGCGCTGGACATTCATCCGGTGGCCGGCCGTATCGGCGCCGAAATCCGTGGCGTGCACCTGTCCGGCGAGCTGGATGCCGCGACGGTTGAAGCCATTCAACAGGCGCTGATCCAGTACAAGGTCGTGTTCTTCCGCGATCAGACCCAGCTCGACGATCAACGCCAGGAAGCCTTCGCGCATCTGCTCGGCGAGCCCGTGGCGCACCCGACCGTGCCGTCCCGCGAGGGCACCCGTTACCTGCTGGAACTGGACGGCGCCGAAGGGCAGCGCGCCAACTCCTGGCACACCGACGTGACCTTCGTCGATGCCTACCCGAAAGCCTCGATCCTGCGGTCGGTGGTGGCTCCGGCGTTCGGTGGCGACACGCTGTGGGCGAACACCGCGACGGCGTACAACGAACTGCCGACTGAACTGCGTGAACTGGCGGACAAACTCGTGGCCGTGCACAGCAACGAGTACGACTACGCTGCCGTGAAGCCGGACGTATCTGCGGAGAAGCTTGAGCGCTATCGCAAGATCTTCACCTCGACCGTCTACGAGACCGAACACCCGGTGGTGCGTGTGCACCCGATCAGCGGCGAAAAGAGCTTGCTGCTGGGGCACTTCGTGAAGCGCATCAAGGGTTATTCCCAGGCTGATTCGGCGCACTTGTTTGGCTTGTTGCAGAGCCATGTGGTCCGTCAGGAGAACGTCGTGCGCTGGCGCTGGAAGGCCGGTGATGTGGCGATCTGGGATAACCGCTCGACGCAGCATTATGCGATTGATGATTACGGGACTCAGGATCGGGTGGTGCGTCGGGTGACGCTCAAAGGGGAAGTGCCGGTCGGGGCGAATGGGCAGCGTAGTCAGACCATCAAAGGCGCAGAAATCGTCGGCGTCTGATCGGGCCTCATCGCGAGCAGGCTCGCTCCCAAAGGTTTGCGGTGTACACAAATCCTGTGGGAGCTGGCTTGCCAGCGATGCTTTTAATCACCACACGCCAATCTGAACCATCTTCTCGGTCTCCGGCTCCCCATAACGAAACCGCTGCCCGCGCAAATCAATCTCCTGATGACTGATGGTCGTGCGCCGCTTCAACCCGCGCACCCATTCGAACAGATACCCCGCATGTTCCTCGCGCACCGCCGCATACGCCGGATCCGCGCCCAGATCCTGCAGTTCCTGCGGATCATTCAACAGATCGAAAAGCTGCGGCCGGAAGCCGTCGTACGCCAGGTATTTCCAGCGTTCACTGCGCACCATGGTCATGCGGCAACGGTCGATCGGCTGGCCCAGTCGCTCCCGTGCCGGGGCTTGAAAGGCGTAGTCGTATTCGCTGATCGCATAGCGGCGCCAGTCAGGGTTTTCACCGTGCAGCAGCGGAATCAACGAGCGACCCTCCAGTCGATGCTCGGCCCCCGTCACGCCCAGCGCGTCGAGAAATGTCGGCACCCCGTCGATGGTTTCCGCCAGGCGTTCGTCCACCGTGCCCCGCGTGACATCCGCCGCCGCGCGCGGGTCGCGCACGATCAATGGCACGCCCACCGCTTGCTCCAGCAAAAATTCCTTCTCACCCAGCCAGTGATCGCCCAGGAAGTCGCCGTGATCGCTGGTGAACACGATCAGCGTGTCTTCCCAGCGTCCGTTGCTTTGCAGGAAATCGAACAGCCGCCCCAACTGATCATCTACCTGTTTGACCAGGCCCATGTACGTCGGGATCACGTTCAGTCGTACCGGATCTTTGGAGAAATTCAGGCTTTCCTCATGCTGGCGAAAGGCCTGATAGACCGGATGGTCGCTTGGAAAGGCATTACGTACCGGGTCGAGAATCGATTTCGTACTGTACAAGGTGTGGTACGGAGCCGGTACGATGTAGGGCCAGTGGGGTTTGATATAGGACAGGTGTAAAAACCACGGTTTTTCACCTTGCTCACCGATGAAGTCGATGGCTCGATTTGTAGTGTAGACAGTCTCTGAATGTTGCTCGGGAATTCGCGCCGGCAGATGGGCATGGCGCATTTTCCAGCCGCTGAGGATTTCGCCGTTGTCACCTTCGGCCGCGTTGGCCCAGTCGTGCCAGGGGTTGCGCCCTTCGAAACCCTGTTCCCGCAGGTAATGGGTGTACGGCGCGGATTCGCGTTTGTCATCGAACAGCGGGTCGTCGGGGAAGATGCCGTCGTGACGAAAGTACGGTTCGAAGCCGACTTCGTTGAGCACTTCGGCCTGAGCGCTTTCCGGGTTGATCGACAACCGCTGCAACGCATCCACGTTTGCCGTGGCGTGGGTCTTGCCGACCAGTGCAGTACGAATGCCGTGGGGGCGCAGGTAATCGCCGATGGTCAATTCTTCCAGCGGCAGCGGCACCGCGTTCCACGCCACTTGATGGCTGCTGACATAGCGCCCGGTGTAGGCCGACATCCGCGACGGCCCGCAAATCGTGCCCTGGGTGTAGGCGCGGCTGAAGCGCACGCCGGCGGCGGCCAGGCGATCGATGTTCGGGGTGTGCAGGTGCGGGTGGCCGTAGCAGGACAGGTAATCGCGGCGCAGTTGATCGCACATGATGTACAGCACGTTGCGCACAGGAGGTTGCGGGTTGGACATGGGGTTCACCAGTCAGAAAGACAGGCGAGGTTTTTCGCTTTCGGCGAGGGTGTTCGGCAAGTGCATTCGGGGAATGTGTTTCATGCAAGAAATGCATCGGCGCCTGTACAGGCCTCTTCGCGAGCAAGCCTGCTCCCACAGGAGTACGCGTTCCAAATGTGGGAGCGGGCTTGCTCGCGAAGGCGGTGCGTCAGACGGCAAAATTGTCCAGTGAACACACTTCCTCATCCACCGCATCGATCGCCTTGATCTGCTCGATCATCGCCTCAGCCAACGGCGACAACCGATACCCGGCGCGGCTGACAATTCCGTAACGGGTGTAAAGCTCCTCCAGATCATCCGCCAACCCTTCGACCTTCAAGCACACCAGCTCACCACGGGCCTGATGCAGTGCATCCGAATAGGCGCCAACGATGCCGATCGCATCCGAACGCAACACCACGCCGAGCAGGCTGGCGCTGTTCTCGCACTCCACATTCGGGACGAAATCCGGGCGGCCACTGAGGTCGACGATGACCTTGCGCAGGTTCGGCGGACGAATGCTCATGGCCAGTGGATAACTCATCAATTGCTCGGCCGTGACCCGATCCGATGCGGCCAGCGGATGCCCTGCGCGACAGCAGAAATGCCATTTGCGTGGCCGCAAACGATGGGTCAGATAATCCGGGTCCGCCTCGAAGTGGCGGGTGTCGGCGACGAAGAATTCGAACTCCTCGCTAAGGAGTCTTTTGCTCAGGCTCTGCCAGTCATCGACCTGGTAATGCACCCGCGCTTTCGGATAGCGGCCGATGAAGCTGCCGATCGCTCGCGGGATCAATCCCGCCGCCGGTGCCGGGCCGCAACCGAAGCGCAATTCCCCCGCCTCCAGCCCGTTGAACTGGCTGATCTCGTTGGCCATCTGCTGCGCCCCGCTGACCAGCCGCCGCGCGTGTTCAAGCAGCACCTGGCCCTGTTTGGTCGGCGGCAATTCCTTGCGCCCGCGATCCACCAGCTGGCAACCAACGCTGTGCTCCAGCGCCTGAATGCTGCGGCTGAACGCCGACTGGGACAGGTTCACCGCCTGCGCGCCCGCGACAAAGCTGCGTTGTTCGGCAAGTGCGATGAAGTGTCTGAGTTGGCGCAAGTCGATATGCATTTTTCACATAAAAAATATCCGGGAAATGCATTGGATATGCATTAGGTCGACTCCTTATAAAGGCAATCTCTTATGCAGTAAATCTTTGTAAAAACATAAATAAATAACTTAAAAGAATATGCGGCACGGAAGATGTCTGCGTGTTTTTTGACCAGGAGCAGCCCCATGAGACCGTTGAACCTTGCTTCACCGCCGCCGCCACGACGGCTCAAACGTCTGCCTCTGGCCCTGTTGCTGGCGGGGAGTGCCAGCTGGACCCACGGCTACGCCGCTGAAACGGAAACCCCTGTGTCGACACCGGCAGACAAGACCGCGACCGCTACTTCGCAACTGGAAACCGTGACCGTCACCACCCGCCGTCGCGAGGAAAGTTCTCAGGATGTGCCGACGCCGATGAGCGTGGTCAGCGGCACGACTCTGGAGACGCAGCGGGTCTACCGGATTCAGGATCTGCAGCAACTGGTGCCCAGCGTCAACGTCGCCTATATGCATGCGCGCCAGTCCAGCGTGTCGATCCGGGGCCTGGGCAACAACCCGGCCAGCGATGGCCTTGAAGGCAGCGTCGGCCTGTACATCGACAACGTTTATCTGGGCCGTCCGGGGATGGCGGTGTTCGATCTGATGGACATTGAGCAGCTGGAAGTCCTGCGCGGGCCGCAAGGGACGTTGTTCGGCAAAAACACCACCGCCGGGGTGATCAACATCAGCACTCGCGCACCGAGTTTTACCCCGGAGCGCAGCATCGAAACCTCGGTCGGCGAGGACGGTTATTTCCAGACCAAGGGCACGATTTCCGGGCCGCTCAACGATGTGCTGGCCGGGCGTTTGTCGGCCTATCGCACCCGCAGCGACGGCGACATCAAGAACGAATTCAACGGCCATGATCTGAACGGCGGATCCCGCGACGGCTTCCGTGCGCAGTTGCTGTTCAAGCCCAACGAAAACTTCAATCTGCGCTGGATCGGTGACTACAACGAAGAGGATTCCAGCGCCGGCACCCGCGTGCTGTACAACACCGGGCCGACCATCAACGGCGTCAATCTCTACTCGGCCCGCGCCGCCGCGGCCGGCGCGACGCTGGTCAACGGCTCGCACCGCAAGGTCAATCTGGACAACGACCAGCACGTCACCGTGCATCAGGGCGGCACGTCGGTGGAGGCCAACTGGACGTTGCCGAGCGACTTCACTCTGACCTCGGTCAGCTCCTACCGCTTCTGGAATTTCACTCCACGCAACGACGACGGGCTCAACGTGCCGGCGAGCTACAACGCCGGGGTTTCGGTGGAAGACAAACAGTATTCCCAGGAATTTCGCCTGGCTTCGCCCAAGGGTGAGTTCTTTGATTACGTGCTGGGCGCCTACTACTTCGGCTCGGATCTGGACAACAAATCCTTCCTCAATTACGGCCCGCAGGCCGACATCTGGAATGGCACGCCACGGGGTGCGCTGGCTAATGTGGACAGCGTCGGCAACGGCCACATCAAAACCGACAGCTTTGCATTGTTCGCCCAAGGCACCTGGCACCTCAGCGAACGTCTGGACTTCACCGCCGGGGTGCGTGGTACCTACGAAGAAAAGAACGCCTATGTCACCCGAAACGCGCCAGTTGGCGGTGCAGCCGTGACCGGCGCTGCCGCCACGGCGCGCCGCGGTCGTGTCGGTGCCTACGATTCCGGCGATCTCAATCAGTACAGCTCCAGCCCGTCGGGCCTGCTCAATCTCAGCTATCGCTTCAGCGATGATTTGCTCGGCTACGCCACACTTTCCCATGGCGAGAAATCCGGCGGGGTCAATCTCGCGGTGGGCTCGGCACCCACTGCCGGCGCCGACTCGCTGCTGATCGGCACCGAGCGCGCCAACAACGCCGAACTCGGCTTCAAGAGCACGCTGTGGGATCGGCGTTTGCAGCTCAACGCCAACGTGTTCTGGACTCAGGTCAACGCCTACCAGACCAACGCCTACGACGACGTCAACCGCGTGCAATATCTGACCAACGCCGGTTCGGTACGCTCGCGCGGTGTGGAGTTCGAAAGCACCGTGATCCCGTTGCGCGGCCTGACGCTGAACTTCAACGGCTCCTACAACGACGTCAGTTACCTCTCGTACAAGGACGCGCCGTGCCCGCCAGAGGTCAGCCAGGCACCGGGTGCTCCGGCCTCTTGCGACCTCAGCGGTCATCAGGTGGTCGGCGCCTCGAAATGGATCGGCAACGCCAACGGCAAGTACGAATGGAATCTGGATAACGGTCTGCAACCTTACGTCACCGGCAGCTATGCGTTCCGCTCCAAAGCGGTCGGCACGGTGGAAGATTCCGACTACGGCCAGATCCCGAGTTACGCGGTAGTCAATCTTTCCACCGGCCTGCGCGGCGATTTCAATCAGGGTCAGTGGGACGTCTCGCTGTGGCTGAAAAACGCCTTCGACAAAACCTATTACACGACCCTGTGGACCGGCGGCAACGGCGGCTATGAAGGCCTGCTCGGTACGCCGCGCACCCTCGGCGTCACCGGTCGCTACGACTTCTGATCGATCCTTCAAGGAGCTGCATCATGTTGCGCATCAAAACCGCTTTACCGGTGTTGTTGTCCGGCGCAGTGCTCAGTGCCGGGGCGCTCGCCGCGCCCAGCGTCTACCCCACCGGCGTCACTCGTTACGACCCGGCCAAGGCCTTCAATCAATATGTGATCTTCAGCGGTGCCGACAAGCAGACGCACCTGATCGACATGAACGGCAACGAGGTCAAGAACTGGCCGCAGTCGGGTTTCCCGTCGGCGATCATCGACCCGCAACTGGTCGGTGGCGAGCGCGGCCATGTGTTGCTGCAACTGAGCGAAAAGGATCCGGGCAAGCTCGGTTCCGCCGGCAACGGCCTCGGCAATCAGAGCGTCGGCGAGCTGGACTGGAATGGCAAAGTCGTCTGGCAGTGGGGCGACAAGGCCCCCGGTGGCGCTGCGCAGCAGCATCACGATCAGCGTCGCCTGAGCAACGGCAACACCGTGGTGCTGGCGAACAAGGTGCACAAGGTCAAAGGCTTCAAAGTGCCCGAGGTCATCGACGATGCGATCTACGAAGTCAGCCCCGCCGGCGAGGTGAAATGGCAGTGGCTGGCGTCGGATCATTTGAATGAGTTTGGCTTCACCGCCGAGCAGTTTAAGCTGGTTCGCACCAGTGAAAATCCGGATTACCTGCACATCAACAACCTCAGCCTGGTGGGGCCGAACAAGTGGTTCGATGCCGGCGACAAGCGCTTCAATCCGGACAACCTGCTGATCGATTCGCGCAACGCCAACTTCATCGCGATCATCGACAAGCACAGCGGCAAGGTGGTCTGGCGCCTGGGGCCGAATCTGCCGTTGGCCAATCCGAAAACCGCGCAGAAAATCCCGCGCCCGGCGGACCAGTTCGTCGGCCAGCATGACGCGCACATCATCCCGGCCGGGTTGCCTGGCGCCGGCAATCTGCTGGTGTTCGACAACCAGGGTTCGGCGGGTTACCCGAACGTCACGCTGGGGCTGATTTCCGGTTCGCGAGTGCTGGAGATCGACCCGGTGAAAAATGAAATCGTCTGGCAGTACAGCGCGGCGAATTCAAAGCAGCCGGGGTGGGCGTTCTACAGCTCGTTCATCAGCAGCGCGCGGCGCTTGCCCAACGGCAACACGCTGATCGATGAAGGCATGAACGGGCGGTTTTTCCAGGTGACGGCCAGTGGTGAAAATGTCTGGGAATACGTCAGCCCTTATCTGGGCAAGGCGCCGGGCGGCGACGCGATCAGCAACTGGGTCTATCGGGCTCTTCCTGTGAGTTATGACTGGGTGCCGGCAGGTACGCCGCGTTCGGAGACGGCAGTGATTGCGCCGGCCATCGGTGTGCAGCAAACCAATGCCAGTCGTTAGTTATCAGGGCTGTTCATAATCGAAATAAGTTATGAACGACTTGAATAGTGCATATAGCAATTTCGTTGAAAAGTCGCGTGGACAATAAATGAATGTCCAACCATCCTGAGTGTCGTGAGTTTCCAGGAGGAAACTTGCTCTCATCGGAAGACACTTATCCAACGATAAAGGAAATCTCGTTATGTCGAGCATTAATGGCACTTATGTAAATGCCAACTCTGGCGCCAAGCTGGTTATCACCGACGGTAATGATTCCAATGGCAGCTTCAGCGGCACCCTCAGCCAGGGTGGCGTGAACTACGACATCCGTTACGGGAACTACCACTTCCAGAACAGTACCGGCAACCCGACCACAATCGCGGTGCTGGCTCAGAACGGAAATAGTGGATATCAGACCTGGACGCTGTTTTCGCCTGATCACAACTACGCGAAACTCCGGGCTACCGGCTCGCGCGTGAACTTCGATGGTGAAGTTGTGAACCTGGGTGGTGAGTTTCTGAAGCAATAAGAAATTCTGTAAGTCGAAGGCCGATGCATTAAATATGCATCGGCCTTTTTATTTGTCTTTTAAAAAGTTCGTCAACTATCACCTTGGTATTAGTTGTCATTGAATCCCGGGTCACCGATAACCCGATGCCTTGGATGAATACTTTTTATGCCGGGAAAGCATGTCGATTGTGGCGAATCGCTGGAAGCCTTGCGGGCCGTGGCTCTGGCGGAAATGACCGTCTTATATATTCCATAAACGTCTATTCATAACATGAAAGATTACTTTCGGAGATAAGCGTCTAGCCCAATGATTGACCCATCGATCACGCCGTGGGGGATTCAACAAGCGGCGAATCGGCTACGCGAAAAAACGCAAAGAGACCGCAGGGAGTAAATCAATGGGCAATGTCCAGACCGCCGCCAGTGCACAGGAGGTGCTGTGGCGCCAGGCGCCGAGCGGCGAGTTGGTCGATCTCGGCCGGCCCCATCGCGTGCCGTTGGGGCAGTTGCGTTTGCAGCGCGTGCCCAGTGGCATTCTGAGCCGCCGCGAAACGATTCTGCTCGGCGTTCTGGCGCTGGTGGTGCATGGCGCGGTGATCTACTGGATCAACCAGCATCCGACGCCGGCGCTACCGATCGTGCCGCCGGAAATTCCACCGATGACCATCGAGTTTTCGCGTCCGGCACCCCCGGCACCGCCTGTGGTTGTACCGCCGCCACCGGCACCCGTGGTCGAGCCGCCGCCGCCGGTTGAAGACGAATTGGCAACCAAGCCACCGCCGAAACCGAAGCCGATCCCTAAACCGAAGCCGGTCGCCAAACCGGTACCGAAACCAGCGCCAAAAGCGGTCGAGCAACCACCGGCTCCGCCACAACCGGCTGCTCCGGTCGCCGCGCCCGCGCCACCTGCACCACCGGCACCTGCTCCGGTGACGCCGGCCTCGGCCAACGCCGCGTACCTGAAAAACCCGGCGCCGGAGTATCCGTCGCTGGCCCAGCGTCGCGGTTGGGAAGGCACGGTGTTGCTGCGGGTGCACGTGTTGGCCAGCGGCAAACCGGGCGAGATCCAGATTCAGAAAAGCAGTGGCCGGCAACAGCTCGACGACGCGGCGCTGGACGCCGTGAAGCGCTGGAGCTTCGTGCCGGCCAAGCAGGGTGATGTCGCCCAGGACGGCTGGGTCAGCGTACCCATCGATTTCAAGATTCATTAAACCGAAACCAATTTCGCGCGAAATGTTTACACGAGGGAACACATCATGACGTTACTGGCATCTCCACTGGAATCCATCGAAAGCGCGGTGATCTGGCTGCTGGTGGTCTTCTCTGTCGCCACCTGGGGCCTGGCATTGCTCAAGGCGCTGCAGTTCGGCCGGTTGAAGGCGCAGGACCGCAAATTTCACAAGCGCTTCTGGGCGGCGTCGAGTCTGGACTCCGCCGCCGAGTTGAGCGAAACCCAGCCCGGCGCGGCAGCGCGGGTGGCACAGGCCGGTTATGCGGCGATACAAGTGGGCGAGGCGCCGCAGGCCAATGACCTGAGCCAGGCGATCAACCATCAGGATCGCCTCGAACGTGCCTTGCGCCAGCAGATCGTCCGCGAGCGCCGTTCGCTGGAAACCGGTCTGGCGGTGGTCGCGAGTATTGGCAGCACTTCGCCGTTCATTGGTCTGTTCGGCACGGTGTGGGGAATCATGGAAGCGTTGAAAGGCATCAGCGCGGCGGGTTCGGCGAGCCTGGAAACGGTCGCAGGACCCATCGGTGCAGCGCTGGTCGCCACTGGTGTGGGGATCGCGGTCGCGGTGCCGGCGGTGCTGGTTTACAACTACTTTTTGCGTCGTCTGAAACTGACGGCGGCGGACCTGGACGACTTTGCCCACGACTTCTACAGCCTGGCGCAAAAGAGTTCGTTCCGCGTGCTGATCCACCCGACCGCGCACAAGGCAGCGGCCCAGGGCAACGCAACAAAAGTGAAGGAGGCGTCCTGATATGGCCTTCTCCACGCAAGACAGCGACGAGGTGCTGAGCGAGATCAACGTGACGCCGCTGGTGGACGTGATGCTGGTGCTGCTGGTGGTGTTCATCGTCACCGCGCCGCTGTTGACCAACGCGATACCGATCAACCTGCCGAAGACCGAAGCGGTGGCGCCGGTCGAGCAGAAAGACCCGTTGGTGGTGAGTATCGACGGTGCTGGAAAACTGTTTATCAACAAGGACGAAATCCAGCCGGACCTGCTGGAGTTCAACCTCAAGTCGGCCAAGGCCAAGGACCCGGAAGTGCGCGTGCAATTACAGGCGGACGACGGGGTGAATTACGGCGAAGTGGCGCGAGCCATGGCTTCGATTGAGCGGGCGGGCATCACCAAACTGTCGGTGATCACTGCACGATAAGGGTTTCACGTTTTTCCGGGGCCGTCTCCTTGGCAGGGTGCGGCCCCTTTTTTGTCTGAAACTTAATATTCTTTTCAGGTCTTAATAAATAGCTTCTTATTCCTTAACGAATATAAATCCCGTCCCTATACTCGACCAGGAACAGACACGACGCAGGAGAGCTCCCCCATGCGCAACGAATCAATCCGCTATCTGATTGTGCCGGGCTGGCAAGGATCGCCAGAAGATCATTGGCAAAGCCACTGGCAGAACAGCCTGCCGAACAGCGCGCGGGTGGAGCAGGCCGACTGGCTGACGCCGCGTCGTGAAGACTGGGTCGCGGCGCTGGCCGAAGCGATTGCCGCCGACATTACGCCGGTGATCCTGATCGCTCACAGCCTGGGTTGCATCACCGTGGCGCACTGGGCAGCCACCGCACCATTGCAGCACCTGCGTCAGGTACGCGGTGCGCTGCTGGTCGCACCGGCGGATGTGGAGCGTCCGGCCTGCGTGCCGGCACTGCGCAACTTTGCACCGATTCCCACCGATCTGCTGCCGTTCCCGAGCCAGGTCGTCAGTTCCGACAACGACGCCGCCGTCAGTGCGCCGCGTGCGTTGGAACTGGCGCGCAACTGGGGCGCCGAGGCGGGGATTCTCGCAGGTGCCGGACATATCAACGTGAAGTCCGGGCATCAACGCTGGGAGCAGGGATTCGCTTATCTGTATCGCTTGCAAAACCGCATGGAACACCACGCCCGGCGCCGTGCCTGACCACTTTTATTTTTTCAACGCCCCCGTCTCCCGGCGATTTGGGGCGGGAGTCTGCCATGAGTTTTGAAACCTTCGGTCAGCCGTTGCTGACCTTTCCCGATGCGGAAAAAAGTCCCCTGAGCATTCGCGCCAAGGCGCTGGTGTTCGTCGATCCACGCTCGCGCCAGTTGCGCGAAGAAATGGCCCAGCTCGCACCGCGCTCGATCTCGGTGTTGATTCGCGGCGAGACCGGCACCGGCAAGGAATTGCTTGCTCGCCACATCCACCGTGCCAGTGATCGCAGCGGGCTGTTTGTCTCGGTCAATTGCGGGGCGATCAGCCCGACCTACGCCGATGCCGAATTGTTTGGCTATGCCGCCGGCAGCTACAGCGGATCGGCCAGCAGTCGCGCGGGCTGGTTCGGTTCGGCCAACGGCGGCACTTTGTACCTGGACGAGATCGGCGACCTGCCGCTGCCGATCCAGATCAAGTTGCTTTCCGCGCTGGAGAACCACGAAGTCACCCGGGTCGGTGCGCATCAACCGAGCCCGGTGGACGTGCGGCTGGTCGCTGCGACCAGCATCGATCTGGCGCAAGCGGTGGCGGCGGGGAAGTTCCACGAGCGGCTTTATCACTATCTCAGTGAAGGGCATCTGGAACTGCCGGCATTACGCGCGCGGGTCGGCGACATTCTGTCGTTGGCCGAGTACTTCCTCGGCATCTACAGCCAGCGCCTCGATCTGCCGGTGCCGCTGATCAGCGAAGCGGCGCAGCAGGTGCTGGAGCAGCACAGCTGGCCGGGCAACACCCGGGAGCTGGAAAACGTCATTCATTTTGCGCTGCTGGTGAGCACCGGCGACGAAATCCTGCCGGAGCACCTGAACCTGCCCGAGGTGTCTGGGCCGCTGGTTCAGATCGAACGTCAGGTGGCGAGTGTGAGCCTCAACGGCACTGCCGGCGAACGTAAGGCATTGAAAGAATTGCTGTTGAGCCTGAGCGAGGCGTTATAACCATTTTGTTCAACATGAACAAAATGGAATATGAAGCTGAATAAACGTTATTGTCCGGGAATAAAAAATCCCGGTATTGTCCGCTTCACGCCAGCAGTAGCACATCGCTGGCACACGTATTAATGCCGTCGTCGATGACGACCGATTTTCGATAAGGACACTGCATGAAAAAGGTTCTGTTGTTTACCGCATTGGCGGCTGCTCTGACTGCTTCCCTGGCCCAGGCCGGCGAGAAACTGGTGGTTGCCGCGACGCCGGTTCCACACGCTGAGATCCTCGAACTGATCAAGCCAACCCTCGCCAAAGAAGGCGTGGATCTGGAAATCAAGGTCTTCACCGACTACGTTCAGCCGAACGTACAGGTGGGCGAGAAGCGTCTGGACGCCAACTACTTCCAGACCCTGCCGTACCTGAACAGCTTCAACCAGGGCAAATACAAGGACGACAAGGCCAAGTACCTGGTGACTGTGCAAGGCGTTCACGTTGAACCGTTCGGTGGCTACTCGAGCAAGTACAAGACCCTGGCCGAACTGCCGGACGGCGCCACCATCGCCATTCCGAACGAAGGCAGCAACAGCGGTCGCGCACTGATCCTGCTGCAGAAGGCCGGCCTGATCGAACTGAAAGATCCGAAGAACGCCCTGGCCACGCCAAAAGACATCGCCAAGAACCCGCACAACTTCAAGTTCAAGGAACTGGAGTCGGCCCTGCTGCCGCGTGTTCTGAAAGAAGTCGATCTGGACATGATCAACACCAACTACGCGCTGGAAGCCAAGTTGAACCCGACCAAGGACGCCCTGGTGATCGAAGGCGCGGATTCGCCTTACGTGAACTTCCTGGTCGCCCGTGAAGACAACAAGAACAGCGACGCCATCAAGAAACTGGCCGCTGCCCTGACCAGCCCTGAAGTCAAAGCGTTCATCGAGAAGAAATACAACGGCGCGGTACTGCCGGCGTTCTGATCCGACGCAGCAACAACCCCCTTCAAGGTTGAAAAAAACGCCGATGACAAGTGATGGTCATCGGCGTTTTTTCTTGCGTGTGGATAACTCAGGCAGCGCTGGTTTTCAGCGCCCTGCGCAAAGCCACCAGCCATTTCACGAAATCCTGCGGGTCCGGTCGCTGCGGCACTTTTACGTCCATGTTCTCTTCCTTGTTATGGGGTTGGCCGGGGGAGTCTGGCCAAAGGCTGTTCGTCCTTGGAGGGCTTATATGAAAAAAAGATCCGTCCTACAGCGAAAGGAAAAATAGCCTTCTTATTCTGTCGGGGCAAACCCGCAGGATAGTTTTTTGCGTGATATCAATATGTTTTAACGGTATTTAAATTCTTTTTCTTATACCTTTAAAGTCGGTGCCTGCTGGACAGTTACCCGCTGTCCATGGACTGCACCACCGTCGCTTACCGAGCGGCGTCAGGATGTTTCATGACCTTCGATTACGCATTTATCCTCAGCACCCTTCCGGCGTTTCTCCAGGCTGTGGGCGTGACGCTGCAGGTCGGTTTGATCGCCATTGGCACCTCGCTGCTGGTAGCGCTGCTGAACGCGACGATTCTGGTGTTCCGCACACCTTACCTGCAAAAACTGGTCGGGCTGTATGTGGAGCTGGCGCGCAACACGCCGCTGCTGATCCAGCTGTTCTTCGTCTATTTCGCGTTGCCGACACTGGGGATCAAGGTCTCCGGATTCAGCGCCGCGATCATCACCATGACTTTCCTCGGCGGCGCCTACCTCACCGAAGTGCTGCGCGCCGGCGTCGATGCGGTGCCTCAGGCGCAGCTTGAATCGGGCCGTTCGATTGGCCTGTCCCACGGCCAGTTGCTGCGCTACGTGATCCTGCCGCAGGCGGGAATCCTCAGTCTGCCGTCGCTGTTCGCCAATTTCATTTTCCTGCTCAAGGAGACCACCGTGGTCTCGGCCGTGGCGGTGCCGGAAATTCTCTACACCACCAAGAGCTACATCGCGCTCTATTACAAAACCTACGAAATGCTCGCCGTGCTGACGCTGATCTGCGTGCTGCTGTTCCTGCCGCTGTCGCTGCTGTTGAGCCGTCTGGAAAGGAGGCTCCAGCATGGCCAGTTCGGGTCTTGAACTGCTCTGGGTGTCGTTGCCGCAACTGGCAAAAGGCGCCGGGCAAACTCTGTCGATCTCGTTTCTGAGCATCGCCATCAGTACTGTCGGCGGCGTGCTCTACGGCGTGCTGCGCACGCTCAACGTGAGGTGGCTGAACGCGCTGCTGCGAATCTATCTGGAGCTGTTCCGGGCAATCCCGGTGCTGGTCTGGTTGTACCTGCTGTTTTTCGGCCTGCCGATTTTCTTCGGCCTGAGCCTGCCGAGCTTCTGGTGTGCGGTGCTGGTGCTGTCGCTGTGGGGCGTCAGCGAGGTTGGCGAAGTGGCGCGCGGTGCGTTGTATTCGTTGCCGCGCGGGCAGCGTGAGGCGGGGCTGTCGATCGGTCTGAACGCGGCGCAGCTCTACGGTTACGTGCTGCTGCCCCAGGCGCTGAGGCGCATGACGCCGCCGACCATCAACGTCTACACGCGGATCATCAAGACCAGCTCGCTGGCGGTGCTGATCGGTGTCGTCGATGTGATCAAGGTCGGCCAGCAGATCATCGAACGGACCTACGAATCGGTGCTGATCTACGGCGCGCTGTTTCTGTTTTTCTTTTTCATCTGCTACCCGCTGTCGGCCGCCTCGCGCGTGCTGGAGCGGCGCTGGACGCAAGCATGAGCGCATTGATCGAGTTTCAGGGCTTCAACAAATTCTTCGGCGAACAGCAGGTGCTCAAGGGCATCGACCTGCAGGTGAAGTCCGGCGAAGTCATTGTCATCCTCGGGCCCAGCGGTTGCGGCAAAAGCACCTTGCTGCGCTGCCTCAACGGTCTGGAAACTGCCCACAGCGGTCACCTGAAATTCGCCGGCCGTGAATTGCTGGACAAAGCCACCGACTGGCGTGAAGTGCGCCAGCAGATCGGCATGGTGTTCCAGAGTTATCACCTTTTTCCGCACATGAGCGTGCTCGACAATTTGCTGCTCGGCCCGCTCAAGGTGCAGAAGCGCGAACGCCGCGAAGCACAGCAACAGGCCGAAGCGTTGCTCGAACGCGTGGGCCTGTCGGACAAGCGCGATGCCTTTCCGCGCCAGCTCTCCGGCGGCCAGCAGCAACGCATCGCCATCGTCCGCTCGTTGTGCATGAACCCGCGAGTCATGCTCTTCGACGAAGTCACCGCCGCCCTTGATCCGGAGATGGTCAAGGAAGTGCTGGAAGTGATTCAGGGCCTGGCCCGTGAAGGCATGACCCTGTTGATCGTCACCCACGAAATGGCCTTCGCCCGCGCGGTGGCCGATCGCATCGTGTTCATGGATGCCGGGCGCATCCTTGAACAGAACCCGCCCGAGCTTTTCTTTACGAACCCGCAAACCGCACGCGCGCAGCAGTTCCTGGAGAAGTTCTCCTACGTCGAAGCGCTGACTTCAACGACTTCGCCCACAACGCCTCAAACCAAGGAACTGGAACTGCCATGAAAACTGCCAAAGCCCTATTTGCTTTACCGCTGATCAGCCTCGCGCTGCTGGCCGGCTGCAACAAGACCGAAGAACCGGCCAAGCCGAAAGTCGCCAGCGAAAGCACCGCGCCGGCCGGTTACCTGGACAAGATCAAGGCCCGCGACAAACTGATCGTCGGCGTGTTCACCGACAAGCCGCCGTTCGGTTTCGTCAACGAAGCGGGGCGCTACGTCGGCTTCGATACCGACATCGGCCGTCAATTCGCCAAGGATCTGTTGGGCGACGAAAACAAGGTCGAGTTCGTGGCTGTGGAACCGGCGAGCCGTATTCCGTTCCTGCAAAGCGACAAGGTCGACCTGATCCTCGCCAACATGACCGTGACTCCGGAGCGCAAGGAAGCGGTGGAATTCACCAACCCGAACCTCAAGGTCGCGGTGCAGGCGCTGGTACCTCAGGGCAGCGAAGTGAAGAAACTGGATGATCTGGCGACCCGCACCACCATCGTCACCACCGGCACTACCGCCGATATCTGGCTGACCAAGAACCACCCGGACTGGAAACTGCTGAAGTTCGAGAAAAACTCCGAGTCCCTGCAAGCCCTGGCCAACGGCCGTGGCGATGCCTACGCGCAGGACAATCTGGTGCTGTTCAGCTGGGCCAAGCAAAACCCGGGCTACCGCGTGCTGGACGAAAAACTCGGCGCCGAAGCACCGATTGCGCCGGCGGTGAAGAAGGGCAATATCGAATTGCGCGACTGGGTGAATACTGAGCTGGCCAAGCTTGGGGAAGAGAAATATCTGCTCAAGCTGTATGACCAATATGTGCGTAAAGAGCTGAGCGATGACACCAAGCCTGAGAGCGTGATTGTTGAAGGCGGGAAGTGGCAGGGTTAATCAGGCCAATTCCACGCCGGCTCATCCAGAACCCTCTGTCCGACGATCCCCGTCTGGCCGAGGGTTTTTTCCAGCACGATGCAATTGCATTCCGGATCTTGCTGCAACGCCGAAATCAACCGCCGGGCATGGGACACCACCCACACCTGACACTGCTCCGACACGCGGATAATCAAGCGCGCCAGCGCCGGCAGCAGATCCGGATGCAGACTGGTTTCCGGTTCGTTCAGCACCATCAGCGACGGCGGGCGTGGCGTCAGCAGCGCGGCGACCAGCAGCAGATAACGCAACGTGCCATCCGACAGTTCCGCCGCCGACAACGGCCGCAGCAATCCTTCCTGAAAGAACTCGATGGCGAAGCGTCCGCCCGCCAGAGGCGCGATGTTCAGCCGTGCGCCGGGAAACGCATCGCTGATCGCGGCCTGCAACGCCTCGGGATCGCCGATCTCGCGGATGGTCTGCAACGCTGCCGCCAGATCGCGGCCGTCGTGATGCAGCACCGGCGTGCGCGTGCCCAGTTGCGGCTGGCGCACCGGGGCGTCGGCGTCGCTGCGAAAGTGATCGTAGAAGCGCCAGCGGCGGATGAATTCGCGCATCTGGAACACTTCCGGCGAGGTGCGCAGGCTGCCGACCTGATCGAACAGGCTGTCGAAGTTCGGCGTGTGCTGGGCCAGCACGTCCCAGCTGCGACCCTCACGCGTGCGGATCATCCGCCCGTCGCGATCCACCAGCAAACTCGCCGGACGATAAAGCGGCCCGGCCCAGATGCATTCCTTTTTGATTTCCGGGTCGAGGGAAAAGAACGAAAGGCTCGGCTCCGGCAATCCCAGAGCGATCGAATAGCTGAAATCTTCCCCGGCAAATCCCAGCCGTAAGCGTTTCACACCCTGGCGTACGGTGGACTGGATCGGCACCTCGCCGTTGCGCATGCGCCGGCTGATGGTTTCCGGCCCGGCCCAGAAGGTCGAGTCGAGCCCGCCCTCACGGGCCAGCGCATTGACCACGCCGCCCTGAGCGGTTTCCGCCAGCAGCCGCAGCGCCCGGTACAGGTTGGACTTGCCGCTGCCGTTGGGGCCGGTGATCAGGTTCAGACGGCCCAGCGGAATAACCAATTTATTGATCGAGCGGTAATTGGCTACCGCGAGGGTCTTGAGCATGAAAATCCTTCTTGAGTGCCCCGAAATCCGGGTCAGGATACTCGCTGCACAGAAATGCATATATCGCCCGGACGAAGGTTGAACCCTGTTCTAAGCTCACAGTCGTATCGTCACTTGCACGTTCGTACACAGGAAGGAGTCTGCATGGCGAGTCCCGGATTGAAAACAGCGGTCATGCTGAGTCTGTTCGCTTTGTTGAGCGCGTGCGGCGAGAAAAAGGCCCCGGAGGAGTATCTGCCCCGGGTCTTCGTGCAGGAAGTGAACCCGGCCAATTACGCCGCCGCCGTGACCCTCACCGGCGACGTTCAGGCGCGGGTGCAGACCGAACTGTCGTTCCGGGTCGGCGGCAAGATCATCCAGCGTATGGTCGATGTCGGTGACCGCGTCTCGGCCAAACAAGTGCTGGCCAAGCTCGATCCGAAGGATTTGCAGACCAACGTCGACTCCGCCCAGGCCCAGGTGGTGGCCGAGCAGGCGCGGGTCAAACAGAGCGCCGCCGCGTTTGTCCGCCAACAGAAACTGTTGCCCAAGGGCTACACCAGCCAGAGTGAATACGATTCCGCGCAGGCCGCCTTGCGCAGCAGTCAGAGTGCCTTGAGTGCGGCGCAGGCGCAGTTGGCCAACGCCAAGGATCAACTGAGCTACACCTCGCTGATCGCCGATGCGCCCGGCGTCATCACCGAGCGTCAGGCCGAAGTCGGCCAGGTCGTTCAGGCGACAGCGCCGATTTTCAGCCTGGCCCGGGACGGCGACCGTGACGCCGTATTCAACGTTTATGAATCTCTGCTGGCCGAGCGGCCGGCGGAGCGCTCGATCGTCGTCAGCCTGCTCGACAACCCCGCCATCAAGACCACCGGCACCGTGCGCGAAATCACCCCGGCGGTGTCCGCGCAGTCCGGCACGGTGCAGGTCAAGGTCAGCCTCGACAGCCTGCCGCAGGGGATGCAATTGGGCTCGGTGGTGAGCGCCACGGCCAAGGGCACCGGCAAGTCGGCCGTTGAATTGCCCTGGTCGGCGCTGACCAAGAACGTCAGCGCCCCGGCGGTGTGGATGGTCGACGATAAAGGCGAAGCGCAGCTGCACAACGTCACCGTCGGCCGCTACCTGATCGGCAAGGTCATCATCAGCGAGGGCCTCAAGGGCGGGGAAAAAGTCATTGTTGCGGGCGGGCAGTTGCTGCATCCGGGCATGAAGGTCGAAATTGCCGAAAACACCTATAAGGATCTGCAACCGGGAGCACAGCCATGAAGCGTCTGGGGCTGTTATCCATTGGCGTGTTGCTGGCCGCCTGCTCGAAAAGCGAGCCACCGCCGGAACCGGTACGCCCGGTGTTGTCGGTCAAGGTCGAAGCGATGAGCGAGGAAAACCTCGGGCGTTTCGCCGGCAGCATTCAGGCTCGCTATGAAAGCAACACCGGTTTTCGTGTCGGCGGGCGCATTGCCAGTCGCAACGTCGATGTCGGTACCGAGGTGCAGAAGGGCACGCTGCTCGCCACCCTTGATCCGTCCGACCAGCAAAACCAGCTGCGTTCGGCTCAGGGCGACCTGGCCAGGGTTCAGGCACAACTGATCAACGCCCAGGCCAATGCCCGCCGTCAGCAAGCGCTGTTTGATCGCGGCGTGGGGGCGCAGGCGCAGCTGGACATTGCCATGACGGACCTGAAAACCACCCAGGCTTCGCTGGATCAGGCGCGGGCGGCGGTCAATCAGAGCAAGGATCAACTTGATTACACCGAACTGCGCTCGGATCACAAAGCCGTGGTGACTGCGTGGAACGCCGAAGCCGGACAAGTGGTGACGGCGGGCCAGCAAGTGGTGACCCTGGCGCAACCGGACATCAAGGAAGCCGTGATTGATCTGCCGGACACCCTGGTCGATGAGATCCCGTCCGACGTGGTGTTTCTGGTGGCCGGGCAGCTCGACCCGAGCATCAACACCACGGCGACCCTGCGCGAGATCGAACCGCAGGCGCAAAGCGCTACGCGCACCCGACGCGCACGGCTGACCCTGGCCAATACGCCCGACGGCTTCCGCCTCGGCACGGCGATCAGCGTCACCCTCAGCTCGGCGATCAAGCCGCGTATCGAATTGCCCGTCACAGCGTTGCAGGAGGTCGATGGCAAACCGCGAATCTGGGTCATCGACACCCAGAGCAAAACCGTCAACCCGCGCGATGTCAGCGTGATCAGCCGCACCGACAGCAGCGTGGTGCTCGCGGGGGGCGTGAAGAGCGGCGAGCGCGTGGTCAGCGCCGGCGTCAACAGTCTCAAACCCGGACAATCCGTGAAACTTGACGAGGACAGTCAATGAAAGGCTCTTTCAATCTCTCCGAATGGGCCCTCAAGCATCAGTCTTTCGTCTGGTATCTGATGTTCGTCGGATTGCTCATGGGGGTGTTTTCCTACTTCAATCTGGGGCGCGAGGAAGACCCGTCGTTCACCATCAAGACCATGGTGATCCAGACCAAATGGCCGGGCGCGACCCAGGAGGAAACCCTCAAGCAGGTCACCGACCGCATCGAGAAAAAACTCGAAGAGCTCGATTCCCTCGACTACGTGAAAAGCTACACGCGCCCCGGCGAATCGACGGTGTACGTGTACCTGCGCGACACCACCAGCGCCAAGGACATACCGGAAATCTGGTATCAGGTGCGCAAGAAGATCGACGATATACGCGGGCAGTTTCCTCAAGGCATTCAGGGGCCGGGATTCAACGACGAATTCGGTGACGTGTTCGGTTCGGTGTACGCCTTCACCGCCGACGGCCTGACCATGCGCCAGTTGCGCGATTACGTGGAACAGGCGCGGGCCGAGATCCGCAATGTGCCGGGGCTGGGCAAGATCGAAATGATCGGCCAGCAGGACGAAGTGATTTACCTGAACTTCTCGACCCGCAAACTCGCGGCACTGGGTATCGATCAGCGTCAGGTGGTGCAGAGCCTGCAATCGCAGAACGCCGTGACTCCTGCCGGTGTCATCGAGGCGGGGCCCGAGCGGATTTCCGTACGGACTTCGGGGCAGTTCGCTTCGGAGAAAGACCTGGCCGAGGTCAATCTCAAACTCAACGACCGTTTCTATCGCCTGGCCGACGTGGCCGACATCACCCGTGGTTACGTCGACCCGGCCACGCCTGAGTTCCGCTTCGACGGCAAGCCGGCGATCGGTCTGGCGATTGCCATGCAGAAGGGCGGCAACGTTCAGGAGTTCGGCAAGGCCCTGCACAAGCGCATCGATGAGCTGACGGCGGATCTGCCGGTTGGCGTGGGTGTGCACACGGTGTCCGATCAGGCGGTGGTGGTGGAGGAGGCCGTCGGCGGCTTCACCAGTGCGTTGTTCGAAGCGGTGGTGATCGTGCTGGTGGTCAGCTTCATCAGCCTCGGCGTGCGCGCCGGGCTGGTGGTGGCGTGCTCGATCCCGCTGGTGCTGGCGATGGTATTTGTGTTCATGGAATACAGCGGCATCACCATGCAGCGGATTTCCCTCGGCGCTCTGATTATCGCCCTCGGCCTGTTGGTGGATGATGCGATGATCACCGTGGAAATGATGGTCACGCGTCTGGAAATGGGCGAGAGCAAGGAGCAGGCCGCGACGTTCGCCTACACCTCGACCGCGTTCCCGATGCTCACCGGTACGCTGGTGACGGTCGCCGGTTTCGTCCCCATCGGCCTCAACGCCAGTTCTGCCGGCGAGTACACCTACACGCTGTTCGCGGTGATTGCCGTGGCGATGATCGTGTCCTGGATCGTGGCGGTGTTCTTCGCCCCGGTGATCGGCGTGCACATTCTCAGCACCAACGTGAAACCCCATGAAGCCGAACCGGGGCGCGTTGGCCGCGCATTCAACGGCGGTTTGCTGTGGTGCATGCGCAATCGCTGGTGGGCCATCGGCATCACCGTGCTGTTGTTTGTGCTGGCGGTGTTCTGCATGCGGTTTGTGCAGAACCAGTTTTTCCCGTCCTCGGATCGACCGGAAATCCTGGTCGACCTCAACCTGCCGCAAAACGCCTCGATCGACGAGACCCGCAAGGCCGTCGACAAACTCGAGGCAACGCTCAAGGGTGACGCGGACATCGTGCGCTGGAGCACTTACATCGGTCAGGGTGCGATCCGTTTCTACCTGCCACTCGACCAGCAATTGCAGAACCCGTACTACGCGCAACTGGTGATCGTCAGCAAAGACTTCGAAGCTCGCGAGGCTCTGAGCAAGCGCCTGCGCGAACGTCTGCACAAGGATTTCGTCGGCATCGGCAGCTACGTGCAGGCGCTGGAAATGGGCCCGCCGGTGGGGCGCCCGATCCAGTACCGGATCAGCGGCAAGGACATCGATCAGGTGCGCAAGCACGCCATCGACCTGGCGACTGAACTGGACAAGAACGAGCATATCGGCGAGATCATTTACGACTGGAACGAGCCGGGCAAGGTCCTGCGCATCGACATCGCCCAGGACAAGGCGCGCCAGCTCGGGCTGTCATCCGAAGACGTGGCGAACCTGATGAACAGCATCGTCAGTGGCGCGCCGCTGACCCAGGTCAACGACGACATTTACCTGATCAACGTGGTCGGTCGCGCGGTGAGTTCGGAACGCGGTACGCCGGAAACCCTGCAGAACCTGCAGATCGTCACGCCCAACGGCACGTCGATTCCTTTGCTGGCCTTCGCCACGGTTCGTTATGAGCTGGAGCAGCCGCTGGTGTGGCGTCGTGACCGTCTGCCGACCATCACCATCAAGGCGTCGGTGCGTGACGAGATTCAGCCGACCGATCTGGTGAAAATCCTCAAGCCTTCGATTGATGACTTCGCCGCCAAACTACCCGTGGGCTACAAAGTAGCCACCGGCGGTACGGTCGAGGAGAGTGGCAAGGCGCAAGGGCCGATTGCCAAGGTGTTGCCGCTGATGCTGTTCCTGATGGCGACCTTTCTGATGATCCAGTTGCATAGCGTGCAGAAGCTGTTCCTGGTGGCCAGTGTTGCGCCGCTGGGGTTGATCGGCGTGGTGCTGGCGCTGGTGCCGACCGGTACGCCGATGGGCTTCGTGGCGATCCTCGGGATTCTGGCGCTGATCGGCATCATCATCCGCAACTCGGTAATCCTCGTGACCCAGATCGACGAGTTCGAGCGCAAAGGCTACGCGCCGTGGGATGCGGTGGTGGAAGCCACCGAACACCGCCGTCGCCCGATCCTGCTGACCGCCGCGGCGGCGAGCATGGGCATGATCCCGATCGCCCGGGAAGTGTTCTGGGGGCCGATGGCCTACGCGATGATCGGCGGGATCGTGATTGCGACCCTACTGACGCTGCTGTTTCTGCCGGCGCTGTACGTGGCCTGGTACAAGATTCGCGAGCCGAAGAAAAACTAGATCAAAAGCTTCCCTCACCCTAACCCTCTCCCAGAGGGAGAGGGAACCGAATGGGGGATGCTCATGTGATACATCGACCTGACCTTGATGTGCCGAATCCATAATCGACACCGCACTTTCAGGTCGATGTATTGCGAAAGACATCTCGGTCGGCTCCCTCTCCCTCCGGGCGGTCCGACGTTTCGGGAGGGCTGGGGTGAGGGGGGGAGTCGCTGATACACCTCTGTCTCATATTTTGCGCCAGACACTCGCCAACCAAGGCTGCTGCTCACGCGGCAGCCCCGCCGGTCGGTAGTAATGTTCCAGTTCGACAAACCCGGCAGCGGTCAATAACGCGCGCCACGCTTCCAGATCGTGATACGAGCCATAACGCGGTCCGTTCCAGCCCTCACGGTTATCCCCGCGCGGGTTGGAACTGAACAACACGCCGCCCGGTTTCAATGTCCCGTGCAGTTGCTTCAACACCCGGGGCAATTCCTGCAACGGCACATGAAACAGCACCGCATTGGCGAAGATCCCGTCGAAGCGTTCTGCCGGCAGATCCAGCTTCAGAAAGTCCTGGCACCAGACTTCACAGCCACTGTCTTCCCGCGCCATCTGCGCGAATTTCTCCGCGCCGTCGAGTCCGATGGCGACGTGACCCATCCGGGTGAAAGTCTGCAAATCCCGCCCCGGCCCGCAGCCGAAATCGAGAATGGAAAACGGCGCTTCACCCTGGATGTGCCGCAACAGGGCGTCGATGTTCTGGCTGACATCGTGATCGCGGGTGCCTTCACGAAAATCCTCGGCCACCGAGTTGTAGTGGCCGAGGGTGGTGGAGGTGATCTGTTCAAGATCGATGGGCGTCTGCTTCATGGTCGGACTGCGCTGGCAAAGGAATCTGCCGACTATACGCCATGCCGTTCAGCGCTTGTTCAACCCCCGCGCCAGGCGATCGCCGCCCAGCTGAATCACCGCCACCAACGCCACCAGCAGCACGATCACGGTCAGCATGATCTGGCTGTCGAAGCGTTGATAGCCGTAGCGATAGGCGATGTCGCCCAAACCGCCGGCACCAATTGCGCCGGCCATGGCCGATGAGTTGATCATCGTCACCAGCGTAATGGTGAACCCGCCGACAATCCCCGGCAGCGCCTCGGGCAACAGCACATGCCAGACGATGTGCCAGCGCCGGCAGCCCATGGCCTGCGCGGCTTCGATCAGGCCGTAGTCGACTTCACGCAGGCTCACTTCGGCGATCCGCGCAAAGAACGGCGTGGCCGCAATGGTCAGCGGCACGACGGCTGCCCACACGCCATAGGTGGTGCCGACGATCAGCCGGGTAAACGGAATCAGCGCGACCATCAGGATCAGAAACGGAATCGAGCGAAACAGGTTCACGAACGCACCCAGAGCGCGATTGAGCACCGGTGCTTCGTAGATCCCGCCCTTGTCGCTGGTGACCAGAATCACTGCCATCGGAATACCCGCCAGCAGTGCGATCAGCGACGACACGCCGACCATCAGAAACGTGTCGATGAAACCCTGCAGCAAGCGATCAAACCACATAGCCCAGCACCTCCGTGCGTTGCGCCCATTGGCTGGCACGCTCACGCAATTGCTCGCCGTTCAGCTTTGATCCCGCCACCGCCAGCAGCAGTTGCCCGAGCGCGTGGCCCTGGATCCGTTCCACGCCCCCTTGCAGCAATTTCACCCGGCCACCGAGCGCGGCGAACAGCGCGGCCAGATCCGGCTCATCCTGCTGGCTGCCGGTGAACTGCAAACGCAGCACAATTGACGCATCGGTCGACGACGGCTGCGCCTGCAAACGGCTTTGCAATTCTTCCGGTAACGCGTGTTGCAGCGGTGCGAGCAAAGTCTGGCTGACCTCGTGCTGCGGGTTGCCGAACACTTCCCAGACCGGGCCCTGTTCAACGATGCGCCCGTGTTCCAGCACGACGACGCGGTCGCAGATTTCCCGGATCACCGCCATCTCGTGAGTGATCAGCACGATGGTCAGGCCCAGGCGTTTGTTGATCTCGCGCAGCAGGCCGAGGATCGACTGGGTGGTTTCCGGATCCAGCGCCGAAGTGGCTTCATCACACAGCAAAATATCCGGGTCGTGCACCAGCGCGCGGGCAATGCCGACACGCTGTTTCTGCCCGCCGGACAGCTGCGCCGGATAGGCCTTGTGCTTGGCTTGCAGGCCGACCAGTTCCAGCAGTTCGCGAACCTTGTTCTCCCGTTGTTCCTTCGGGACGCCGGCGACTTTCAGTGGCAGTTCGACGTTCTGCCACACCGTTTTTGCCGACATCAGGTTGAAGTGCTGGAAGATCATGCCGATCCGCCGACGCAGGGCGACCAGGCGATCCTCGTCATACTCGCCGATGTCCACCTGATCGATCAGCACCCGGCCCGAGGTCGGTTGCTCGAGGCGGTTGATGGTGCGGATCAGCGATGATTTGCCGGCGCCGCTGCGGCCAATGATGCCGAACACTTCACCGCGCTGGATCGCCAGGTCGATGCCTTGCAGGGCGGCGACCGGGCCTTGTTTGCCGTCGTAGGTTTTGCCGAGCCCGACGAAACGCACATGGGCGCGGTTCAGTTCAGGATGCAGCTCGGTGCGCTGTGCCAGCGCGGGTGGCTCTGGAAGATCCAGTCGCCGTTGAATGGCTGCCGTCATCCTCAGCTTTCCCAACCGGCCTGGTACAGCTTGCCGTGGGCCTTATCCAGCGCGGCGCGAACGGCCGGCGAATGCTGGTAGATGTCGACGAACTTGATCAGGCGCGGGTCGGTTTTGCTCTTCGGCTGGATCACGAACTGAATCACGTATTCCTTGTGATCGAGGCCGTCGAACAGCAGCGCGGAGCCGGCATCGAAGGTCTTCGCCAGACGAATGTAGGCCGGGTAGCCCTGGACCAGATCGGCGTCATCGTAGGCGCGCACCAGTTGCACGGCTTCGACCTGGAGAATCTTGATCTTCTTCGGATTGGCGACGATATCGTCTTCGGTGGCCTTGTAGCCGACGCCCGGTTTGAGGGTGATCAGACCAGCCTTGGCCAACAGTTGCAGACCGCGTCCGCTGTTGATCGGGTCGTTGGCGATGGCGACGCTGGCACCCTCAGGCAACTCGTCAAAGCTTTTGTATTTCTTCGAGTACAGGCCGACGTTGTTGATGATGCCCGGAGCGAACGGCACCAGGTCGAAACCGGAGGCGGCCTTGGCGTTTTCCAGGAACGGGATGTGCTGGAAGTAGTTCACGTCAATGTCACCGGCGGCGAGGCTGACGTTCGGTGCGATCCAGTCGGTGAATTCCACCAGCTCGACTTTCAGACCTTCTTTGGAGGCCTCTTCGACGGCAGCTTCCAGCGGAATCGCGAAGGCGGCGGTGGTGCCGATTTTCAACGGAGCATCGGCGGCGAACACCGCCGAGCTGAACAGGCCGAAGGCCAGGGCCAGTGCTTTGACTGGGTGGGACAGGAGCTTCTTGGTCATGGTGGTTTTCCAGTCAGTGCGAGGAGGAGTGTCGGTAGTGGGCGCCGGTGTGTTGCTCCGGCAAATGCGCTTCGCCATGAAACAGTTTTTCCCGCAGGCTGCCGGTGTCGTACGCGGTCTTGTACGAGCCGCGCTGTTGCAGTTCCGGAATCACCAGGTCGATGAAATCCACATAGCTTTCCGGGGTGACGATGCGGGTCAGGTTGAAGCCGTCGAGACCGGTTTCGGCGATCCACGATTCCAGTTCATCCGCCACTTGCTGCGGCGAGCCGACCACGGTGATGTAGCGCCCGCCCAGAGCGTGCTGGTCGAGCAACTTGCGCCGGGTCCAGTCATTGTTCTGCAGGTTCTTGGTGGCGGACTGGATCGCGTTGCTCTTCACGTACTGGATCGGCTCGTCGATTTCGTACTGGGAAAAATCGATCCCGGTGGACGCGGAAAAATGCGCCACGCCGGCTTCGGCGCTGGCGTAGCTCAGGTATTCGGCGTGCTTGGCCCAAGCTGCTTCTTCGGTCTCGCCGACGATCACATTCAGGCCCATGAACACCTTGATGTCCTCGGGATTGCGAGCCGCTTCGACGGCGCTGGCGCGGACCTTGTCCACCTGCACCTTGGTCGACGGCTTGTTCTGGCCGCTGATGAACACGCACTCGGCATGACGCCCGGCGAACAGCAGACCGCGCTCCGAGCTGCCGGCCTGGAACAGCACCGGTGTGCGCTGCGGTGACGGTTCGCACAGGTGATAACCCTCGACCTGATAGAACTCGCCCTTGTGTTCGACCTTGTGCACCTTGTCGGGCTGCGCGTAGATCCGCTGTTGCGGATCGTTGAGCACCGCACCGTTTTCCCAGCTGCCTTCCCAGAGTTTGTAGAGCACTTCGAGGTACTCGTCAGCCTGGTCGTAACGCCGGTCGTGCTCGACCTGTTCACTGAGGCCCATGGCCTTGGCGGCGCTGTCCAGATAACCGGTGACGATGTTCCAGCCCACTCGGCCACGGCTCAGGTGATCGAGGGTCGACATGCGCCGGGCGAACAGATACGGCGGCTCGTAGGTGAGGTTGGCGGTCAGGCCGAATCCGAGATTTTTGGTCACTGCGGACATGGCCGATACCAGCAACAGCGGATCGTTGACCGGCAGCTGGATCGACTCTTTCAGGGTGACGTCCACCGAGTTCTGGTAGACGTCGTACACGCCGACGATGTCGGCGATGAACAGCCCGTCGAACAGCCCGCGCTCCAGCAGTTGCGCCAGTTCGGTCCAGTATTCGATGGTCTTGTACCGGGTCGAGGTGTCGCGGGGATGGGTCCACAACCCGTGGTTGATGTGGCCGATGCAGTTCATGTTGAACGCATTGAGCAGGATCTTTTTCTTGCTCATCAGATGGTCCCTCGCAGCGGAGGGTTTTCATCGTTGAGGTAGTAATTGCCCACCGCGTGATACTTCCAGCGCACCGGATCGTGCAGGGTGTGTACCCGGGCGTTGCGCCAGTGGCGGTCGAGGCCGTGCTCGATCAGGGTGGCCTGGCTGCCGGCCAGTTCAAACAGCGTGCTGCCGGCGGCCAGGGAGATTTCGGTGCTGATCGCCCGTGCTTCGGCGACGGCAATCGAGGCTGCTGCAACCGTCTCGGCGTTGGTCTCGGCCTGGGCTGCGTCGAGGAATTCGCCGGCGCGTTCGAGCAGAGCTTCGGTGGCGTGCAGACGAATGCTCAGGTGGCCGAAACTCTTGAGGGTCAGCGGATCTTCGGTGGCCTTGTCGTTGCCCGAATCGATCCATGGCCGGGTTTTGCTGCGCACGAAGTGCAGCGCATCTTCGTAGGCGGCGCGGGCGATGCCGGTGTCGATGGCGGCGTGAAGGATCTGCGCCAGCGGGCCGACCGGGGTCGGGCGTTCGAAGGCGCTCTGGAACGGGATGACATCTTCAGCGGCGACATACACGTCTTCGAACACCACCGAACCGCTGCCGGTGGTGCGCTGGCCGAAGCCGCTCCAGTCGTCGATCACGGTCAGGCCTTTGCTGTCGCGCGGGACGAAGGCCAGTTGCTGCACGCCGTGTTCATCGACCACCGAAGTCGGGATGCGCTGCGCGTAAATCGCACCGGTCGCATAGAACTTGCGACCGTTGATGCGATAACCGCTGCCGTCGCGTTGGAGGCGGGTGACACGGTCATGGGCAGTCTTGGTGCCCAGTTCTGCCAGGGCATTGCCGAAACGCTGGCCGGCGAGGACTTCGGCGTACAGCCGTTGTTTCTGCTCGTGGCTGCCGTTCACCCGAAGCACTTCGAGGGCATAAAAATGGTTCTGCGGAATCTGCCCGAGTGAGCCATCGGCCCGGGCGATCAGGGCGATGACTTTGGCCAGGGTCACGTTGGACACGCCGGCGCCACCGTACGCCTTGGGAACGCTGATGCCCCACAGGCCGGAGCGGGAAAACACGTCGAGTTCAGGCAGCGGCAGGCGGCGTTCGCGGTCGCGCAGGTTGCTGTCGCGCTGGAAGTCTTCGGCCAGGTCGCTGGCGACGATCAGGGCTTGCTCGTCGCTGGTGATGACCGCGACGGGATGGGAAAAGGACATAGGTTTTTCTCCAGATGTCTGGTCGTCAGATCCAGGAATGGCGAGCCGGAAGTTTTCCGTTTAGGCGATAAGCACCGACCGCGTGGTACTTCCAGCGCACCGGGTCGTGCAGGGTGTGCACCCGGGCGTTGCGCCAGTGACGATCGAGGTTGAATTCGGCGAGGGTGGCGCGGCTGCCGGCCAGTTCGAAGAGCTTTTCGCTGGCCAGCAGCGAGATCTCGGTGGTCAGCACCTTGGCTTCGGCCACGGCAATCGAGGCGCGGGCGGCGGATTCGGCAGTCAGCGGTGCGGCGTGCACCTGATCCAGCACTTGCCCGGCCTTGCGCAGCAGCGCTTCGGCGGCGTGCAGTTCGATTTTCAGTCTGCCGATGTCGGCGATCACGTAGAGGTCATCGCTGGCGCGCTCGACGTTGGCGTCGATCCACGGCCGGGCGCGGGTCTTGACGAATTCGATGGCGTCATCGATGGCGCCACGGGCGATGCCGGCGTCGATCGCCGCCTGAATCAGCTGCGACACCGCGCCTTGAGTGTTGGGCTTTTCGTTGATCTTCCAGTTGTCCACCACGAGGCCGGCTTCGACCCGCACGTTGTTCAACAGGATCGTGCCGCTGGCGGTGGTGCGCTGGCCGAAACCCGACCAGTCATCGACGATGCGCAATCCCGGCGTGCCGCGACGGACGAAGGCCAAAACCTGTTTTCCGTCATCGTTCAGCGCCTTGACCGCGACCCAGTGGGCGAACAGGGCGCCGGTGGAATAGAACTTCTGGCCGTTGATCACGTAGTCATCGCCGTCAGCGGTGATGCGCGCCTTCAGTTCCAGAGTGTCCTTGGTGCCGCGCTCAGGCCCGGCGTTACCGATGCGCCAACCTTCGAGCACGCTCTGCAACAGCTGTTTTTTCTGCTGTTCGGTGGCGCTGCCGAGGATCAGGTTGATGATGCCGAACTGGTTCTGCGGGATCTGCCCCAATGCCGGGTCGGCTGCAGAAATGATCGCGAACACCTCGGCCAGGGTGATGAAGGAAACCTGCGGGCCGCCGTACTCGCGCGGAATCGCGATGCTGCCGAGGCCGCTGCGGGTGAACTGTTCGATTTCCGACCACGGCAGCTTGCGCTGGCGGTCACGTTTGGCGGCCTGCACGCGGGCGACATGCGCCAGCTCATGGGCGGCCTTGATGGCTTGAGCGTCGTTGCGCAGCACTTGCGCGGGCAACAACAACGGGGCGATGTCCAGGTCACTCTGGACGTTTGCGTCTGCCAGACTGGACATCAGTGCCGCTCCTTGGCTGCACGCAATGCCCTGGCGATCTGCACTGGGGTGATTGTGTTCCGGACCATGTTACCTACCTCACATCTCATGAAAAACGCCGCAAAAGTGCGGCGAACGAAAGAATGTCCGGTGGTCCGGTTCATATACCCTAAACGCGTATAAAGTTTAAATAAACTAACTTTTAGGAATATGTATAGAAGGGGGCGTGGTCCGTCTGGTTAAGCGTGCGGCGGCGAAGGAAGTTGTCCCTCGCCGACCATCGATGCTCATTTTTTTTGCGGCTCTGCTGCCTTCAGCATCTTCTTGAGCGGAACCTTGAGGTAGGGATTCACGCAACCGATCTTCAGCGTTCGCGGCGGTGCCCAGCGCGAGTTGTTGCCGACCCGGTCGAGGATGCAGTAGGTGACGTCCAGCCGCAGATCCTCACCGGCCTCGGTGATGATCGCCGGCGGCACCCAGACCTGAATCGGTTTGCCGATATCGGCCGGGGTGATGCGCGCCAGATCCATCCGTATATCGCCCCAGCGCAGGGTGATGGCGTCGCCTTCGGCCATGTTCAGATAGGGCTCGATGGTCAGCGGCACGCCGCGTTTGATCTGGCTCGCGTTGATGCCTTGACGGCGAATGGTGTCGGGCAGAGTTACCGGTGCCAATTGCTGGTTTTCGTCACCGCACAGCGCCGGAGGCTGTCCACCGGGGCAGTCGAGCTTGACGGTGACCCGCGCGGCTGCCGACAGCGAGGGCCCGTGACCGACCCGCATGACCCGATAGTGGATGCGTGACGAGCCGCTGGCGATGAAGCTTTCCGGCACTCGCAGGCTGACCGGGGCGGCAACGTCCTGCGCTGTCAGCACATGAGAGGCGACATAGCAGTTGTTCCAGAAAAGTTCGATCAGGTCGCCGGTGTCCATGTCCGGATAAGGCAACACATCGACCAGCAGATGAGCCGCTGCCGCAAGGTTGATGCCGTTGGTTTGGGATGGCGCGAGGCTCGGCGCGGCCAGTTCGGGGATGTGCGAAGTGCGGGTCATGAAGTCCTCTCCTTGAAACCTTGCAGCGAAATCCGTTTCTGAAAGTTCAGATGGCATGAATTGCCCGGTAATAAAAACAGGCTCGTTCGGCCATCCGTTTTTGGGTCTTGGCAATGTTGTTGGGTGCGATGAACGACTAGATAAAAGTTCGCCGAATGGCGTGTCAACGGACAGGATTAGTTAATTGAAGAATTACGGATTTATCAGAAGCTTCCTACGACGACAAAGCACTCTACCTATCCTGCATGGCGAATCGGGCCACAGTTTTGCCGGATTTTATTGTTCTGTCGTCGGCCGGTTTGTACAGCGGGAAATTTGGAGGGGGCGAACTTTAATCGCAGCAAGACTGTTGCAGGACATATATATGTAATGCAGTCACTTGATTAAGTTTTTATTCGAGAGGGTAGGGGCGAAACTTCCTTCCATGGAAGTTTGTATTCAGGAAAGTTTACGGATCAGCCGTTGTTTCTGAACTTGCTGAGGAACTGTCGAGTGCGTTCTTCTTTCGGATTGGAGAACAACGCTTTCGCCTCACCTTGTTCGACGATGACGCCTTTATCGAAAAACACCACGCGGTTGGCCACGTCACGGGCGAACGCCATTTCGTGGGTGACGATGACCATGGTGCGTTTCTCCTCGGCAAGGCCGCGGATGGTCGCCAGCACTTCACCCACCAGTTCCGGATCGAGGGCCGAGGTCGGCTCGTCGAACAGGATCACTTCCGGCTCCATCGCCAGCGCCCGGGCAATCGCCACGCGCTGTTGTTGGCCACCGGACAGGCGCCGTGGGTAGGCGTCTTCCTTGCCCGCCAGGCCAACCTTGGCCAGCAGCTTCTTGCCCAGGGCAATGGCTGCATCGCGGGGCGTCTTCTTGACCACGATCGGGCCTTCGATGACGTTTTCCAGCGCGGTGCGGTGGGGGAACAGGTTGAAGTTCTGGAACACGAAGCCCACGTGCTGGCGCAGGTTGCGCACCAGGCTCTGCTGCTGGTTCAGCGGGCGGCTGGTATCGATCTCGATATCGCCGACCTTGATCCGGCCGCTGGTGGGTTGCTCGAGGAAGTTCAGGCAGCGCAGAAACGTAGTCTTGCCCGAGCCGCTGGGGCCGATGATCGCCACGACCTCGCCTTCCTTCACTTCAAGATCGATGCCGTTGAGCACGACTTGACCCTTGAACTGCTTTGTCAGTTTTTCCACGACAATCATGGGGTCAGGACTCCTGGTCGTGCCGATTGACCCGCTCTTCCAACTTGTTCTGGAAGTGCGACAGCACCGTGGCCAGAATCCAGTAGATCAGCGCGGCGGCAAGATACATGGTGAAGACTTCGAAAGTCCGGGCGGTAATCAGCTGCGCCTGACGGAACAGCTCCGGCACCTGAATGGTGGCGGCCAGCGCGGTGTCCTTGACCAGCGAAATGAAACTGTTGCCCAGCGGCGGCAAGGCCGTGCGCATCGCCTGCGGCAGGATGGCCCGGCGCAGGGTCTGCGCGCGGGTCATGCCGATGCTCGCAGCGGCTTCCCACTGGCCGCGTTCGATCGAACCGATCGCGGCGCGCAGGATTTCGCAGGCGTAGGCGGCCATGTTCAGCGAGAAGCCGATCAGCGCCGCCGGCAGCGGGTCGAGTTCCATGCCCAATTGCGGCAAGCCGTAATAGATCACGAACAGTTGAACCAGCAACGGCGTGCCGCGAAAGAACGACACGTAGATGCGGGCCAGCCAGCTGACCGACTTGAAACGCGACAGGCGCATCAACGCCAGGCCAAAGCCCAGCAGCAGGCCGAAGAACATGCCGCCGAGGCTGAGGATTACCGTGTAGTACGCGCCCTTGAGCAGAAAGGGCGCGGAGTCCAGTGCGAGTTGGAAAGCTTCTTCCATTATTTGGTGACGTCAGCGTTGAAGTATTTCGTGGACAGCTTCTCAAGGGTGCCGTCGGCACGCAGTTCGTCGAGGGCCTTGTTCACGGCGGCCAGCAGTTCAGGCTCGCCTTTGCGCAGGGCTACACCGGCTTCCTGACGGGAGAAGGCTTCACCGGCAGCGACGGTTTTCGGCGCTTTCTTGGCGTATTCCAGCGCCGCCAGACGGTCGATCAGGATGGCGTCGGTACGGCCGTTGTTCAGGTCGGCGAACTTGGTCGGATCATCGTCGTAGGTGCGAACGTCGGCACCCGGCACGTTGGCGCGGACCCATTGTTCGTAGTTGGTGCCCAGACCCACGCCGACTTTCTTGCCGGACAGGTCAGCGGCGGATTTGATGTTCAGCGCGGCGGCCTTGTCTTTCAGCACCAGCGCCTGAATCCCGGAAACGGTGTACGGCTCGGAGAAGTCATACTTCTTCTTGCGCTCTTCGGAGATGGTCACCTGGTTGACCACGACGTCCAGACGCTTGGATTCCAGGGCCGCGAGGATGCCGTCCCACTTGGTCGGCTGGATCTTGGCCTTCACGCCCAGCTTCTTGGCCAGCGCTTCGGACAGCTCGACTTCGAAACCCGACAGCTTGCCGTCGGCATCGACGAAGCTGAACGGTGGGTAAGTGCCTTCCAGGCCGACGTTGATAACGCCTTTGTCCTTGATCTGTTGCAGTTGCTCACCGGCAACGGCGTTGCTGATCAGACCGGCGCTCAGTGCCAGGCCCAGCGAACCTACCAGCAGATTTCGACGTAGTGCGGAAAGAATCATGACAAGCCCCTGTGTTTTCTTATGGAAGACGCTTAAGGAAAGTTGGCGAATCCGGGAATTGGACGACAGCGCTATCCTGCCTTAAAGCAGCTTATGCGTCTCTCGCGAAATTCGCCTGCGGCGAGACTATATGACGGTTCTTTTAGAATGGAAAATAATGAATTATCCATTTGTTATTCTTTTAATGAATATGTATCCGAGCTGACGCTGAGCGTTCTCACGTCGGGCGCGGGAACGCGTTCAGGCCTAGAGAAAGTCCTTGTACGCGAACAACGCCGGGGCGCCGCCGGTGTGCAGGAAGATGATAGGGCCGTCGTCGAAACGCCCGCGACCGATGCCGTCGAGCAGCCCGGCCATGGCCTTGCCGGTGTAGACCGGATCGAGCAGCACGGCGTCCTGACTCGCCAGCAGCTTCACCGCCGACAGCGTCCCGGCGTTCGGCTCGCCGTAACGCGGGCCGAAGTATTCATCCCACAACTCGACCTTGAAGCTGTCCGGCAGCGCCACACCCAGAAGGTCGGCAGTGCGTTCGGCCAGACCCTGGACTTTCGGTCGCTGGTCTTCTTCGCTGCGCGATACCGTCACGCCGATCACCGGCAGTTGCGGCAGGGCTTCGCTCAAGGCCAGCGCCAGACCGCTGTGAGTGCCGGCACTGCCTGAGGCCAAAACGACGGCGGAGAATTGCAGCCCGGTGTCCTTGATCTGTTCCGCCAGCTCCAGACCGGCGCGTACGTAACCCAGCGCGCCGAGGGCGTTGGAGCCACCGATCGGCACCAGATACGGCTTCTTGCCGTTGCTGCGCAGGCGCACGGCGAGGGCGGCCAGTTGTTCGTCGGCGTTGTCGAGGTTGTCGACCAGCTCGACCTTGGTGTCGAACAGGTCCAGCAGCAGGCGATTGCCGTTGCCGGTGTAGTTGCTGTCGTCGGTGCCCAGCGGGTTTTCCAGCAGGGCCACGCAGCCCAGGCCCAGTTTCGCGGCCAGCGCGGCGGTCTGGCGAACGTGGTTCGATTGCAGTGCACCGGCGGTAATCAGGGTGTCCGCGCCTTGGGCGAGGGCATCGGCGGCGAGGTATTCGAGCTTGCGCAGCTTGTTGCCGCCCATGGCCAGCGGCGTCAGGTCATCGCGCTTGATGTAGACATCGCGGCCGAGCCAGGTGGACAGGCGCTCGAGTTTTTCCAGTGGGGTCGGTTGGCCGAGCAGGTCGAGGCGGTTAAAGCGGTCCAGCTGTTGTTTGATCGGTTGTGTGGACATGGTTCCGTACTGATGCAAGGAGATGTCAGGACTATAGGCACGCCGATTTACCGGGGCAACCGCCAATCGCTTATAGCCAAACGTGCTTAAGCCAGCACTATCGGTTCTTAATTCGCGCCGGTGGGGTTGCCGTAAAGTAGTCGCCGTTGACGCGGCCAGACAGTCCGGCCGCCCGTGAGGAGTCTTTACCGTGAGCGAGCGTTCCAGCCATTGGCAATTGCAGACCATCGTCAGCCAGCTACGTACCGCGCGGGATCAGTGGCGGGCACAAAATGGCCGTGCTTCCGGCGAGCAGGGCGGACGCGAGTTGCCGTCCCGTGATGCGATGGCGCAGATCCTGGAAGCCCTGTGCGGCGCACTGTTTCCGATGCGGCTGGGGCCGGTGGATCTGCGTGAGGAGAGCGAGGATTTCTACGTCGGTCACACCCTTGATGTCGCCTTGAATGCGCTGTTGGCCCAGGCACGACTGGAACTGCGTTACGTCGCCCGCCACAGCGCTCAGGCCGACACTGAAGTCGAGGCGCAGGCGATCAGGATCATTCAGGATTTCGCCCTCGCCTTGCCGGGGCTGCGCAGTCTGCTCGACACCGATGTGCTGGCCGCCTATCACGGCGATCCGGCGGCGCGCAGCGTTGATGAAGTTCTGCTGTGCTATCCGGGGATTCTGGCGGTGATTCACCATCGTCTGGCTCACCATTTGTATCGCGCAGGCCTGCCGCTGCTGGCGCGGATCAGCTCGGAAATCGCCCACTCGGCGACCGGCATCGATATTCACCCGGGCGCGCAGATCGGCCGCAGTTTCTTCATCGACCACGGGACCGGCGTGGTAATCGGCGAGACCGCGATCATCGGCGAGCGCGTCAGGATTTATCAGGCGGTGACCCTCGGCGCCAAACGCTTCCCGGCAGACGAGGACGGCCAGTTGCAGAAAGGTCATCCACGCCATCCGATCGTCGAGGACGACGTGGTGATTTACGCCGGGGCGACAATCCTTGGGCGGATCACCATCGGCAAAGGCTCGACCATCGGCGGCAACGTGTGGCTGACCCGCAGCGTGCCGGCCGGGTGCAACCTGACCCAGGCCAATCTGCAACATGATGACGGGACGCAGAAGTAAGACATCAAAAGCCACCCTCACCCCAGCCCTCTCCCCGGGGGAGAGGGAGCCGACCGAGGTGTCTTGCGCTATACATCGACCTGAAAAAACCAGTCGATTATGGATTCGGTGCAGCAAGATCAGGTCAGCGAAATTCTCAAGCATCCCCCAACCAGTCCCCTCTCCCTCCGGGAGAGGGTTAGGGTGAGGGCGCTTTTGACTTTGATTTTTCCACTGAACGAATCCGCCCATACCCCCGTCATACCCAACCTTGAGCTAGCGTACGAAAGGTACCGCTGAGCCCTGCGATTAGTCCTGAGCGTACTATCCATGTTTAACTTGAACGTTCATTCAAGTTAAACCGGCGGTTCGCTGCCCGCTCACAACAGGAGGCTTGCCTTTGCTGAGTCCGATCATTTCAGCCATTTTCCAACCCCTTGAGGTGCACTGTTCATGAGTGCATCGTCCACCCCCGCCAGCGGTCTGGTACGCATGAATCCGCCGGTGTTCTGGTTCGCCGCGACGGTGATCCTGCTGTTCGGCCTGACAGTCATCGCCATGCCCGAAAAGGCCGGCGCCTGGCTTCTCGAAGCGCAAAACTGGGCGGCCAACACGGTCGGCTGGTACTACATGCTTGCGATGACCCTGTATCTGATCTTCGTGGTGGTCACCGCATTGTCGGGCTACGGCAAGATCAAACTCGGTGCCGACCACGACGAGCCCGAATTCAGTTACCTGTCCTGGGCCGGCATGCTGTTCGCCGCCGGGATCAGCATCACGCTGTTTTTCTTCTGCGTGTCCGAACCGCTGACCCACATGATCCAGCCGCCGCAAGGCGAGGCCGGCACGGCGGAGGCGGCGCGTCAGGCGATGCAGATTCTGTTTCTGCACTGGGGCCTGCACGGCTGGGGCGTGTTCGCCTTTGTCGGCATGGCGCTGGCGTATTTCGCCTACCGGCACAACCTGCCGCTGGCCCTGCGTTCGGCGCTGTATCCGCTGATCGGCAAACGCATCAACGGCCCCATCGGCTACGCGGTGGACGGCTTCGGCATCATCGCCACGGTGTTCGGTCTCGGTGCGGACATGGGCTTCGGCGTACTCCATCTCAACTCCGGCCTGGACTACCTGTTCGGCATCGCCCACACCCAGTGGATTCAGGTCGGCCTGATCACGCTGATGATGGGTGCGGCGATCATCGTTGCCGTCTCCGGTGTGGATAAAGGCGTGCGGGTCATGTCCGACATCAACATGCTGCTGGCCTGTGCGCTGCTGCTGTTCGTGTTGTTCGCCGGCCCCACCCAGCATTTGCTCAACACCCTGATCCAGAACCTCGGCGACTACCTCGGTGCGTTGCCGATGAAGAGTTTCGACCTCTACGCCTACGACAAACCGAACGACTGGCTCGGCGGCTGGACGGTGTTCTACTGGGCTTGGTGGATTGCATGGTCGCCGTTCGTGGGTCTGTTCATCGCACGGATTTCCCGTGGCCGGACCATTCGCGAATTCGTCTTCGGCGTGCTGCTGATTCCGCTGGGTTTCACCCTGGCGTGGATGTCGATTTTCGGCAACAGCGCCATCGACCAGGTGCTCAATCACGGTATGTCGGCACTGGGCATGTCGGCCCTCGACAACCCGTCGATGACCCTTTACCTGTTGCTGGAAACCTACCCGTGGAGCAAGACCGTCATCGCGGTGACGGTGTTCATCAGCTTCGTGTTCTTCGTCACCTCCGCCGACTCCGGCACCGTGGTGCTCTCGACGCTGTCGGCCAAGGGTGGCAACCCGGATGAAGACGGGCCGAAATGGCTGCGAGTGTTCTGGGGCGCGATGACTGCACTGATCACCAGCGCGCTGCTGTTCTCCGGCAGCATCGATGCGCTGAAGTCGGCGGTGGTGCTGACCTCGTTGCCGTTCTCGATGATTCTGCTGCTGATGATGTGGGGCCTGCACAAGGCGTTCTACCTGGAGTCGCAAAAGCAGATCGCGCAACTGCATTCGCTGGCGCCGGTGTCCGGCTCACGGCGTGGCAAGGGCGGCTGGCGCCAGCGTCTGAGTCAGGCCGTGCACTTCCCGTCGCGCGACGAGGTGTACCGCTTCATGGACACGACGGTGAAACCGGCCATCGAAGAAGTGACGGCCGTGTTCGCCGAGAAAGGCCTGAACGTGATCACCCAACCGGATCCGGCGCACGACAGCGTCAGTCTGGAAATCGGTCACGGCGAGCAGCACCCGTTCATTTACCAGGTGCAGATGCGCGGTTACTTCACGCCGTCGTTCGCCCGTGGCGGCATGGGCTCCAAGCAGCTCAACAATCGCCGCTACTACCGCGCCGAAGTGCATCTGAGCGAGGGCAGTCAGGACTACGATCTGGTCGGCTATACGAAAGAGCAGATCATCAACGACATCCTCGACCAGTACGAACGGCACATGCAGTTCCTGCATCTGGTGCGTTGATCGGAGCAGGGCGCCGAGACGCTTTCAGGTCTCGGCGCTCAGCACCATGAACAACACCATCGCCGCCAGCGGCACGCCATACACGGCGCTGCCGATCGCAATCTCCGACCCCAGCGGCTGCCCGGCGTGCACCACGCCGACCGCGCCGTTGATCACCGTCAACGCCAGCCACAATGCCGCGAAGCCATAGGCCAGCGTCTGCCGACTGAAGCCGATGCGCTCGCCGATGTAGAACATCAGCGCCAGCAGGATCAGGCCGAAGAAGATGATGATTGCGGTGTGCATGGTCTGGATCTGCCTGTTAATGGAAGTCGTCCTGGCTTGCTCATGTTGAGCATAGGCCAGCTGTCAGCCTCATGTCGTTCGACACATCTCGGCACGTATCCATCTGTTTATGTGAGCTGCGTGTTAGGCGCGCTCACCGCCGATCTGGCTATTAAACGCGTGTCTGCCTGGTAGGCTAATATTTGTCCAAGTGTGTATGGTGTGTATTGGGCAGGACTTCCAGCTCCTAAAGTACGCAGCTCTTGCTGTCGGACAGGACGAAGGAAATGCGTAGTCGGGAAATGATCAGGATGATCGAGGAGGGTGGCTGGTATCTGGTCGCCGTCAAAGGCAGTCATCACCAATACAAGCATCCGGGCAAGCCAGGGAGGGTAACGATCAAGCATCCGGATTCGGATCTTCCCAAGGGTACGATCAACAGCATCTTGAAACAGGCGGGTTTGAAATGAAGCCTGTGATTGGAAACGAAAGTCCGTTCATGGACATGTCAGAGGAAGGACTTACTTACATGAAATTCCCGGTCGTTCTGCACAAGGATGCCGACTCAGACTACGGAGTGATTATCCCGGATGTACCGGGGTGCTTCTCCGCAGGCACTACGGTAGCCGAAGCATTTGACAACACTCTGGAGGCATTGGCCTTGCACTATGAGGGATTGGTCGCTGATGGCGCGCCGTTACCTCGGATCCAGGACATTGATGCCCATCTCGAGAATCCGGATTACGCCGGCGGTATCTGGGGTGTGGTCGAGTTTGATATCACCCCCTATTTCGGCAAGTCGGTGCGCTTCAACGCTACGTTGCCGGAGCAGTTACTGGAGCGTATCGATCAGACGGTTCGGCGTGACCAGCGCTACAGTACCCGCTCCGGATTTCTGGCCGCTGCTGCCTTGCGCGAGTTGTCGGCATAAGGCCGATTTACAGAGTTTTGGGTCAGGTACTTTCCCGCTCGATGACTTGGCATTGCAGCAGATTAAGTCGCTGCACCTCATCGTTCGGCAACACGCCCAGGCTTTCCAGCACCCGCGTCGCCGCCAGTACGCCGATCTCCAGCGCGGGCGGTTTGATGGTGCTCAGGCTTGGCAGCAGCATCTCGGCGAACGGGTAGTCGCCGAAGCCAAGGACGGCGCAGTCGTCGGGGATTTTGAGGCCGGTGCGTTGTCCTGCGAGCAGGCCGCCGGCGGCGAGGTTGTCGTTGGCGAAGATGATCGCGTCCGGGCGGGGTGAGGCATTCATCAGCGCTTCCATCGCTTGTTTGCCGGCCTCGAACGGGGCGCGATCGGCGTCCGGTTCAAATACCCAGGGCTCAAGTCCTAGCTCACGCACGGTCGCCGCATAACCGTCGCGGCGTTCCAGTGCGCTGAAGTCGCCGGGGGCGCTGTTCTGGACGAAGGCGATTCGCCGATAGCCTTTGCCGTGCAGATAACGAGCGGCGCTGACACCCACTTCGAAGTGCGAAAAACCGATTTGCATCGGCTCGCGATCCGGTTGGTAATCCCAGGTTTCGATCACCGGGATATCCGCTTCGGCGAGCATCTTTTCCGTGCCCGCGCTATGGAAATGACTGGTCACCACCAGCGCTGCCGGCGACCAGCCGAGGAAGGCCCGCACGGCGTTTTCTTCCTGCTCGGTGCTGAAGTAACTCGAGGCCAGAAGAAGCTGGTAGCCGTGACGGCTGAGGGTGTCGCTGAAGCCCTGAATGGTGTTGGCGAAGATCGGCCCGGAGATGTTCGGAATCACCATGCCGACGATTTTCCCCCGTGCCGATGCGAGCCCGCCGGCCACCAGATTCGGCACGTAACCCAGTTCAGCGACCACTGCCGCGATCCGTTCGCGGCGTTCGGGCGAGACCTGTTCCGGCTGGTTGAAGTAGCGCGACACGGTGATCGCCGAAACACCGGCTTGGCGCGCCACCGCATTGAGGGTCACGCGACCGGCGCCACGGCGTTTGCGGGGTTTTTCTTCGCTCAAGGCTCGATCCTTCTTAAAAACCAAAACGCATATAAAAGTAATTTTTCAGTATTGGACGGTCTATGTCCGGCTTGCCAATACTGGCGATGTTAGCGCTAACAAAGCGCGTTGTCTGCTACTCGCTCGAGCGAATGCCCAAGACACCGAGACAGGCGCTGTCGTCGCAGAACGGCAGCGGTTCAGGGCAACTTTTCGAGCGGGCAAACATGCACAACATTCCTGGGGCGACACACAAACTGGCGCAATCGATCCGCGCTGCGGGCTGGCTACTCACCGGGCTGGCCGCGCTGCCGCTGCCTGTCGCATTCGCCGCCGACAGCAACGATCAGGAGCCGACACTCAAGTCCGTCACGGTCACCGCCACCCGCCGCGAAGAGTCGCTGCAAAAGGTTCCGGTGGCGGTGTCGGTGATCGACGGCGAGCAACTGGAACGCGACAACCGCAACAGCGTGGCGAGCATTGTCCAGCAAGTGCCGTCGCTGAATTTCCGCACCGGCGCATCGAACAAGGACACTTCGTTGTTCGTACGTGGCGTGGGCACGATTTCTACCTCGCCAGGCGTCGAACCGACCGTGGCCACAGTAATCGATGGCGTGGTCTACGCCCGTCCCGGCCAGTCCACTCTGGATCTGCTGGACCTGGAACGCGTCGAAGTCCTGCGCGGCCCGCAAGGCACGCTGTTCGGCAAGAACGCCTCGGCCGGCGTGCTGAACATCACCAGCAAGGCGCCGACCGCCGAGACCCACGGCTACATCGATCAGTCGTACTACAGCGGCAACGAAAGCCGCACCCGTTTCGGCATCGGCGGCAGTCTGATTCCGGACACGCTCAAGGGCTCGATCAGCACCTTGTTCGGCACTTACGACGGCAACGTCGACAACCAGCACAACGGTCAGGAGGTCAACGGCTACAACCATCGCGGCGTGCGCGGCAAACTGGAATTCACTCCGAACGACGACATCACGTTCACCCTGATCGCCGACTACATGCAGTCCCACGATGACGGCCCCAACGGCGTCGTGACCAAGGCTCTGACCCCGGCGTTCGCCAATGCGTTGAGCCCGGTCGGCGCCACCAGTCACAACCGCGACATCAACACCGACACTCGTACCCACGTCGAGGACACCAACAAGGGCCTGTCCGGCCAGCTCGACTGGCAACTGGGCGATTACACCCTGACCTCGATCACCGCATGGCGCGGCTGGGACAACACTCAGTATCAGGATGGCGACCGCCTCGGAACAGTAACGACGGCGTTCCCCGGCACGGCGGACAAGGGCGATCTGGCCTTCAATCAGTACTCGCAGGAACTGCGTCTGGCGTCGCCGAAAGGCGAGTTCCTCGAATACGTCGGCGGCCTGTTCTACATGCACGGCAAGGATGAAGAGACCTATCAACGCACGCTGACCACCACCACCCGAACTGATCGCGGCGTCGCCGATTACAGCACCACCAGCGACAGCTACGCAGTGTTCGGCGAAAGCACGTTGAACTTCACCTCGGACTTGCGTGGCATCGCCGGCCTGCGCTACACCCATGACGATCTGGAATACGATCACCGTCGTGTTTCCACTTCCGCCACCACCGTCAGCGGCATTCAACCGGCGACCCGCAGTTCCGGTTCGGTGGACGAGGACGGCTGGTCCGGCCGGCTCGGTTTGCAGTACGACCTGAGCGATACCGTCACCACCTACCTGACCTACTCGCGCGGCTACAAAGGCCCGGCCTACAACGTGTTCTTCAACATGCAGCCACGCGATACCGAAGCCCTGAAACCGGAAACCTCCAACACCTGGGAAGCGGGGATCAAAGCCTCGTCCTGGAACAATCGCCTGACCACCAACCTCGCGGTTTTCCACAGCGACTACGACAACTATCAGGCGAACTTTTTCGACACCGTCGCCGGGCAGGTGGTAACGCGCCTGATCAATGCCGGCAGCGTCAGCACCGAGGGCGTGGAGCTTGATTTCGCCCTGCAGGCGACCCAGCAACTGAAGTTCTCCGGTGCGCTGGCTTACACCCGCGCACGCATCGACGAGTTCGCCTGCCCGGCGGGCGCGGCGGCGTCGTGCAACGTCAACGGCAAGCCGCTGCCGTTCAGCCCGGACTGGAAAAGCTACGTGCGGGCCGACTACACGATCCCGCTGGATAACGGCCTGGATATCGAACTCGGCACCGATTACAGCTGGCAGAGCGAAGTGCAATACGACATCAGCCAGAACGCCGACACCAAGCAAGGCGCCTACGGCCTCTGGAACGCCAGCGTGGCCCTGGCCGATTACACCAATGGCTGGCGCGTAGCGTTGCTCGGCAAGAACCTCACCGACAAGTCGTATTCGCCATTGCTCGCCAGTGGTGGCAACTACATCTACCGCGCCGTGCCCCGCGACGACGAGCGCTACTTCGGCGTGCAACTGCGCAAGGACTTCTGAAATGAGCAGACAGCTGAAACTCGGCGCGTTCCTCATGGCCACCGGGCACCACGTTGCCGCGTGGCGCCATCCGGACGTACCGGCCAACGCCGGGCTGGATTTCGCCCATTACAAATGCCTGGCGCAGATTGCCGAGGCGGCGAAGTTCGACACCTTGTTCGTCGCCGACAGCGTCGCCGCGCCAACCCAGGACATTGCCAGCCGCATGGCCCGTTCGGATCACTTCGAACCGTTGACGTTGCTCTCGGCGTTGAGCGCAGTGACCGAGCACATCGGCCTGATCGCTACCGCCACCACCAGCTACAACGAGCCGTACCACGTGGCGCGTAAATTCGCTTCGCTCGATCACCTGTCGGGCGGGCGAGCGGGGTGGAATCTGGTGACTTCGGACAACGCCGCCGAAGCGCAGAACTTCGGTCGCGACGAACACATTGGCCATGCCGAACGCTACAGCCGTGCCCGGGAATTTCATCAAGTGGTGACCGGGCTCTGGGACAGTTGGCAGGACGACGCCTTCATTCGCGACAAGGCCAGCGGCGCGTATTACCACCCGGAAAAACTGCACGTGCTGAATCACGTCGGCGAGCACTTCCGGGTCAAAGGCCCGCTGAATGTCGCGCGTTCGCCACAGGGTCAGCCGGTGATCGTGCAGGCCGGCTCGTCGGAAACCGGACGTGAACTGGCGGCGCAGACTGCCGAAGTGGTGTTCACCGCGCAGACCTCGCTGGCCAGCGCCCAGGCGTTCTACGCCGACCTCAAAGGCCGCTTGCCGAAGTACGGGCGCAGCGCCGATTCGCTGAAAATCATGCCCGGCGTGTTTGTCGTGGTCGGACAGACGGAAGCCGAAGCGCAGGAAAAATGTGAAACGTTTCAGCAATTGGTCGAACCCGAGGTTGGCGTCGCGCTGCTTGGGCGTATGCTGGGCAACTTCGATCTGTCGAAGTATCCGCTGGACGGGCCGTTGCCGGAGTTGCCGCTGACTGACAGCGGCCAGCAAAGCCGACAGAAACTGCTGACCGAACTGGCCGGCCGCGAGCATCTGACCCTGGCCGAACTGGGCCGCAGAATTGCCGGTGGTCGCGGGCATTACAGCGTCGTCGGCACACCGGCGCAGATTGCCGACCGTTTGCAGGAATGGTTCGAGCAAGGCGCGGCGGACGGCTTCAACGTGCTGGTGCCACACCTGCCCGGCGGGCTCGAAGACTTCGCCAATGGCGTGGTCCCGGAACTGCAACGGCGTGGGCTGTTCAGAACCGAATACGAGGGCCGGACCTTGCGCCAGAACCTTGGCCTCGCCCGGCCCGGCAATCGCTTTGCGTAGCAATCGACACCCATTTCAAGACCGACAAGAGAGGATTCGATGACTTACACCGCTGCCGAAAACCGCTATGACTCCATCCCTTACCGCCGCGTCGGACGCAGCGGTCTGGTATTGCCGGCGCTGTCCCTGGGCCTGTGGCACAACTTCGGCGACAGCGCGCCGATCGACACCCAGCGCGCCTTGCTGCGCACCGCGTTCGATCTGGGGATCAACCACTTCGACCTGGCCAACAACTACGGCCCGCCCTACGGCAGCGCCGAGACCAATTTCGGCCGTCTGTTGCGCGAAGACTTCAAGCAGTATCGCGATGAACTGATTATCTCCAGCAAGGCCGGTTGGGACATGTGGCCCGGTCCTTACGGGCAGGGCGGGGGCTCGCGCAAATACGTGCTGGCCAGCCTCGACCAGAGCCTGCAACGCCTGGGCCTGGACTATGTGGATATCTTCTATTCACACCGCTTCGACCCGGACACCCCGCTGGAAGAAACCGCCAGCGCCCTCGCCACCGCAGTGCAGCAGGGCAAGGCGTTGTACATCGGGATCTCGTCGTACTCCGGCGTGAAAACCCGCGAAATCGCTGCGTTGCTCAAAGAGTGGAAAGTGCCGTTGTTGATTCACCAGCCGGCCTACAACCTGCTCAACCGCTGGGTGGAAAAGGACCTGCTCGACACCACCGACGAACTCGGCACCGGCGTGATTGCGTTCACCCCGCTGGCGCAGGGGCTGCTGACCGACAAATACCTCAATGGCGTGCCGGCGGATGCGCGGGTCAATCGTCCGGGCGGTGGTTCGTTGCAGGCTTCGCACTTGTCCGAGGCGAACATTGCTCATGTGCGGGCGTTGAATGAAATCGCCAAGCGTCGTGGGCAGAGCCTGGCGCAACTGGCATTGGCGTGGACGCTGCGCGATCCTCGGGTGACTTCGGCGCTGATCGGCGCGAGCCGGCCGGAGCAGATTATCGAGAACGTTGGGGCGTTGAAGAATTTGAGCTTTAGTGCTGAGGAACTGGCGGAGATTGACCGGTTTGCTCAAGAGGGCGGGATCAATCTTTGGGAGAAGCCTTCGACGGCGGAGTGATTGAAATTGGGGTGGGTCAGATAGATCCACCCCCTCACCCCAGCCCTCCCGAAACGTCGGACCGCCCCCAAGGGGGCGAGGGGGAAAGGGAGCAAATCTCTATGCTTTTCAAGCCTGAGTTCGACTCGATATTTCAGGTCGGTGTATAGCGACAAAACACCTCGGACAGTCCCCTCTCCCTCCGGGAGAGGGTTAGGGTGAGGGAGGGGCTTTTGATTTTGCTCTGGCGTTAAAGGCTCAGCGAAAAAACGGCACATCCCCCAACACCGTAGCCCGCTGCATAACCCGCCGCGCCGGACGGTAGTCATCCACCGCGTAATGCTGCGTCACGCGGTTGTCCCAGAACGCAATGTCATCCTTCTGCCAGCGCCAGCGAATGGTGAATTCCGGCCGCGTCGCATGCGCAAACAAGAACTTCAACACCGCTTCGCTCTCGGTCTCCGACAGCTCATTGATCTTCGATGTGAAGCCTTCGCTGACGAACAGCGAACGCCGCCCACTCACCGGATGCGTGCGGATCACCGGGTGCGACAGCGGTGGATTCTTGCGCCGCGCCGCTTCCCACTGCGCCAGTGCTTCCGGCGTATTGCCGTAGCGCTCCAGCGGAAACGAGCGGGTGAAATCGTGAGTCGCGGTCAGCCCTTCAAGCATTGCTTTCATCGGCGCCGACAGCGCCTCGTACGCAGCAATCCCGCTGGCCCACAACGTGTCGCCACCGAATTCCGGCAACAGCTTGGCGCTGAGCACCGCGCCCATCGCCGGGGTCGGCAGGAAGGTGACGTCGGTGTGCCAGATCGCGTTGTCGCGCACGTCGGTGACGGCGGTGTCGAGGATCAGCACTTCCGGTTGTTCCGGCACGTTCGGGTAGATCGGATGAATATGCAGGTCGCCGAAATAGGCGGCAAAACGCGCCTGCTGCGAAGGCTCGATCGGTTGATTGCGGAAGAACAGCACCTGGTATTTGAGCAGTGCCTGCTCGATGGCGTCGCGCTGTTCCAGGTTCAGCGGCTGGCTGATGTCAACGCCGCTGATCTGTGCGCCGAGGGCCGAGCTTAAAGGAGTGATGTTCAGGCTGCTCATGGTGGTCTCTTCAATTCCGGGGCCCCGAAACTGTCGGGGTAGTCAGTGCTGAAAAATCAGTGGGCCTGGCCGTGCCACGGCACCAGTTTGCGTTGCAGGGCGCGCAGGCCCATTTCCATGGCGAAGGCGATCAGGGCGATGACCAGAATCCCCAGCACCACCACATCGGTGACCAGGAACTGCGCAGCCGACTGCACCATGAAGCCCAGGCCGCTGGTGGCCGCGATCAATTCGGCGGCGACCAGAGTCGACCAGCCGACACCCAGACCAATGCGCACACCGGTCAGAATGTCCGGCAGGGCGCTTGGCAAAATCACATGGCGGATCAGTTGTGCGCGAGTGGCGCCCAGCGACTGTGCGGCGCGCAGTTTGGCCGGGTCGACGGTGCGCACGCCGGTGGCGGTCGCGATGGCAATCGGAGCGAAAATCGCCAGGTAGATCAGCAGCACTTTCGACAGCTCGCCGATGCCGCACCAGATCACGATCAGCGGCAGATAAGCGAGCGGCGGAATAGGGCGGTAAAACTCGATCAGCGGATCCAGCACACCACGGGCGATGCGGTTGGCGCCGATGGCAATGCCCACCGGCACCGCGGTCAGAATCGCGAAACCGAGGCCCAGACCGATGCGGCTCAGGCTCGCGCCCAGGTGCTGCCACAACGTCGAATCCATGTAGCCCGTGGTCGCCAGCAACCAGCCTTTTTGCAGCACGGCGGACGGTGGCGGCAGGAACAGCGGTTCGATCACACCGGTGGCGGTCACGGCCCACCAGAGCACCAGCAACGCGAACAGGGTCAGCAGGCTGATCCAGCGGATGCTGAGGCTGCGGCGCACGGGAATTACCACCGACGTGGCGGCGGGTTTCACTGCGGTGGCGGAAACGTCGTAACTGCTCATGCGCGCTCCTGCCGCTGAACGGCGCTGCGTTGCGAGAACACTTTGGCCAGCACGTGCTCGCGGGTTTCGATGAAGCGCGGATCGGACTTGATCGCCCGCGCCGATTCGCCGGCGGCGTAACGCTGGCCGAAGTCGAGATGCAGACGCTCGACGATCTGCCCCGGATTCGGTGCCAGCAGAATCAGGTCGGTGGCGAGGAACACCGCTTCTTCAATGTCGTGGGTAATCAGGAACACCGGTTTGGCGGTGCGTTGCCAGACTTGCAGCAACAGCTCCTGCATCTGTTCGCGGGTGAAGGCATCGAGGGCGCCGAAGGGCTCGTCCATCAGCAACACACGCGGGTCGGCCGCGAGGGCGCGAGCGAGGCCAACACGTTGCTTCTGGCCACCGGATAGTTGCCAGATCCGACGATGTTCAAAACCGGAAAGGTCGACCAGCGCGAGCATTTCCCGCGCACGCTGTTCGCGTTTGTCCTTGGCCACACCAGCCAGTTCCAGACCGAAAGCGACGTTAGCCAGCACGTCCTGCCAGGGCAGCAGGGCGTCGTCCTGGAACACCACGCCGCGCTCGGCGCTCGGCCCTTTGACCGGCACGTTGTCGAGGGTGATACGGCCGGCACTCGGTTCGACGAAACCTGCAATCAGGTTCAACAGCGAAGTCTTGCCACTGCCGGACGGGCCGAGGGCCACCAGCAATTGCTGAGGGCCGAGGGTCAGGGAAATGTCGGACAGTACCGGTTCCGGGCTGCCGGGATACTGTGCGCTGATGCGCTCCAGCTGTAGCAAGGCCATCGCAATTAACCCCGATCAGTTGGTGATGTACTTGGCGCTGACGTACGGCGCGTAGTCCGGCAGTACCGCTTCGACCTTGCCTTGCTCCTTGAGGAACGCGGCGGTGTCGGTGATGGCTTTGGTGGTCGGTGCGCCGAGGTCGCTGACCTGATCCGCCGCCAGCGGGTAGACGTTGCCCTGCAGCAGCAATGGAATGTCGCTGGCCTTGGCGCCGGACAGTTTTACAAGCTTGTCGACGTTGCTCTGATCGGCCAGCCAGGCTTTCGGATCCTTGCGGTAGTCGGCGTAGGCGTCGAGGGTGACCTTGGCGAAGGCGGTGACGATTTCCGGGTGCTTCTCGGCGAAGTCCTTGCGCACGATCCAGGCGTCGAAGGTCGGCGCGCCGAACTTGGCCAGCTCGCCGGAAGTGATCAGCACTTTGCCGTTTTCCTTGGCCACGCCCAGCGCCGGATCCCAAACGTAGGTGGCGTCGATGTCACCGCGTTTCCACGCGGCAATGATCGCTGGCGGGGCGAGGTTGAGGACGGTGACTTTCGAAGGATCGATGTTCCAGTGCTTCAGCGCGGCCAGCAGGCTGTAGTGACCGGTGGACACGAACGGCACGGCGATTTTCTTGCCGACCAGATCCTGCGGGGTCTTGATGCTGGAGCCGTCGCGGGCAACCAGTGCTTCGGCGGCGCCGATCTGGGTGGCGATGAGGAAGGTTTCAACCGGGACTTTGCGGGTGATCGCAGCGGTCAGCGGGCTGGAACCGAGGTAGCCGATCTGCACGTCGCCGGACGCGATGGCGGCAATGATGTCGGCACCGTTATCGAATTTGCGCCAGTTGATGTCGGCCTTGGTGGCTTTCTCGTAGGCGCCGTCGGCCTGGGCGACTTTCGCTGGGTCTACGGTGGTCTGGTAGGCGACGGTGAGGTCGGCGGCCTGAGCCAGAAAACTCGCGGCAGCCAGAGAGGCCACGGCCAGCAGGCGAAGCGGGAAATTCAGTTTCATTGAAGAGCTCCATATCAGGCGACCGAGCGTCGGCGTGAAAGGAGACTAAATGATCTAAGAATCTAAAAATAAATAACTTTTTAGAATGAGCTTATGAGCGGAAAAATCTAAGCGTGGGAGAGTGGGGCTTTTCGGATTATCGGTTCGAACTGGAGATCCTTACCCCCTCACCCCAGCCCTCTCCCCCAAGGGGGCGAGGGGAAAGGGAGCCGATTGGGGGCTTTTCAGATCCTAAGTTCGGCTTGGTATTTCAGGTCGATGTACTTCGCATCAACAACTCGGTCAGTCCCCTCTCCCTCCGGGAGAGGGCTAGGGTGAGGGGGCTGCCATCCAAAGCCGAACGATCAGTTGCTGATCGCCAGAATACTCGCCTGATACGACCCGACAAACACGTCGAAATCGCCAACCTCGTTCTGCTCAAGCTCAGCCTGCTGCGCCAGCGACGACCGCGCCAGTTCTTCAAACTTCGCTTGTTCCTCAGCCGCCAACGGTTCGCTGCGGAAGAACTCGGCGTGAGCCTGACTCTGGCGCAAGGAGAATTGCGCGAAACTTTCCTTGTGCGTGGCCATCGCTGCCAGCACCTGGGCCGAAGGCGTCAGGGACGAATCCTTGACCTTGGCCAGCTGCGCATCGAGTGCCTTGCTGTGGGCATCGCCGCCATGGCTTTGATCCAGCAGCGCCGCCAGCGGAGCGATTTTTTCCAGCAGTTCGGCGGCCCATTCCTTCAGCTCGACTGGTTGCCCGTCGCGCTGCAATTGCAGGCCCGGACGGCGACCTTCCTTGACCACGCTGAGGAAGTTGGAGGTGGCGTTGCCGCAGGAGTTGTTGGTCAGCAGCGGGCTTTCGTTCAGCGCGCAGTACAGCAGGAACGCGTCGAGGAAGCGCGACTCGGTGAGGTCGATGCCCATCGGCAGGAACGGGTTGATGTCCAGGCAGCGCACTTCGACGTACTGAATGCCGCGGGCCATCAGGGCCTGAATCGGACGCTCGCCGGTGTAGGTCACGCGTTTCGGGCGGATATTCGAGTAGTACTCGTTTTCGATCTGCAGGATGTTGGTGTTCAGCTGCACCCACTCGCCATCCTGGTGCGTGCCGACTTCGACGTACGGCGCGTATGGTGTGGCCACCGCCTTGCGCAGACTGTCGGTGTAGCTCGCCAGGTCGTTGTAGCACGGCGTCAGGCCGGCCTGGGCGTTGCTCTGGTAACCGAGGTCGCTCATGCGCAGGCTGGTGGCGTAGGGCAGGTACAGGGTGTCCGGATCCAGTTGTTCCAACTGATGCGCACGACCGCGCAGGAAACCGGCGTCCAGCGCCGGCGAGGCACCGAACAGGTACATCAGCAGCCAGCTGTAGCGGCGGAAATTACGGATCAGCGCGATATAGGACGACGACTGGAAATCCCGGTCGGTGCCGACGAAGCCTTCGGCTTCTTTCAACAATGGCCAGAGCTTTTCCGGCAGCGAGAAGTTGTAGTGAATCCCGGCGATGCACTGCATGGTCTTGCCGTAACGCAGGGCCAGGCCCTTGCGGTAGACGTACTTGAGCTGACCGATGTTGGAGGTGCCGTAATAGGCGATCGGGATGTCTTCCTCGGCCGGCAACGGGCACGGCATCGATGGACTCCACAGGTACTCGTTGCCGAGCTTGCTGTAGGCAAAGCGATGAATCTTGTCCAGGCTCGCCAGCGTGTCGGCAGGGTCTGGCAGGGCGGGCGTGATGAACTCCAGCAGCGACTCGGAATAGTCGGTCGTGATCTGTTCGTTGGTCAGCGCGGAACCCAGGGCTTCAGGGTGCGGCGTTTGGGCCAGGCGGCCTTCGCCGGTCACGCGCAGGCATTCGCGTTCGATACCGTGAAGACACTGCTCAAGCAGAGAGAGGTTAGCGCGCTCGCCGAGCAGAGCCAGGCGGCGGTTGAGAAGTTCGCTCAATTTGGATTCCTTCACGCGTCAGTCGCCCCAATATGGGGGTGGGCAGGACGGTCTACAAGGGTGAAGTTGAAACTGGCGTTTTCGCCTGGTTTTTCGGGCTTTGAAGCCCCCGTTGAAACGCCAACTTCACTCCTTGAATCTGGCAGATACACGCGAAGAAAATGAGGTCCCTGTGGGAGCGGGCTTGCCCGCGAAAGCGGTGTGTCAGACAAGTTGATACTGGCTGATACGCCCCATTCGCGGGCAAGCCCGCTCCCACAGGAAACTCCGACGCTGCGATCACAGCGCCGAAATTAACTCAAAATGATGAACAACATCTACAGGACAGCGAACGTGCCTTGCGCTTTTGCGACCAGTTTGTCGCCCTGCAGCACGTCGGCTTCGACCACCAGCGTGCGCCGGCCCGGGTGGATCACCCGCGCCGTGCAGATCACCTCGCCTTCGGAAACGGCGCGGATGTAGTTGATCTTGCACTCGATGGTCGCGCTCTGCTGGTCGAAGCCGTGGGTGCTGGAACAGGCCAGCCCCATGGCGATATCCACCAGACTGAAAAGCGCGCCGCCGTGCAGCTTGCCGCCGCGGTTGCGCAGTTCGGGTTCCAGCGCCAGGGCGACTTGCGCCACCCCGGTTTCCAGGCTGTGCAGGCGGCAGCCCAACAGCTTGAAAAACGCGCTCTCGACGAGCCCGGCCGGAATGTCCATCAGCGTTTCTTCAACTGCTTGGCGTTGGCGAACAGCGACGCCATGGCGTTGTTCGCCGGGGCGGCCGGGGTGCTTTCCTTGCGTGGTGCCGAACCCTGCGACTGGCGTGGCGCCGAGCCCGGACGCGAGCCACGGGCGCCGTCGATCTTCTCGCCCGGGGTGTCGCTCATGCGCATCGACAGGCCGACGCGTTTGCGCGGGATGTCGACTTCCATGACCTTCACTTTCACCACGTCACCGGCCTTCACCGCTTCGCGCGGATCCTTGATGAATTTCTCCGACAGCGCCGAAATGTGCACCAGACCGTCCTGATGCACGCCGATGTCGACGAACGCACCGAACGCGGTCACGTTGGTCACCACGCCTTCGAGGATCATCCCCAGTTGCAGGTCCTTCAGGTCTTCGACGCCCTCCTGGAACTCGGCGGTCTTGAACTCCGGACGCGGGTCGCGGCCCGGCTTTTCCAGTTCCTGCAGGATGTCGGTGACGGTTGGCAGACCGAAGGTCTCGTCGGTGAATTTCTTCGGGTCCAGACGCTTTAGGAACGAGGCGTCGCCGATCAGCGAGCGAATGTCGCGGTCGGTTTCAGCGGCGATGCGTTGCACCAGCGGATAGGCTTCCGGGTGGACTGCCGAGGAGTCCAGCGGGTTGTCGCCGTTCATCACACGCAGGAAGCCGGCGGCCTGTTCGAAGGTTTTCTCGCCCAGACGCGCGACTTTCTTCAGCGCAGCGCGGGTTTTGAATGCGCCGTGCTCGTCACGGTGAGTCACGATGTTCTGCGCCAGGGTCGCGTTGAGGCCGGAGATCCGCGCCAACAGCGCCACGGACGCGGTGTTCACGTCCACGCCCACGGCGTTCACGCAGTCTTCGACCACGGCGTCCAGGCCGCGCGCAAGTTTCAGTTGCGACACGTCGTGCTGGTACTGGCCGACACCGATGGATTTCGGATCAATCTTCACCAGTTCTGCCAGCGGATCCTGCAGGCGACGGGCAATCGAGACCGCGCCACGGATCGACACGTCGAGATCCGGGAATTCCTTGGCCGCCAGTTCCGATGCCGAATACACCGATGCGCCGGCCTCGGACACCATGACCTTGGTCATTTTCATCGCTGGGTATTTTTTGATCAGCTCGATGGCCAGCTTGTCGGTTTCACGGCTGGCGGTGCCGTTGCCGATGGCGATCAGGTCGACCGAGTGCTTGGCGCACAGGGCGGCCAGGATGGCGATGGTCTGATCCCATTTGTTGTGCGGTACGTGCGGGTAAACCGTGGCGTGGTCCAGCAGCTTGCCGGTGGAGTCGACCACCGCGACCTTGCACCCGGTACGCAGGCCCGGGTCGAGGCCCAGGGTGGCGCGCGGGCCGGCCGGGGCGGCCAGCAGCAGGTCGTGCAGGTTGTGGGCGAACACGTTGATCGCTTCGGTTTCGGCGCCGTCGCGCAGCTCGCCCAGCAGGTCGGTTTCCAGGTGGGTGTAGAGCTTGACCTTCCAGGTCCAGCGCACCACTTCACCCAGCCATTTGTCGGCCGGACGGTTCTGGTTCTGGATGCCGACGTGCTGGCCGATCATGCCTTCGCACGGGTGCAACGTGCCCGGCAGTTCTTCGCCGACTTTCAGTGCGGAGCTGAGAATGCCTTCGTTGCGGCCACGGAAAATCGCCAGCGCGCGGTGCGACGGCATGCTTTTCAGCGGTTCGTCGTGTTCGAAGTAATCGCGGAACTTGGCACCTTCCTCTTCCTTGCCGGCGATCACGCGGGCACTGAGGGTGGCTTCCTGCTTGAGGTAGGTGCGCAGTTTTTCCAGCAGGTTGGCGTCTTCGGCGAAGCGCTCCATGAGGATGTACTTGGCGCCTTCCAGCGCTGCCTTGGCGTCGGCCACGCCTTTCTCGGCGTCGACGAAGCGCGCGGCTTCGGCTTCCGGGGCCAGGCTCGGGTCGTTGAACAGACCGTCGGCCAGTTCGCCGAGGCCGGCTTCCAGGGCGATCTGGCCCTTGGTGCGGCGCTTCTGCTTGTACGGCAGGTACAAGTCTTCGAGGCGGGTCTTGGTGTCGGCGAGTTTGATTTCGCGTTCCAGCTCAGGGGTGAGTTTGCCCTGCTCCTGAATGCTGGAAAGAATGCTGATGCGCCGTTCGTCGAGTTCTCGCAGGTAGCGCAGACGCTCTTCCAGATGACGCAGTTGGGTGTCATCGAGGCTGCCGGTCACTTCTTTCCGGTAACGGGCGATGAAGGGAACGGTAGAGCCTTCATCGAGTAGCGCGACGGCCGCTTCGACCTGTTGTGGGCGTACGCCGAGTTCCTCGGCGATGCGGCTGTTGATGCTGTCCATAAAACCACCTGACAAATTGTGAAAGCAGGCTCGCAGGCGCGTAAATAAAGGCCCGGAGTCTGGTGGGGCGGCTTGATGCTGGCCGCTGCCTGGGTCAAAAGGCATCCCATTGACCCGTGAAATCGAACAATTACTGCGGCGCCCATGAAAATAAAGGACGGCTACCTGCGGTAACGATTCAGACGTTGCCTGACACAAAAGGCCGCGCATTATAACCAGCGTTCTGTCATTCGGGGGCGACGCAGTCTGTAGGCACAAGCCCCGGTTTTCTGGCAGTGAAGGAAAAATCTGCTAACAATGCACACGGTGCGTATAACGGCAGCTACGCCATAATGCGCGCCGAGCTAAAAGGAGCATCCAATGAGCAGCACTGCACAAACTGCTGAAGGCGAAAAAATTCTCATCGTTGACGACGATCCGGGGCTGAGCAGCCTGCTGGAACGCTTTTTCGTCAGCAAGGGCTACCGTGCCCGCGCCGTACCGAATACCGAGCAGATGGATCGTCTGCTGTCGCGTGAAGTGTTCAACCTGGTCGTCCTCGACCTGATGCTGCCGGGCGAAGACGGTCTGACCGCTTGCCGCCGCCTGCGTGGTGCGAACAATCAGATTCCGATCATCATGCTCACCGCCAAGGGCGACGAGCTGAGTCGTATCAAGGGCCTGGAACTGGGCGCCGACGATTACCTGGCCAAGCCGTTCAACCCGGACGAGCTGATGGCCCGCGTCAAAGCCGTGCTTCGCCGTCAGGCCGCGCCGGTGCCGGGCGCGCCGGGCAGTGAAGAAGAAAACGTCACGTTCGGCGACTACGTGCTGTCCCTGGCCACCCGCGAACTCAAGCGCGGCGACGAAGTGCACATGCTCACCACCGGTGAGTTTGCGGTACTCAAGGCCCTGGTGATGAACGCCCGTCAGCCGCTGACCCGCGACAAGCTGATGAACCTGGCCCGTGGCCGCGAGTGGGATGCCCTGGAGCGTTCCATCGACGTGCAGATTTCCCGTCTGCGCCGGATGATCGAACCCGATCCGTCCAAACCGCGCTACATCCAGACCGTCTGGGGTGTCGGCTATGTGTTCGTGCCGGATGGCAACTCCACCAAGTGATGGGTGATTTGTAGGAGCGGGTCTGCGCGAAACGGTCGGAAACGCCGTCCGCGCAGACTCGCAATCCGCAATATGCGAGCATTGCTCGCTCCTGCAAGTGTGTAGCGGTTATCCATGAAAACCCCCGTCTGGTTCCCCCAAAGTTTCTTCTCCCGCACCCTGTGGCTGGTGCTCATCGTCGTATTGTTTTCCAAGGCATTGACCCTGGTTTATCTGTTGATGAACGAGGACGTGCTGGTGGACCGCCAATACAGCCATGGCGTCGCCCTGACGCTGCGTGCCTACTGGGCCGCCGACGAAGAGAACCGCGCGAAAATCGCCGATGCCGCCACGCTGATCCGGGTGGTGGGCGCCGGTGTGCCGGAAGGCGAACAGCACTGGCCGTACAGCGAAATCTACCAGCGGCAGATGCAGGCGGAGCTGGGCGCCGACACCGAAGTGCGCTTGCGCATGCACTCGCCGCCGGCCTTGTGGGTTCGCGCGCCGAGCCTCGGTGATGGCTGGCTTAAAGTGCCGTTGTACCCGCACCCATTGCGTGGCCAGAAAATCTGGAACGTGCTCGGTTGGTTCCTGGCGATCGGTCTGCTGTCCACGGCGTCCGCCTGGATTTTCGTCAGTCAGCTCAACCAACCGTTGAAACGTCTGGTTTATGCCGCCCGGCAACTCGGTCAGGGCCGCAGCGTGCGCCTGCCGATCAGCGACACCCCCAGCGAGATGGCCGAGGTTTATCGTGCCTTCAACCAGATGGCTGAAGACGTCGAGCAGGCCGGTCGCGAGCGTGAGCTGATGCTGGCGGGGGTATCCCATGACTTGCGCACACCGCTGACTCGTTTGCGCTTGTCGCTGGAGTTGATGGGCGATCGCACCGACCTGACCGACGACATGGTGCGCGACATCGAAGACATGGACGCGATCCTCGACCAGTTCCTCGCGTTCATTCGCGATGGTCGGGACGAGTCGGTGGAGGAAGTGGATCTCAGCGATCTGGTGCGTGAAGTGGCGGCGCCGTACAACCAGAGTGAAGAGAAAGTGCGCCTGCGTCTGGAACCGATCCAGCCGTTCCCGCTGCGCCGGGTGTCGATGAAGCGCTTGCTGAACAACCTGATCGGCAACGCCTTGAATCATGCCGGCGGCAGCGTGGACGTCGCGGCCTATGTCTCCGGAGACACCAGTGCGCCGTATGTGGTGCTGAGCGTGATGGACCGTGGGGCGGGGATCGATCCTTCCGAGCTTGAGGCGATCTTCAACCCGTTCACCCGTGGCGATCGTGCACGGGGCGGCAAGGGCACCGGGCTGGGATTGGCGATTGTGAAGCGGATTGCTTCGATGCACGGTGGCAATGTCGAACTGCGCAACCGCTCCGGTGGCGGGCTGGAAGCGCGGGTCCGGTTGCCGCTGGGATTGATGCTGCCAAGAGATGCCGTTTAACGGCAGCCTCAAGCGGCAAGCTTCGAGCTACAAGCAAAAGCGGCTTTTACTCGCCACTTGCAGCTTATAGCTCGCCGCTGTTTTTTATCCCTTGCCTTTTGTGCGGGTCATGTTCGGCCCGCCATTCTTCTCGAGATGCTCGATGATGATCCCCGCCACGTTCTTGCCCGTGGTGGTTTCGATCCCTTCCAGACCCGGTGACGAGTTCACTTCCATCACCAGCGGCCCGTGGTTGGAGCGCAGGATATCCACACCCGCCACCGCCAGCCCCATGACCTTGGCTGCACGTAGCGCGGTCATGCGCTCTTCCGGGGTGATCTTGATCAGGCTGGCGCTGCCGCCCCGGTGCAGGTTGGAGCGGAACTCGCCGGGCTTGGCCTGACGCTTCATCGCCGCGATCACCTTGTCGCCGACCACGAAGCAGCGGATGTCGGCGCCGCCGGCCTCCTTGATGTATTCCTGCACCATGATGTTCTGCTTCAGGCCCATGAACGCCTCGATCACCGACTCTGCCGCCGTCGCGGTTTCACACAACACCACGCCGATGCCCTGGGTGCCTTCCAGCACCTTGATCACCAGCGGCGCGCCGTTGACCATGTCGATCAGGTCGGGAATGTCATCCGGCGAGTGGGCGAACCCGGTCACCGGCAGGCCGATGCCCCGGCGCGACAGCAATTGCAGCGAACGCAGCTTGTCCCGCGAGCGGGCGATGGCCACCGATTCGTTGAGCGGAAACACCCCCATCATTTCAAACTGGCGCAACACTGCGCAGCCATAAAACGTCACCGACGCGCCGATCCGCGGGATCACTGCATCGAAACCCTCCAGCGGCTTGCCGCGGTAGTGGATCTGCGGCTTGTGGCTGGCAATGTTCATATAGGCGCGCAAGGTGTCGATCACCACCATTTCATGCCCGCGTTCGGTTCCGGCTTCGACCAGACGGCGGGTGGAATACAGACGCGGGTTCCGCGACAGCACAGCGATCTTCATGCAACACCTGTGGAGGAGGTAGATACCGGGAACACCGGCTTGTCTTGTACATATTTGATGCCCGGATTGACCACCAGCTGGCCGTCGATCAGGGCTTTGGAACCGAGCAACAGGCGATAGCGCATGGACTTGCGGCAAGCGAGGGTGAACTCGATCGGCCAGACCCGGTCACCCAGGGCCAGGGTGGTGCTGATCACGTAGCGCACCTGGGCCTGGCCATTGGAACTCTTGATGGTCTTGCGGGCGACCAGCGGTGCTTCGCATCGCCGATGGCGCAACTGCACGACGGTGCCCAGGTGCGCGGTGAAGCGCACCCACTTCTCACCGTCGCGTTCGAACGGCTCGATGTCGGTGGCATGCAGGCTGGAGGTGCTGGCGCCGGTGTCGATTTTTGCCCGAAGGCCGGCGACTCCCAGATCCGGAAGTGCCACCCACTCGCGCAGACCGATAACGGTCAAATGGTCAAATGTCTTCAAAGGAAAAAACCAACGATTAACGCGTCCACGCTTCAGGGGACACCTGGGCTAACGCTTTGAATGCGGGCCTGGCGAACCAGAAACCCTGCATCAGAAATATTCCGCAGTCCGCCAGGAAATCCCGTTCACCCGCACTCTCAATGCCTTCGGCGATGACTGTAACGTCCAACTCCGCACAGATTGTGACAATCCCCCGAACGATAGCCTGACGAACACGGTCACGGTCGATATCGCGAATCAGCGCCATGTCGAGTTTGATCAGGTCCGGTTGGAAATCGGCCAGCAGATTGAGCCCCGAATAACCGGCACCGAAATCGTCGATGGCCGTCTTGAAGCCGAATTCGCGGTATTCACGCAGAATATTGGTCAAATGGCGATAGTTATCTACGTGCTCGCTTTCCAGTGTTTCGAAAATCAGCCGGTCGATCGGGAAATTGTGTTTTCTGGCAGCCTCCAGGGTGCTGCGAATGCATAACTCTGGACGATAGACGGCGTTGGGCATGAAGTTGATCGACAAGTGTGTCTGCATATTAAGTTCGGCTGCGCCTTCGATGGCGCGAGTCCGGCAGAGCTGGTCGAAACGGTAGCGGTTGTCTTCCGTAACCTGATCCAGCACGGTTAAAGCGCCTTCACCGGCCGCACCACGAACCAGTGCCTCATAGGCGTACACCGACTCGTCACGCAGATCCACGATGGGCTGATAGGCGAAGGAAAAATCGAAGCCCAGCGGCTCGCTTTGCTGGCAGCCCGCGCACCCGGATTTGGGCGAGGTCAATGAAGACGGAAATTTGGTCACTCGATCACTCCATGCCGTTGAAGCGGCGAAGATCACAGTTTATCTGGAGGGCCGGATTCTTGCGCCCGACAGAATCGGTAGTACAGTTCCGACTACTGGCTGAACGAGGAATTCATATGGCGCAAAAACAGGAAGAGGACGACAAGGTCCGTCTCGACAAGTGGCTGTGGGCTGCGCGTTTTTTCAAGACTCGCGCCTTGGCCAAGGCTGCCATCGAGAGCGGCAAAGTGCATTGTCGGGGAGAGCGCTGCAAGCCTGGCAAAGAACCACGCATTGGCGATGAGTTCGAAATTCGCACTGGCTTCGACGAGAAGACTGTTGTGGTTCAGGCCCTGTCCATCGTGCGTCGCGGCGCACCTGAGGCGCAGACACTGTATGCCGAGACCGAGGCGAGTATTGCCAAACGTGAAGCGGCTGCGGCGATGCGCAAGGCAGGCGCTCTGGGCGTGACCACTGACGGTAAACCGAGCAAGAAGCAGCGTCGGGATCTGTTTAAATTTCGTGGGAACAGTAGCGGCGAATAAAAAAACGCAGCCTGCCGGCCTGGGTTCAAGACCCGCCGGCAGCTGCGTTTTTTTCAGTAACCGTTGATTACTGCGCGGACACCACACTCATCCGCGAAACCACCGGCAGCTTGCCCAGCAGCCGGAAAACCGGCGCCGTGACCTTCAGCCAGAAGTTCGCCGCGTGATAAGCAAACGGCGTGTAGTAACCCCAGCCCAGTGCCCACACCGCCAGCAGCATGCCGCCGATGTAATCGTCCTGACCCCAATGCGCCCCGGCGACCAGACGCGGCAACATGAACAGCAGCGCCAGGCCCCAGATCACTGCGAACTGGCCGACCGTGCGGCTGAACACACCCATGAACAGCGCCCAGATCAGCAGCACCGAAGCGTGGTCACCGGGAAAGCTCTGGCTCGAGCGGTCCTTCAGTTCCCAGGTCTTCTCCAGATGCGGGAAGTAATCGCTGATATGCACCGCACCTTCGAGCATCATCGACGGGCTGTTGTGTTGCCAGCCCATGTGATCGGCGAACTTGGAAAACAGCGTGCGGATCACCACCATCAGCAGCAGGATCGAGAAAAATCCGAAAAAGGCGCGACGCACGTCAATCGCCCTGAACACCCAGTCGCCCTTGATCAGCAGCATCAGCAGAATCAGGCCGACGACGATGTCGAACGGTCGCAGACTTGCAATTGCCCAGATGTGGAGCCATATGGGGTTGCTGGCCAGCGGTGCGTTGAGTGAGCGGAACAGCCACTCGTCGAAAATCACACACAGCATCTGACCCGTAGGCCATAACCAGAAAGCCAGTAGTGCCAATGGCACGATGTTGCACAGAACCAGCCGGCCGAGGTTCCACCTTGATTGGAACAAACCCGGATTGTTCATAAAATGCCTCCCGTGGCTGAACATCGGCATCAAAAAGGATGCCAGAAGCGCGGAATTTTCATCCTTTGTAACCATTTTGTCATCACATTCAGATACCCAGACCTATGACCGATTTCCTCGATACCGATTACACCCAACGCTTCATCTTCGATGACAGCGACACTCGCGGCGAACTGGTGTCGCTGGAGCGCAGCTATGCCGAAGTGCTCGCCAAGCACCCGTACCCGGGACCGGTTGCGCAATTGCTGGGCGAACTGATGGCTGCCGCGTCATTGCTCGTGGGCACCCTGAAATTCGATGGCCTGCTGATTCTTCAGGCCCGTTCCGAAGGCCCGATCCCGTTGCTGATGATCGAGTGCTCCAGCGAGCGCGAAATCCGTGGCCTGGCGCGCTATCACGCCGATCAGATTCCGGCCGACGCAACCCTCGGCGACCTGATGCCAAACGGTGTGCTGGCCTTGACCGTCGACCCGATCGCCGGCCAGCGCTATCAGGGCATCGTCGACCTCGACGGCGAAACCCTGTCCGACTGCTTCACCAACTATTTCGTCATGTCCCAACAGGTCGGCACCCGCTTCAAACTGTGCGCCGATGGCCGTCGTGCCCGTGGTCTGCTGCTGCAGCAGTTGCCGGCCGATCGCCTGAAAGATGAAGAAGAACGCGCCGCCAGCTGGCAGCACATCACCGCGCTGGGCAACACCCTGACCGCTGATGAACTGTTGAGCCTGGACAACGAAACGGTTCTGCATCGCCTCTACCATGAAGAGCAGGTTCGTTTGTTCGATGTGCAGAAACTGCGCTTCCACTGCAGCTGCTCCCGCGAGCGTTCGGGCAATGCACTGGTCAGCCTGGGGCTGGAAGATGCGCAGGCGCTCGTCGCCGAGCAAGGTGGAAAAGTCGAGATCGATTGCCAGTTCTGCAACCAGCGCTACCTGTTCGATGCGGCAGATATCGCTCAATTGTTCGCTGGCGCGGGCGTCGAGACGCCGTCAGATACCCGGCACTAAAACGGTTCAGCGCAGGTAAATTCACTGCTCAACGACGGAATATCGCCGTTACGACGGGAGGACCCTACTCTTTTTGGGCTTTTCTGGCATAATCCGGCCCACTTTTTTCGCGGTAGTAGTGCACGACTTTCTACTACAAAACGTTTGGAGCACACTCGGCCACTGGCCGACGGGGAACCTCATGACGCAAGCCAATAACGCCGTGTACACCGATCTGAGTGTTGATGATCTGGTAAAAGAAGCCCTGAACCGCGGTGAAGGCGAGCTTGCCGATACCGGCGCTCTGGTCGTTCGCACCGGTCACCGCACCGGCCGTTCGCCAGTCGACCGTTTCATCGTTGAAGAGCCTTCCACCCAGGCTGCCATTGCCTGGGGCCCGATCAACCGCAAGTTCCCGGCCGACAAGTTCGACGCGCTGTGGGCTCGTGTTGAAGCATTCAACAACGCGCAAGAGCATTTCGTTTCCCACGTGCATGTAGGCGCGGCCGAAGATCACTACCTGGCCGTGAAGATGACCACCCAGACTGCCTGGCAGAACCTGTTCGGTCGTTGCCTGTTCATCAACCCGGCTCAGTACAACCCGGCCGGTCGCGAAGAGTGGCAAGTGCTGAACGTTGCCAACTTCGAGTGCGTGCCTGAGCGTGACGGCACCAACTCCGACGGTTGCGTGATCATCAACTTCGCCCAGAAGAAAGTACTGATCGCCGGCATGCGTTACGCCGGTGAAATGAAGAAAGCCATGTTCTCCGTGCAGAACTTCCTGCTGCCGGCCGCTGACGTGCTGCCAATGCACTGCGCTGCCAACATCGGCGAAGAAGGCGACGTGACCCTGTTCTTCGGTCTGTCGGGCACCGGCAAGACCACCCTGTCCGCCGACGAAAGCCGTTACCTGATCGGTGACGACGAACACGGCTGGGGCGAAGGCGTTGTCTTCAACATCGAAGGCGGCTGCTACGCCAAGTGCATCGACTTGTCCGAGAAGAACGAGCCGGTCATCTGGAAAGCCATCAAGCACGGCGCAGTACTGGAAAACGTCGTGATCGACGACGCCAAGCACGCCGACTACGCCGATGTCAGCCTGACCCAGAACAGCCGCGCGGCCTACCCGCTGGAGCACGTTGCCAAGCGTTCCGAGAAGAACCTGGGCGGCGAGCCAAACGCTGTGATTTTCCTGACCTGCGACCTGACCGGCGTCCTGCCGCCAGTGTCGATCCTCAACGAAGAGCAAGCGGCCTACCACTTCCTGTCCGGCTACACCGCTCTGGTGGGCTCGACTGAAATGGGTTCGGGCAGCGGCATCAAGTCGACTTTCTCCACCTGCTTCGGCGCACCGTTCTTCCCGCGTCCTGCCGGCGAATACGCTGAACTGCTGATCAAACGCATCCGCGGCTTCGGCTCCAAGGTCTACCTGGTCAACACCGGCTGGACCGGCGGCGGCTACGGCGTCGGCAAACGCTTCAACATCCCGACCACCCGTGCGGTGATCGCAGCGATCCAGAGCGGCGCGCTGATCGGTGCAGCCACCGAGCATCTGGACACCATCAACCTGGACGTGCCACTGGCCGTACCGGGCGTCGAAACCAACCTGCTCAACCCACGCAACACCTGGGCTGACAAGTCTGCATACGACGAAGCTGCCAAAGCATTGGCCGGTCTGTTCATCGAGAACTTCAAGAAGTTCGAAGTGAGCGACGCGATCAAGGCTGCCGGGCCTAAGTTGTAAGACTGGGTTTGTAGCGAATGAAAAGCCGCCTCTTGGGGCGGCTTTTTCATTCACACTTTTTTATCGCGTTTAGTCGTGTGATAGCAATTTTGTATGTCGCAATTTGCGTGAGATATAAGACTAGTGATTTTCTGCTTGTTTCGATCGAATAGAGAATGCTACAAACTGCTATTAATGCTGCAATTAATATCGATTGGATCTCTAAGGTCGACAGGAAAGAAATGGTAACACTTGCTGAGATGAAAAGTTCACTAAAAGCGGAGGTTCTTCTGATTTCTTTCTCTGCTTCTTCTTTTTCTGATTTCCATAAAATTTTTATTTCGAACTCTCGTGTGATGAAGAAGTCGTTTTTTTGAAGCTCTAGTTCTTTTAGGGTGCCAACTATTTTGTTAAGTTTTTTGATGGTGGATCTTTGAGAGGTGTTTGATATTTTCTGATGTAAGATTGCTGATAAATAAAATATTACTAACGCTAGAAGTATTGTGGTTATAGCGGGAAGTGTAGTTATTGTTGATGTGAATTGATTCGTTAATTCTGATATTGATGGATTGTTCTGTATGGTTTCTACTAGTTCTATGTTTTTAGGGGCGATAAGGAAAATAGCAATTGTGAATATTGCTAGTCGTTGACGGGTGAGGAGCCCATGAACTGACTTTAGGCTTTCCTCGATTAAGCTGTCAAATATCATTTTTGGAATGCTATAAAGACGATGTCGCCTGATAGTGGGTCGAATGTCCCATATACAGATAGTGGACATGCGATTATGTCTATTTCAGATTTGCCAATGTTGAATTTATTCAATACCAATGCATCGGCTTCGCTTGCTACAAGTAGCTTCATCTCCTTTTCTGTTGCGGAGCATATAAACTTTCCTACGTATGGAAAGCTGGTGCCACCTCGATTCACTAGCCCTTCGAGTCTTCCACTATAGAGCACAGGGTGCGCAAGCCGTTGCGCTCTGACTACGTTTGCGAACGCTTTGCTTTTTTGTTGATTAAAAATATATGTAGCTTTGTTGGCTGGATCAGCATTATGGATGGTTATTTCATCGTCTATGCATGATCTTGATCTCAAAGGTGCGAGCATATTATTTATGTCATTTAAAAATGCTGCTTGTGCATACTCGGTTTGTGCCACATTTTCTTTATCAATTAAAGATTCGTGGCTAATTGGAGTTAATAAATTATTCGTCAGTTGTAAGCGAACGGTTTCGACTCTAGTATCGAAAGTCGACACTTTGCTATTGATTGTATTTTCTGCCTCTCTATAGGGCTCAGCCAGAAAATTGTTAAACCGTGAAGTCGCGCCCGCAAGTAGATTACCTACTAGAGGTAATATTATAGAACCTTCAATGATCTCCTCTAAATACAGATCTGCAATTGGGTAGTGAACTTGATGGAGTGTGGCCCCCTTCCCAACGGTGGCTCTAGTCTCATACATTACTATCTTATCGATTGCGCGCTGCAAGTGTGGGAGTGTATGGGATAGTGTGCGAATTGATATTTTATTCCCTTTTGCTAATGCGCCATCGAATTTAATTATTAGTTGGTTGTTCATGCGCGTGCCTCAGCAGAAAAGCTAATTGTAGGTCGTGTGCGTATATAGAGATTTCTTTCAATGCTTTTTTGAATGGTTTTGCGGGGGAAGTAATTAAAGAATGGTCTCAACTTTCTAAAAAGTGAGGAAGACTTTATAGCACTAAAGCGTATTTTGAAATTTTGCTCTGGGTTTCCGTAGATTTTTTTCATTGCAGAATCCATTCTCTTCTTTGTACCTATAGCTTTTTCACTCGCTTCAGCTATGTACTATGGAGAGGTTAATCCGGAATGGTGTCATATTGCTAGCTCGTTATGGCATCTCATGCATGCCATTTTGCTATGGATGCATATCAGCTTATTCAGGCGAGGTCTGGGAGACATGCTGTTGGTTGGACATGGGCGGAAGGTGCGGGAAAAAATTTGCATTTTGGAATACTGCGCGCCTTCACCTGAGGCAGGTATCGATTGTTACTTACAAAAGTACGTGGTTACGCCAGCAGCCATTCACAGATTTTTTTCGTAGCAAATCGATTTTCACGCTGAGGTTCTGTAAACGTTGAAACGGACGTGAGTAAGCTGAGGGCGTTGGTTAAGTCATTTGCTAGCACCAAAGCTACGCAACAGAATTCATATCCAGTTGTTGCTTCCTCCTCCCCACCCAGTTCGGTGAGCGTGCCATCCTCGACAATCCAGACTAGCCAGCAGGCTATCGAACTGATGAGTTTAATTTTGCGTTCAAGGTAGCCGGGATCTTTGTGAGAAAACTATATGATCTGGCGAACTGCGGGATTATTAGGAAGGGTTGAGGAGGGGGGGCTCTGGCTGACGATGCCAGACGAAAGCAACAATGCATCCTTGCTTAGCAGGCCAGCGCATTCAGTACGTGAACCGGGTCGTTATGAATGGCTTTCAACAAGGCTTTGGCTGGCCCTGTTGGCTCACGACGACCCTGTTCCCAATTTCGTAGAGTGCCGAGCTGGACGTCGATCAGTGCCGCAAATTTGGCCTGGGTCAAACCGGTAGCTTTACGAATTTCTTTGACCTGCAATGCATCAACGTGGAATTCGCGAGAGGGTGTGCGCTCGCCTCGTACGATCTCGTCCATCTCTTGCACACTTTCCATCAGCTCATCAAAAAATTTGCTCATGGTCATCTCCATTTTTCGATCAAGACCTTGAGTGCTTTACGCTCATCGCTGGACAGATCGTGTTGTTCATTTTTAGGGTAGATCATCAATAACCCGATTTGTGACGCCGAAACGAAGTGGTAGTAGATCACCCGTGCTCCGCCTCGCTTGCCGTGTCCTTTCGCTGCGATTCGGGTTTTGCGGATCCCGCCTGTGCCTTCAATTACATCGCCAATCGAAGGACTTACAACCAGTTGCTTCTGAAAAGCGGCATACGTGTCATCGTCCAGCAGCTCTTTTACTCGACGGGTAAAGATCCGAGTCTCAACAAAAATCATCGTAAATGTACGCCATTGGCTTACCTTCCAGCAATGCTGAAGGGATTTGAGTAGATGACTGGTAAGTGATCGTTCTCATGTCGAACATGGGAACGATCTGATCACTCAACCTCAGACTGGAGCTTTCCAGTTGAGCATTCGTTGCTGGGCGACCTGCAACAGGTCAAACCCGTCTTTGGTCAGCAGGTAAAGGGCGTGGGTGATGTGAGGAATGTCTTCAACGTCGGCATGTTTGAAGCAGAGGCAGTAGAGAGTTTGCAGCAGGTCGCTTGAAGCGCGCAGGCGCTGGACGGCGCATTCGAGGATGTCTTGCGGGTTGGCCTCGGTGTCGATGACCAATGGCTTGGTGTCGGTGAGGTTGGTATCAAGTGGGCGGTAGCGATCGTTGGGGAACTGGTTCCATGATTTCATTGGTTAGACTCTCTCAAGTATCCGAAGAACCGCCAACATCATGACCAAACGATAGGAGGCGGACTGTGTTCGGGTTGGTCAACCAGAGAGAGAGAACTCCAGGCACGCCGAAGCGTCCCAAACACAGCCGCCATAAAGCGTGCCGCATGAATCAGGCGGCAAGCATACAAGGGCATGCGAAGTTTCTCTCTCATTTTCAGGTGACCAAACCCCAGTCGCTGATTTGGCAGCGACAGTCACGACTATAGATTTGAGCTAACAAACGGCGATAGCCGATAAGGCATCACTCCATGTAGGACGTGGACGAAGATTCCATAGGGTCGTTCCTACGGATTCTTGCGTGTTCTCAACAGTTCACGTTTCGCTGCCATCAAGCGTCTCGACTCTTCATCGGGGATGCTTGGCCGGGGATCATCGATGCTTTTCTGAACTTGCCGAGTAACCCACTCTTTGTAGGTCTCCTCGTCGCGGTGAGGTTCAATTCCGTCAGTGGATCTATCCATCGTTCAATTCTCCCGTGATTGTTTTGACGTCTGTTACCGGTCCCGCCTCAACGTATCGCCCGATACGCCTCAACATCCAGCACACTCGTCGTCAGCCCGGTCGCCGGGCTGTAGATCGTGCCTTTCACCGTCGAGAACGGAACGCCTTTGCTGCCAAGCGAAACGTAGCGCTCGCCTTGATCCAGTTCGGTGAACCAGGTGTAGGAGCACTTCTCCATGGCCTTGTATTTCGCTGCCGCGTTGACGATGGCGGCGGTGTGGTTGCGAAGGTCGGCGTCGGTGAGGTTGAGGTTTTTGTCGAGGACGGTGCCCCAGCGTTTCAGGCAGACCTCGGCAAAGTGGCGCACGATCAGGCCGGGTTCGGCCAGCATTTTTGGACCACTGTTGCCGTCGGCGGAGGCGTTGCCGACCAGGGTGGCGTGACGGCCGGGCATGGGGAAGATGCTGGTCTTGGTGCCGGTCGCGGTTTGCGGGATGACGCAACTGAAGCCCTTGGAGCGTTCATCCCGCGCGTAGAAACCCACATACTCTTTTACGTTGCTGTTGAGCTTTACCCGTTGTTCCTGAAAGTTGCCAATGCCTGGCACCGGATCAATGGCGAAGATATTCACTGGAATGTTTTTCAGTGCACTGTCCTTGAACATGGAATTGGCCAGCATGTGACAACTGATACCGCCGCGGCTCCAGCCCACCAGATTGACCTTCGTGGGAATGATGCCGTCCTTGCGGTGCATTTTGATGATTTGTTCCTGTAACTGTTGTTGCGTGATGTGGCGATTACCATAGTTATATTTACGCCACAGCCAGGAGCCTTCGACCTCAACATCTTCAATCGGGATGCCGGCGGCTTTGAGGCGGTTGTATTCCACTTCGGTCAGTTGCTCGCGCTGCCAGTCGCACTTGCCTTTGATGATATTTACCGCGTGCTGGACATTTTCGTCCCAGCCCTTGCCGAACAGGGTCCCGCTGAGGCCGTAATCCTTGGATCGGGTGAACAGTTCATCGGCTTGCAGGTTGCTGGTGCCGGGGCCGTTGATGATGATCCACTCGGCGTACTGGTGACCGAGGATATTGTTGGCCAGGGTGGAAACCAGTTCGCCATTCCAATAGTTTTCGTGGGTGTCATCAAACTTTGTCGAACCTGTACCGCAAAAGAAAATAGTTAACGTCGTCATATTATTGCTCTTGTTGGTTGATGTAAGAGCAGCAGGCTAGTTCCGATCTTTGCGGTAATGGAAGCAATGGGTTGTTGCGAACTTTGTAAGTTTTTCGGCGTGCTTTAACTATTTATTCTTTGTCGGGCAACTTCCAACAAGTCACAGCCGTCCTGCGTCAACAAATAAAGCGCATTGACGATGTTGGGGATGTCTTTCACATCGGCCTGTTTGAAACACAAGCAGTAAAGAGTTTCCAGAAGATCGCTGGCGGCGCGCAACCGAAGGTCGGCGGCATTGAGTAAATCACCCGGTGATGCTGCGGTGTCGATGACCATTACCGGGTTGTCGCCGTCGCAGGTCCTGAGAGGGCGAAAACGATTATTCAGCGGTGTGAACATGTTCATGATTGAGGCGTGTCCTTTTCGAAGTCGCTTCGGCGGGCCGACACAGTGTATTCAGTCGCGCCGGCCACTATAGAAGGGCTCCTTCAAGTGGAACAAGACAGCCACAATGGACAGAATTCGTAGGGGTTTTTCCGGGGTTCGGGCATTTGCCCTACGCGTTTTTGCGGCTTTTTCACAGCCAAACCCTGACGGGCGAAATTTCCCACGTGTTTGTCGGGCGATTCCCGTTAAACATCTGTATGGTGCGCGCCAGAATCCGTAGGGCGTTTCCAGACGTCAGACATCGACTTAAAGGGAATTAGGTATGCAGTGGCTACGAATGGCCTCGATCATTTTGCTTTGGGCCAGTGGTTGTCGTTTGGCGTTGGCCTCCGAGGCGGGCAACGGACTGGTGCTCACGCAAGTGGAGCGCGCTGACTGGCCGGACGCACTCACGACCCAGGCCAGCATCGACACGGCTTCCCGCGCCGAAGTGCTGATGTTCGGCAAGGCACTGCTGGCCAGCGAAGGCCTGGATGAATCCGCACTCAAACAACGTCTGGGCGTGCCGCATGTGCAGCTCAAGTCGATCCGTCAGGTGCGTGAGGGTTTGTGGGATCGTCTGCTCTCCACCTATCGCAACGCCAGTCAGAACTGCGACGAGCAAGCGTTCTGCCCACGGGTGCGCAGTGTTGCCGACCTGCGTCAGTTGGCGGCGGCATTCACCGGTGATATCAGCCCGGCCCATGCACTGTGGGCCAGCAAAAGCCAGGGCGTGCATGAGCAACTGTTGAACGAGCAGTTGCGAGTGGCGGTGTTGCAGCCGTAGGGTCTGCTAAGCCGTTGGCGTGGGGCTCGCTGTCACCACGCTGGCGAGTGGCGGAAGCTCGCCGGGAAAGGGCAAGCACCCGCCCAGCAACAGGCTCTGGATAAGAAAGGCGAAGAGCAATTTCAAACGGTTCGACATGTTCATTCCTTGGCGAGTCTCCAGAGGTATCGGCCGTCCTGGCGCGATGAATATCGGACGTTACTCTCGCCACAGCGATGCAGGCGAGGAACAAAGTGTTTCGTTTGTTTCAGGCCGTGGCTCGACGTTTCACGCTGTATCATCCCGTATCGATTTGACCCCCGACCTTTTCTCGACGCGCTGCGATCGCCCGCTAGGCTGTTGGCATCACAGCGGTCAACGGAGTGACAGCGAATGCACAACACCCTGGAACAGGTTTTCGGTTATCCACAGTTTCGACCCGGCCAGGAAACCGCAATCAGCGCCGTTCTCGCCGGGCGCTCGGCCGCCGCGATATTTCCCACCGGCTCCGGCAAATCCCTTTGTTACCAGGTCCCGGCACTGTTGCTGCCACACCTGACGCTGGTGGTCTCGCCGCTGCTGGCGCTGATGCAGGATCAGCTGGAGTTCTTGCGTCGGCACGGGATTTCGGCAGGCAGCATCGATTCGGCGCAGAGCCGCGAAGACGCCAACGATGTGATGGCTCGCGCCCGTTCCGGCGAACTGAAGATCCTGATGATTTCCGTGGAGCGTTTGAAGAACGAGCGCTTTCGCAACTTTTTGCAGCAGGTGCCGATTTCACTGCTGGTGGTGGACGAGGCGCACTGCATCTCCGAGTGGGGCCACAATTTCCGCCCCGACTATCTCAAGCTGCCGGACTACCAGCGCCAGTTCAACATCCCGCAAACCTTGCTGCTGACTGCCACGGCAACGCCGAAAGTCATCGCCGACATGCAGGCGAAATTCGCCATCGCGGCAGAAGATGTGGTGACCACCGGCTTCTACCGACCCAACCTCAATCTGCTTGTCGAGCCGGTGCGTGGACAGGACAAGCGCCGCCGGCTGGTGGAGTGGATGAGCGAGCGCGCGGGTCAGCCGAGCATCGTCTACGTCACGTTGCAGAAAACCGCCGAGCAGATTGCCGAACATCTTGAGCGCAATGGCATTCAGGCCGAGGCTTATCACGCCGGTTTGCCCCATGAACAACGGGACGCGATCCAGAAGCGCTTCATGGGTGGGCAGTCCAATTGCATCGTCGCCACCATCGCCTTCGGCATGGGCATCGACAAGAGCGACATCCGCAACGTGGTGCATTTCGACCTGCCCAAATCCATCGAAAACTACAGCCAGGAAATCGGCCGCGCCGGACGTGACGGGCAGCCGTCCGACTGCCTGGTACTGGCCAACCGCGACAGCCTCAACGTGCTGGAAAACTTCGTGTTTGGCGACACGCCGGAACAGGACGGCATTCGTCACGTGCTCGACGAATTACAGGCCGCCGCGCCCGAAGGCCAATGGGAATTTCTGCTCGGGCCGCTGGCGGACCAGAGCAACATCCGTTCGTTGCCTTTGAAGACGTTGCTGGTGCAGCTGGAGCTGCGAGGGTTGATTGCCCCGCGCTACGCGTACTACGCCGAGTACCGCTTCAAATATTTGCTGGAACCCGAGGCGTTGCTTGAGCGTTTTGAGGGCGAGCGAAGGGATTTCGTTGCCGCGATCATCCAGACCTCAAGCCGCGCGCGCACTTGGGCCACGGTGAATTTCGAGGCGATGTACGAGCAGTATTCCGCCGAGCGCAATCGGGTGGTGAAGGCGCTGGATTACTTTCAGGAAAAGGGCTGGGTCGAGCTTGAGAGCAAGCAAATGACCGAGGTCTACAACGTCCTGCGCAGAGATTTCGACAGCCAGGCCCTGAGCGCTGAACTGCATGACTATTTCACCCGTCATGAGCAAACCGAAGTGGCGCGGATTCATGCCATGCTCGAGCTGTTCGCCACCGAGCGATGCCTCGGATATCGGCTGGCCGAATATTTCGGCGATCACAATGCGCCGCAGCAGTGCGGGCATTGCTCTGTCTGTCACGGGCACGTCGCCTGGCTGCCGACACCGCCGGAATTGCCGGCGCTTGTGGATAAAAACTTTGCGGCGTTGTGTGGCGATTTTATCCACAGGCATCAGCAGCACGCTGGTAACGCTCCGTCGGCGGAGCGATTGACCCGGTTTCTATGCGGAATCAGTGTGCCGTTGTTTATCAAACTCAAGGCGCGGGCCATGTCCGGGTTTGCGGCGCTGGAGGAATATCCGTACGCCGAGGTACGGGCCTGGGCTCAGGCGCATCTTTGAAGTCTCGAATCCATCTGCTGAATGTCGATCATCACGGCAATGAACTTCAAAAATGCCCGGTGGCTGACTATGGTGATGGCTGTCTTCGGATCTCCAACAAGAGAACAACATGAGCCAGACATCCTTCGCTATTCAGCAGGCCGCCGTGATCGGCGCCGGCACCATGGGCCGCGGCATCGTCATGTGCCTGGCCAACGCCGGCGTGTCAGTGCAGTGGGTCGATAACAATCCACAGATGCTTGAGCAGGCGCTGGCCACCGTGGCCGATACATACGCGCACAACGTGCGCCAGGGACGTATCGACCAGGCCGAGGCCGATGCGCGGATCGCCCGTATCAGTGCGGCGGCAGACTATGTGGCGATCCGCAACGTCGACCTGGTGATCGAAGCGGTGTACGAAAACCTCGAACTCAAGCAGAAGATCTTCCGCGAGCTCGATGGCGTGCTGAAGCCCGAGGCGCTGCTGGCGAGCAATACCTCGGCGCTGGACATCGACGCCATCGCCGCCGCGACACGGCGTCCGACTCAAGTGCTGGGCCTGCATTTTTTCAGCCCGGCGCACATCATGAAATTGCTGGAAATAGTCCGTGGCGCGCAGACCTCGCCCGCGGTACTCGAAGCCGCGCTTGAGCTGGGCAAGCGCATGGGCAAAGTCAGTGTGGTGTCGGGCAACTGCCACGGTTTTATCGGCAATCGCATGCTCCATCCGTATGTGCTCGAAGCGCGCAAGATGTTGCTCGAAGGGGCGTATCCGCATCAGGTCGATGCGGCGTTGCAGAGTTTCGGTTTTGCCATGGGGCCCTTTCGCATGTACGACGTGGTCGGCATCGATCTCGAGTGGCGTGCCCGCGAACTGGCCGGCAAGGGGCAGGACGCGCCGGAACTTCAGGTGGATAACCGCTTGTGCGAACAGGGTCGCTTCGGTCAGAAGTCCGGTAATGGTTACTACCACTACGAGCCGGGCAGCCGTCAGGCCGAGCATGATCCCGAGGTCGATGCGCTGGTGGTGAGCGTCAGCGAAGGGTTGGGGTTTCATCGGCGGGATATCGGCTCGGAGGAGATCCTTGAGCGTTGCCTGCTGGCGTTGGTCAACGAGGGCGCGAAGATCCTGCAGGAAGGGATTGCCGAGTCGGCGCATGACATCGATCAGGTCTACCTGAATGGCTACGGCTTCCCTGCGGAGCGGGGCGGGCCGATGGCCTGGGCAGATGATCAGGGGCTGGCCGACATTCACAAGCGATTGCTGGCGCTGGAGACCCGGCAGGGCGATCACTGGCGGCCGGCGCCATTGATTGGCGAGCTGGCGGCGCGAGGCAAGGGTTTTTACCTTTAGACTGGGCAGATCACTCCAGGAATCGACACTGATGTCCAATCCGATGCCACAACGCAGCGATTACCCGCACTTCCAGCCGATTACCACGCGCTGGCATGACAACGACGCCTATGGCCACGTCAACAACGTCACCTATTACAGCTTCTTCGACACGGCGGTGAACACCTATCTGATCCAGGTCGGAGGGCTGGATATCCATGACGGAGAGGTGGTGGGGTTTGTGGTGAGTTCGTCTTGCGACTACTTCGCGTCGATTGCCTTCCCGGATCGAATCGAGATCGGTCTACGGGTCGGCAAGCTGGGCAACAGTTCGGTGCAATACGAACTGGCGGTGTTCAAGGAAGGAGAAGTGGAAGCCTGTGCCGCGGGACGCTTCGTGCATGTATTCGTCGACCGTGCATCCAATCAGCCGGTGGCGATTCCAGTCCGGTTGCGCGAAGCGATGGAACGTTTGGCGGTGTGACGGGCAAAAAAAATCGCAGCCCGGGGGAGCTGCGATTTTTCTTCAAGCCTTCGCCTCAGCGGTGGCGATAGTACTTGTGATGCTTGCGATGACCGTAGGCATGACCGCGACCGCGGTGGTCGTCACGGTAGTAGCGACGATCATCATGGCGACGATCGTAACGACGATCGTCATCATCGCTCTTGTTGCCCATGTAGTTGCCCAGCGCGCCACCCGCGCCGCCGCCGGCTGCTGCGCCGATCAGGCTGCCGGTGGTGCCGCCCATGCTGCGGCCGACCACGTTGCCGCCGGCTGCGCCCAGCGCACCGCCGATGGCTGCTTCGCCACGGCTGCGCTTGTCGGCGCCCACCGCACTACCACCCGCGCCGCCCAGGGCTGCGCCAATGGTTGAACCTGTACTGCCGCCTAACGATTGACCGACGACCGAGCCAAGAACCCCGCCCAATGCGCCGCCCACACCTGCTTCGGTGGTGCCTCCGGCAGAAGCGAAGCCACTGACCAGGCCAAGGGACAACAAGAGAATCGAGGAGAACTTCATAGAGGAGCCTCAAAGGGATGACGGCGCGATCCTGAGGCTCTGGAATGGGCGTGACAATCGAAATCCGACGAATAACACGACTTGTATACAATTCTGCAAGTTACTGATTTTTGGGCGGAACTTAACGGCTTTTCGCCGGTCTTTAGCTACTTCGGACAGGCCGCTTTGATAACAAGGCGGCCTTTTTTGTGGGTGTTTGAAAAGTGTCTGCGAGTTGCCTCGAGTCTGATGACAGGACGCGGAGCGTCCTTGGATGCGCTCCCACGCAGAGCGTGGGAGCGATCAGGGTCAGGCCGATTTAGCCATGATCAGCCCCGTTTCACTCGCCGCTTCCAGCCGGATAGCGATGAACTTCGACGTCGGTGTATGGCTGCCATCGCCGGTGCTTTCCAGCGGCACCAACGGGTTCACTTCGGGGTAATAAGCCGCCGCCTGCCCCGCCGGAATATCGAACGCCAGCAGCGTGAAGCCTTTCACGCGACGCTCGCGGCCATCGTCCCACAGTGACACGATGTCAGCCTTCTGCCCCGGTTTGAAGCCCAGACGAATGATGTCGGCTTCGTTGGCGAACAGCACGTCACGTTGTCCCTTCACGCCGCGATAACGGTCGTCGAGACCATAAATCGTGGTGTTGTACTGATCGTGGGAACGCATCGATTGCAGGATCAGGTCCGGCAGTTTGCCGGTAGCGCGAGTGCGCTCGTGGATCAGATCCTTGGGCAGCATGTTCGGCTTGAAGTTGGCCCGACCGGACGTGGTGTTCCACTTGCGTGCACCAGCGCTGTTGCCGAGGTAGAAGCCGCCCGGGTTCTTGACCTTCTCGTTGAAGTCCTTGAAGCCCGGAATGGTGTCGGCGATCAGTTCGCGGATGCGCCGGTAGTCGGCCACCAGCCAGTTCCAGTCCACCGGTTTGCTGCCCAGGGTGGCGGCGGCGATGCCGGCGATGATCGACGGCTCCGAGCGCATCTGGTTCGACAGCGGCTGCAACTGACCGTTGGAGGCGTGCACCATGCTGAACGAGTCTTCCACGGTGACGGCCTGCGGGCCTTCGGTCTGGATGTCGATGTCGGTACGGCCCAGGCACGGCAGGATCAACGCGTCCTTGCCGTGAGCCAGGTGGCTGCGGTTGAGCTTGGTGCTGATCTGCACGGTCAGGTCGCAGTTGCTCAGGGCCTGAAAGGTGCGCGGGCTGTCCGGCGTGGCCTGGGCGAAGTTGCCGCCCAGCCCGATGAACACTTTGGCACGGCCTTCGGCCATCGCATGAATCGCTTCGACCACGTTGTGCCCGTTGTGGCGCGGTACCTTGAATTGGAAGCGACGTTCCAGGGAATCGAGAAACGCCACCGGCGGACGCTCGTTGATGCCCATGGTGCGGTCGCCCTGCACGTTACTGTGGCCACGCACCGGGCACAGACCTGCGCCGGGTTTGCCGATGTTGCCGCGCAGCAGCATCAGGTTGGCGATTTCCTGGATGGTCGGCACCGAGTGGCGGTGCTGGGTGATGCCCATCGCCCAGCACATGATCACGTTCTTGCCTTTGGCGTACATGCGCGCCGCTTGCTCGATTTCCACCAGGGTCAGGCCGGACTGCGCGACGATCTGCTCCCACGGCGTGTCATCGACGACACCGAGGTATTCCAGCACGTTGACGCTGTGCTCATTGAGGAAGTCGTGATCGAACACCGCCGGCGCACCGGCCTTCTGTGCATCACGTTCCCATTGCAGCAGGAACTTGGCCATGCCGCGCAGCACCGCCATGTCACCGCCCAGTGCCGGGCGGAAGTACGCGGTGTTGGTCGGCTTGTCGCCGTTGGTGAGCATTTCGATCGGGTGTTGCGGATGCTGGAAGCGTTCCAGACCACGCTCTTTCAGCGGGTTGATGCACACCACCTGGGCGCCGCGTTTCACCGCTTCACGCAGCGGTTCGAGCATGCGCGGGTGGTTGGTGCCGGGGTTCTGGCCCCAGACGAAAATCGCATCGGCGTGTTCGAAGTCGTCGAAAGTCACGGTGCCTTTGCCGACACCAACGCTTTGCGCAAGCGCAACACCGCTGGCCTCATGGCACATGTTCGAGCAGTCGGGGAAGTTGTTGGTGCCGAAGGCGCGCACGAACAATTGATACAGGTACGCGGCTTCGTTGCTGGCGCGGCCCGAGGTGTAGAACTCGGCCTGATCCGGACTCGACAGCGCTTGCAGGTGTTTGCCGATCAGCGCGTAGGCATCGTCCCAGCTGATCGGCTTGTAGCGATCGGTTTCGGCGTCATACACGACCGGCTCGGTCAGGCGACCTTGATACTCGAGCCAGTAGTCGCTCTGTTCCAGCAATGCAGTGACGCTGTGCTTGGCGAAGAATTTGCCGTCCACCCGACGCTTGGTCGCTTCCCAGTTCACCGCTTTGGCGCCGTTCTCGCAGAACTTGACCATGCCGCTTTCCGGCGAATCGCCCCAGGCGCAACCCGGGCAGTCGAAGCCGCCGTTCTGGTTGGTCTTGAGCATCATGCGCAGGTTTTTCAGCGCGTTGTCGCTGGTCAACCAGGCCTGGGCCACGCTGATCAGTGCGCCCCAGCCGCCAGCTGCGCCCTTGTAAGGCTTGTATCGCGGGACGGGTTTCTGGTCGGCTTGATGGTGTTGGCTCACGGGTGTTTCTCCATTTCTGGGCTATACACCCGCGGCGCGTTCTTTTGCGGCAGGTGGATGAGATTGAGGTTGTGGCGTCTGGCCCATTGCACGGCGAGGCCGGTGGGCGCGGACAGGCTGACCAGGGTTTGAATTCCGGCCCGCAAAACTTTCTGGATCAATTCGAGGCTGCAACGGCTGGTGACAATCGCCAGGCCGCCGGTTGTGGATATCTTTTGCCGGATCAGGCCGCCGATCAGCTTGTCGAGGGCGTTGTGCCGGCCGATGTCTTCGCGACCCAGCAGCAATTCACCGCTGGCGTTCATGAACACCGCCGCATGCACCGCGCCGCAGTGCTGACCCAGCGGCTGGAATGCACCGATGCGCTGGCGCAAACCGTCGAGCCATTCGATGGGCGGCAAAGGGGCGCCGGGCAAAACCTTGAGATCAGGCAGCGCCTGCTCCACCGCTTCCACGCCGCACAACCCGCAACCGCTGGTGCCGGCCAGTTGCCGACGCTGTTGCTTGAGGTTCCAGAAAGCGCGGTTGGCGATGGTCACTTGCGCGTATTGCGCCGAGCCCGAGCCGGTCAGTTGCAGGTCGTAGATGTCCGAAGCGTCTTCGATGATGCCGCTGCCGAGGCTGAAGCCGACGATGAAGTCTTCAAGGTCGGTCGGCGTAACCAGCATTACAGCCTGGCTGATGCCGTTGTAGGCAATCGCCAACGCCACTTCTTCGGCCAGCGCGGTGCTGGCCAATTCCGCGAGGGGAAGATCGCTGTAACTGTAGGTCTGACTGGCAGCAGGCGCGGGCGTTTCGAGAGCAGGCGCCGCGCAGGCCGGGCGCTTGGCGTTCATGGCATCACCGACGGATTGATCAACGTTAAGACTAGGCGCGGCAAGTTGTCGCGTCTAATCGCTAGTGTCGATCCTTCGATAGATGCCGTCGATCAAGCGTCCGTTGGTGATTTTTGATAAAGCGCGAAACACGCCTCCGCCAGCGCCGATCGTGGCGCCCCGCGACGCATGATCAAGCCCAGTCGGGCGAGGGTCTGCGCATTCTCGATGGGTTGCAGGCGCAGGTTATCCGTGAGGTTTTCCAGGCCGCCATCCAGTGGCATCACCGCGCAGCACAGGCCGCCGTGCACAGCTTGCAACAATTGGTGAACGGCATCGGTTTGCAGCAATGGCTGTGGGGTCAGGCCGCGACTGTGGAAGTTATGGTCGATGGACTGGCGAAAGTGCATGCCGCTAGTGAGCATGCCCAGGGGCAGTTCGATCAGTGACTCCCAGCTCAGCGGCGCTTCGCCAAAGCTGAAGAACCGCTGGTCGTAGAGCAGGCCCATCTGCGTTTCACTGAAGGCCAGGGATTCAAAACGCTCGCCGTCGAGTCGGTCCAGGTAAGACACGCCAATATCGATGCGGTTGTTCGCCAGTTGCTCCAGAACCTGTTCGGAGCTCAGCGAGGACAGCTCGAAACGCAGGTTCGGGTGTTGCGCGTGCAGGCGTTGCATCAAAGGCAGCGCATCGAAACTCGACAACGGCACCACGCCCAGCCGCAGGGTGCCGATCAGATTGCCGCGACAGGCCGCCGCTTCCGCCTGCAAACCGTCGTAGGCCGCCAGCACCGTGCGCGCCCAGGCCAGCACCCGTTCGCCCGGCGCGGTGAAACCTTCGAAGCGCTGGCCACGGTTGACCAGTGGCAGGTCGAGTTCTTCCTCAAGGCTGCGCAGGCGCATCGACAGGGTCGGCTGGGTGATGTGGCAGCGGGCGGCGGCCTGGCCGAAATGGCGGGTTTCGTCGAGGGCGATGAGGAATTTCAGCTGCTTGATGTCCATCTTCGCTCCGGGGCGCTGGCAAGGGGTGGGCGATTCTACCGCTTGCGCGGGGGCAGGGTCATTGGTCGGGCCGCAACCGGGTTTGTCCGGCGTGGTCTAGGCTTGGGCGTCTGGAACTTAAATCAAGGAGTGTGCGCTATGAGTCTTTTGAGCTTTGTGAAAGAGGCCGGTGAGAAGTTGCTCGACCTGTTGACCCCCGGCAACGCCAATGCCAGCGACCAACTGAAGGAGCACATCAGCAAGGTCGGGTTGGGTAACCCGAATGTCCAGGCGACCGTGGACGGTGACAAGGTGACGGTCACCGGTGAAGTGTCGAGCCAGGAAGAGAAAGAGAAGATTCTTCTGGCAGTGGGCAACATTGCCGGTGTCGGCAGTGTCGATGACCAGATCACCGTGACCGGGCCGGTCGTGGCGGCGGCGCGTTTTGTGGTCGTGAAGAAGGGCGACACCCTCAGCGCGATTTCCCTGGCGGTGTACGGCAACGCCAACCAGTACAACAAAATTTTCGAGGCCAACAAGCCGCTGCTGTCACATCCGGACAAGATTTATCCGGGGCAGACGCTGCGTATTCCTGAATAACCGCAGATACCGCTATCGCGAGCAGGCTCGCTCCCACATTGGAATGCATTTCTATTGTGGGAGCGAGCCTGCTCGCGATGGGGACGGTGCGGTCTACAGGCCTGCAATCAATTCCCGATAATCCTCGACCGCCGCAAACTCCCCGGTGTCCTTCGGCCCTTTGCGGCTGTCCGGCTCCTTCACGGCCAGAAGATGCGCCACGCCGAAATTCCGCGCACTGCGCAGGATCGGCAAGGTGTCGTCGATGAACAGGCTGCGTGCCGGATCGAAGTCGATATCGGCCTGCAAGGCGTCCCAGAATTGCGGGTTCTCCTTGGGGAAGCCGTAATCGTGGGAGCTGATCAGTCGCTCGAAGTACGGTGCCAGTTCGATTCGTTCCAGTTTCAGCGACAGTGAATCGCGGTGCGCGTTGGTGATCATCACCACGCGTTTGCCGGCTCGCTTGATCGCCTCCAGAAAAGTGTCGGCGTCCGGGCGCAGGGCGATCAGGTGGGCGGTTTCCAGTTTCAGTTCACGCACCGACAGCTTCAGTTCCGCGCTCCAGAAGTCCAGGCAATACCACTGCAATTGACCGGCATGGCGCTCGAACAGCGGCTGCAATTCCATTTCCGCCATGGCCCGGCTCACGCCATGCAGTTCGGCGTAGCGCTGCGGCAGGTGTTCCAGCCAGAAGTGGTTGTCGAAGTGCAGGTCGAGCAACGTGCCGTCCATGTCGAGCAGAACGGTATCGATGTCGGACCACGGTAATGAAGGCATGGCAACGTCTCGAACGGTAGAAAGATATCCGACGCAAACAATCGGAAAAGCCGCGTTATAGTAGCGCGTTCACGCCAAGGAGCTTTGCATGCGCCAGAAACCCACCGTACTTGCCCGCGAGATCGTCGCCACCAGCCGGCTGTTCTGCGTCGAAGAGCTGAAGTTGCGTTTCTCCAACGGCGTGGAACGCACCTACGAGCGGCTGGTTGGCAAGGGCGCCGGCTATGGCGCGGTCATGATCGTGGCGATGCTCGATGCCGAGCACGCGGTGCTGGTCGAAGAATACTGCGGCGGCACCGACGAATATGAACTGTCGCTGCCCAAAGGCCTGATCGAACCCGGCGAAGATGTGCTGGCTGCGGCCGAACGCGAGCTCAAGGAAGAGGCCGGTTATGGCGCGCGACAGCTGGAGCATCTGACCGAATTGTCGTTGTCGCCCGGTTACATGAGCCAGAAGATTCAGGTGGTGTTGGCCACCGACCTGTACGAAGAGCGCCTTGAAGGCGACGAACCTGAGCCGATGCGCGTGGACAAGGTCAACCTGCGGGAGCTGTCGGCGCTGGCGCAGAATCCGAATTTCAGCGAGGGTCGCGCCCTGGCGGCGTTGTACCTGACCCGCGATCTACTGACCCAGCGCGGTTTTTTTCAGTCATGAGTGAGATATCGATGAATTTTCCCCATCCGTTGATGGCGCCGGTGGTCGAGCTGGCCCTGCGGGCCGGTGAGGCGATCCTGCCGTTCTGGCGTGCCGACGTGGCGGTCACCGCCAAGTCCGATGATTCGCCGGTGACGGCGGCGGACATGGCCGCTCACCACGTAATCGTGGCCGGCCTGAATGCGCTGGATCCGAGCATCCCGGTGCTGTCCGAAGAGGACGCCAACATCCCGCAAAGCGTGCGCGCAGGCTGGCAGCGCTGGTGGCTGGTGGACCCGTTGGACGGCACCAAGGAGTTCATCAGCGGCAGCGAAGAATTCACCGTCAATATCGCGCTGATCGAAAACGGCCGCGTGGTGTTCGGTGTGGTGTCGATGCCGACCAACGGGCGCTTCTACGTCGGCGGCGCGGGTCTGGGTGCCTGGCGCGGCGACACGGGCGGTACGCCGGTGACGATTCAGGTTCGTGACGTGCCGGGGCCTGGCGAGGCGTTCACCGTGGTTGCCAGCCGTCGTCATTCGAGCCCGGAACAGGAACGTCTGCTGGCCGGCTTGAGCGCCAGCCTTGGCGAGTTGCAACTGGCCAACATCGGCAGTTCGCTGAAGTTCTGTCTGGTGGCCGAAGGTGCTGCCGATTGCTACCCGCGTCTGGCGCCGACTTCGCAGTGGGACACGGCAGCGGCGCAGGGTGTGCTGGAAGGGGCGGGCGGCGAGGTGCTGGATCTGAGCGGCGAAGCGTTCTGTTATCCACCACGGGAATCGTTGTTGAACGGTTTCTTCCTGGCGTTGCCGGCGAAAGCCGCGTGGCGGACGAAGCTGCTGGAGCTCGCCCGCTCGTAAGCTCGCTCAGGCTTCAGCGGTGCAGGACGTACTGCCCGCTGAACGTCACCGCCTCTTCATCGCTTCCCGTATTGACCACCCGCGTATGCAGCGTCAGTCGCGCCCGTCCGTAACGCTGATACATCGCCAGAAACTTCTTCCACACCGCAGCGCTCGGTGACGAGCAAATTGCAACGGCATCGCCGGTCACCGGCAGTGGATAACTGATCTGTCCTTCCTGGATCACGATGTGCCCGTCTTCGATGCCTTCCTCTTTCAAACGCAAATGCAGCCAGCCCCAGCCGGCCAGTACGGCGCCGCAATACAGGCTGCCGCCGAACATGGTGCTCTTGTGATTGACGTTGGCGTCCAGCGGCAGGTACAGGCGCAATTGCTGTTCCTGCCAGTCGAGGACTTTCAGGCCCATGTCCCGGGTCAGCGGGATGTCGTGGTGAAGGACCGATTCCAGATAACGACTGTCGTGCTTCATGCCCGGACCTCTTGCGGCAGAAAAGTGAATTGAGCGTGCCTCATTCGGATTCGTCGGAATGGCCGCCGCTGCCAGCGAAATTCAGCCCGTGCTTGCGCAGTTTGTCGTGCAGGGTCTTGCGCGGAATGCCCAGGGCTTCGGCGAGACTGCGCACGGAACTGTGAGAGCGAGCCAGTTCGGCGGCGATCAGGGATTTTTCGAAGTTTTCCACTTGCTCGCTGAGCCCTCCCGCCGTGATTTCGACGGTGGTGCCGGGGCTGCCATCGGGCTGCGTGTTGTCCAGGGCCAGTTCCAGGCCGAGGGCAAAACGCTCTGCCGCGTTCTGCAATTCCCGCACGTTGCCCGGCCATGAATGGCGCAACAGCAACGCCCGTTGCGCCGGCTGCAGTTCATGCGGTGGCAGACCATGGCGGGCACTGGCTTCGTCGGCGTAATGCTGGAACAGCATCAGCGCGTCTTCGCCCCGTTCGCGCAGTGGCGGAATGCGCAGCGGCGCCACGTTGAGTCGGTAATACAGGTCCGCCCGGAAACGCCCCTGATCGGCGGCCTGGCGCAGGTCTTCCTTGGTGGCGGCGATGACGCGAATGTCCAGCGGGATCAACTGATTGCCGCCCAGTCGCTCGACCACGCGCTCCTGCAACATGCGCAGCAGTTTGACCTGCACATCCATGCTCATGCTCTCGATTTCGTCGAGGAACAGCGTGCCGCCATTGGCGAATTCAAACTTGCCGATCCGACGCTTTTGCGCGCCGGTGAAGGCGCCGGGTTCATGACCGAACAGTTCGCTTTCGACCACCGACTCGGCCAGCGCTCCGGCGTTGATCGCCACGAACGGGCCGTTGCGCCGGCTCGACAGATCGTGCAGGGCGCGGGCGACGACTTCCTTGCCGGCGCCGGTTTCGCCGAGGATCAACACGTCGGCCTTGGTCGCCGCCAGTGCGCCGATCTGCTCGCGCAGGCGCGACATCGGCGCGGACTGACCGACCAGCCGCGCGCTCAATTCGTTGCGATCACTCAGGGCCATGCGCAGGCTGCGGTTGTCCAGCACCAGACGGCGCAGGGCCAGGGCGCGACGCACGCTATCGAGCAGGGCGTCGCTGGCGAAGGGCTTTTCCAGAAAGTCGTAGGCGCCAGCGCGCATCGCCTGCACGGCCAGGGGCACGTCGCCGTGGCCGGTGATCAGCAGCACCGGCAACTCCGGATCCTGAGCGTGCAGTTCGCTCAGCAGTTCCAGGCCATCCATGCCGGGCATGCGGATGTCGCTGACCACGACACCTGGCCAGTCGCGCTCCAGTTGCGCGGCCAGGCCTTTGGCTTCGGACAGCGGAAGAATTTTCAGGCCGGCCAGATCCAGGGTCTGGCCGAGGGCCTGACGCAGGTGCGGATCGTCGTCGATCAGCACCACCTGAATGCGGTTGTCGATGGTCATGCGCTTCGATCCTCGGACGGTTGCAGGCTGACCCCGGGCGCGCCGGCGCGCAGCCGCAGGGTGATCAAGGCGCCACCTTGCTTATGGTTGGCGAACGACAGTTCACCACCGAAGGCGCGCATCAGGGTTTCGCAAATGGCCAACCCCAGACCCAGGCCCTGAGTACGGGTCTTGGTCGTGTAAAACGGTTCGCTGGCTCGGCCCAGCGCTTCCATGCAGAAACCCGGGCCGTTGTCGCGAATGTACAGATTGACGCCTTCGTCGGTGGATTCGGCACTCAGCCACAATTTGCGCGGTGGGCCTTTCTCGGTCAGGGCGTCGAGGGCGTTGGCCAGCAGGTTGCCCAGCACCTGACGCAGACGGGTTTCCCCGGCCTCGACCCACAGGGTCGCGGCCGGCAGGTCGCGGATCAGTTCGACGTCCATGCTTCGGCGACGCTTGGCCAACAGCGCCAATGCGTCATCCAGCGCCGGTTGCAGGGCGACGCTTTCCGGGGCGTGGCGGTCGCGGCGGGCGAAGGCGCGCAGGTGAGCGATGATCGACGCCATGCGCCCGGTCAGCTCGCTGATCAGCTTGAGGTTGCCTCGGGCGTCTTCGGTGCGCTCATGGTCGAGCAGTACTTCGGCGTTCTCGGCGTAGCTGCGGATCGCCGCCAGCGGTTGGTTGAGTTCGTGGCTGATACTCGCCGACATCGTCCCCAGCGCCGACAGTTTGCCGGCCTGCACCAGATCGTCCTGGGCGCGGACCAGTTCCTGCTGAGCCTGTTCGCGCTCAAGCACTTCCTGCTTCAAGCGCCGGTTGAGGCCTTCGAGATCGCTGGTGCGCTCGGCAACCCGGCCTTCGAGCTCCCGTCGAGCCTTGGCTTCGAAGGCGATCCGCTCCAGGTAATGACGACGACGCTGCATCATCAAACCCAGTAAAAGCATCACCACCAGCAAGGTGGCGCCGCCGATCGCCACCACGGTACGCACCGGTCGGTCGATCAACGTGCGCGGGGCGAGGATGCTGACGCTCCAGCCGGTTTCCGCGATGTCCTGGGTCTGCGGCAGCCACGCGGTCGGGCTCAGGTTCAAGGGGCGTGGCTCGCGGGTCGGATAAGGCTGGATCGCGGTGATCGCCGCACGTTCGGCATCACTCAGGGTGCGGGTCGCGCGAAAGCGCCATTCCGGGCGCGAGGTGAGGATGACCACACCGTTGTGGTCGGTCACCAGCAGCTGTTCCGGGGTTTTGCCCCACAGGCTTTCGGTGTGGTCGAGGTCAACCTTGATTACCAGCACGCCGATGATTTTTTCGCCGCTGCGCACGGCGGCGGCGAAGAAGTAGCCGCGCTTGGCGGAGGTGGTGCCCAGACCGAAGAAGCGCCCGAGGCGGCCGGCCATGGCCTCGCTGAAGTACGGCCGGAAAGAGAAATTGCGCCCGACGAAACTGTCGTGCTTGTCCCAGTTCGACGCTGCCAGCGTCTGGCCGTTCGTGTCCATCAGGTACATGACTTCGGCGCCGGTCTGCGCGGCGATGTTTTTCAACAGGCGATTGGCATTGCCCTGGGTTACGCCGTCGTCCGGCGCCCCGAGTACTGCGCGCAGCGCGGGCAGGTCGCCGAGGATCTGCGGCAGCACTTCATAGCGATGCAGCGTGCCCAGCAGGTTGGCGACGTAGAGGTCGAGGGTCTGACGATTTTGACCGGCCAGTTCGCTGCGGTAATAGCGCTCGGCCAGATGTTCCAGCGGCCACAGCAGCGGGGCCAGGCACAGGGCCAGCAGGGCAAGGCTGCGCCAGCGAGGGCGGCGGGGAAGGGTCGGAGTCATGAGCATCGAGCGCCTGTGGGTACAGGCGCATTATGCCTAGGCTTGCCGGCGCAGTCTGCGCACCCGTGGCCGGGTGTGCAGCGGCGCTGAAGATTCACACAGGACCTCAGGAAAAGACGTCGGCGTCCTTGAAGAGGGCGGCTGCCTGATCCTTGGCCGACAGTTTCGGCGCTTCGTCCAGTTGCCAGTCGATACCCAGGTCCGGGTCGTCCCAGCGAATGCTGCGCTCAGACGTCGGGTTGTAGTAGTCGGTGGTCTTGTAGAGGAATTCGGCGAACTCGCTCAGCACCACGAAACCATGGGCGAAACCTTCCGGTACCCACAATTGACGATGGTTGTCGGCAGACAGGCGCACCGCCACCCACTTGCCGAAATGTGGCGAGCTGCGGCGGATATCCACGGCGACATCGAGGACTTCGCCGACGGTGACGCGGACCAGTTTGCCCTGGGTGTTTTCCAGCTGGTAATGCAGCCCGCGCAGAACGCCTTTCTGCGAGCGCGAATGGTTGTCCTGCACAAACTGCGTGTCGAGGCCGGTCGCGTCCTGAAAAGCCTTGGCATTGAAACTTTCGTAAAAGAACCCGCGCTCATCACCAAACACCTTGGGTTCGATGATCAGGACACCAGGCAGGTCAGTGGGGATTACATTCATTGGGATATTCCAGTGGCAGGTTTGAATGGCCGACATTCTTGCGCAAAGTGCCGGTGGGTGCGAGGGGGGATGCAAATCCACCGGCCTCGCAGGGCGTCGGGGGACGGATGGTCGGGGGTTGCTTATCGCCTGAAGCAATGGCGATATAGGCGCCTAATAAAATTTCAGGGGTCGTTCCATGTCGTTCGCCACGTTGATTCACCGCGCCAGTTTGCCCAGCCCTCAGGTTTCGCTGGAGCAGGCCCGGCATCTGCTGGCGCAGCATTACGGCTTGAACGGCACGTTACTGGCTCTGGGCAGTCAGCAGGATCTCAATTACCGGGTCGACAGCGAGCGTGGGCGGTTCGTGCTGAAGATCTGCCGGGGCGACTATTCGCTGGTGGAGTTGCAGGCTCAGCATGCGGGCCTGAAATATCTGGCTGAACACAGCGATGTCCACGTTCCCCGGGTCATTCCGGCCAGTAACGGCGCCGACCTGCTGACCCTGGACGTAGGTGGAGAATCGGTGCATGTGCGGCTGCTCGATTACATCGAAGGTCAGCCGCTGACGGCCCTTGATCATCTTGGCCATGAGGTTGTAGCCGGGTTCGGCCGACTTTGCGGCGAAATGGATCTGGCCCTGGCCGGTTTCGACCATACGGGGCTTGAGCGCACGTTGCAGTGGGACGCGCGCCACGCCAGCGCACTGATCGAGCATCTGCTGCCGGTGATCGAAGACGAACGCCAACGCACGCTGATCGCCGAGGCTGCCGAACAGGCCAGGCTTCGTTTGCAGCCGCTGCTGGAAAAGCTGCCGGTGCAGGCGATCCACATGGACATCACCGATGATAACGTGGTCTGGCAGCGTGATACCCGGCGGCACTGGCAGTTGCAGGGCGTCATCGATTTCGGTGATCTGGTGCGCACCTGGCGCATCACCGATCTGTCGGTCACCTGCGCCGCGCTGCTGCATCACGCCGCCGGCGATCCGTTCGTGATTCTGCCGGCGGTGCAGGCCTATCACGCGGTCAATCCGCTGCAACACGAAGAACTGCTGGCGCTGTGGCCGCTGATCGTGGCAAGGGCGGCGGTACTGGTGCTCAGTGGCGAGCAACAGGTCAGCATCGATCCGGGCAATACCTACAGCCGCGACAACCTGACCCACGAATGGGAGATCTTCCGGGTCGCTACGTCGGTGCCGCTGGCATTGATGGAGGCGGCGATTCTCACGGCGGTCGGCCAGACGTTGCCGGCCATCGACAGTGAAGGTTTTGCGCCGTTGTTGCCCGATCTGATCGGGCGTGAATTCGCGTTGATCGATCTGGGTGTGTTGAGCGCGCATTTCGAGGCGGGCAACTGGGAGCAGCCCGGCATCGATCAGCGTCTGTTGAGTGAAGCCGCCGCTATCCATGGCCTGGCGGCCAGTCGTTATGGGCAATACCGGTTGTCGCGCACCCGGCCTGACAGCGCTGAGGAGCCAGAGACGTTCCCGTTGCACGTCGAATTGTATGTGCCCCAGGGTTCGACGGTGGAAGCGCCGTTTGCTGGCGTGCTTCACCTGTCGGCCGACGGCGCGCTGCGACTCGACGGCCCGCAACTGAGCCTGCGCTTGCTGGGTGTGAAACCTTCGTTGCACAGCGGTGCAGCGCTGGTCAAAGGTCAGGTGCTCGGTTCGGTGGACGGTCCATTGATCGTGCAATTGACTCGCGGCGTGCAGCTTGAAGCGCCGCTGTTCTGTACACCATCGCGCGCGTTGGCGTGGCAGGCGTTGTCCCCATCACCGGCCGCGTTGCTGGGCCTGGCCTGCGACGCCGAGCCGGAGCTGGACGCAGCTACCCTGCTGGCGCGCCGCGACGCCAGTTTCGCCCGCACCCAGAAACACTATTACGTCGACCCGCCGCGCATCGAGCGTGGCTGGCGCAATCACCTGATCGACATGCAGGGCCGCTCATACCTCGACATGCTCAACAACGTCGCGGTGCTCGGCCACGGTCACCCGCGCATGGCGGCGGTGGCGAGCCGGCAGTGGTCGCTGCTCAACACCAACTCGCGGTTCAACTATGCGGCAGTCGCCGAGTTCTCCGAACGCTTGCTGAAACTGGCGCCGAAGGGCATGGACCGGGTGTTCCTGGTCAACAGCGGCAGCGAGGCCAATGATCTGGCAATTCGCCTGGCGTGGGCCGCCAGCGGTGGACGCGACATGATCAGCGTGCTGGAGGCCTATCACGGCTGGACGGTCGGCGCGGACGCGGTCTCGACCTCGATTGCCGATAACCCGCAGGCCCTGAGCAGTCGCCCGGACTGGGTGCATGCGGTGACCGCTCCCAACACCTATCGCGGCGAATTTCGCGGCGCGGATTCGGCGCCGGATTATGTGCGCAGCGTCGAGCAACATCTGGCGAAGATCGATGAGCAGAAACGTCAACTGGCCGGGTTTATCTGCGAGCCGGTCTACGGCAACGCAGGCGGGATCTCGCTACCGCCGGGTTACCTGAAAAAGGTCTATGAACTGGTGCGCGCCCGTGGCGGCGTGTGCATCGCCGATGAAGTGCAGGTCGGATATGGCCGCATGGGCCATTTCTTCTGGGGATTCGAAGAGCAAGGCGTGGTGCCGGACATCATCACCATGGCCAAAGGCATGGGCAACGGCCAGCCATTGGGCGCCGTGATCACCCGCCGGGAAATCGCCGAGGCGCTGGAAGCCGAGGGCTATTTCTTCTCGTCCGCCGGCGGTAGTCCGGTGAGCTGCCAGATCGGCATGGCGGTGCTCGACGTCATGGAAGAAGAAAAACTCTGGGAAAACGCCCAGGTGGTCGGCGCTCACTTCAAGGCCCGGCTGGAGGCGTTGATCGATCAATATCCGTTGGTCGGCGCTGTTCACGGTTCCGGGTTCTATCTGGGGGTCGAGCTGATCCGCAATCGGGAAACCCTGGAACCGGCGACCGAGGAAACCACGCTGTTGTGTGATCGCCTGCGGGAGTTGGGGATTTTCATGCAGCCGACCGGTGATTATCTGAACGTCCTGAAGATCAAGCCGCCGATGGTCACCTCGCGTCAGAGCGTGGATTTCTTCGTCGACATGCTGGCGAAGGTGTTGGAAGAAGGGCTCTGAGGCGATCCGTAATCGACAAATGTCGATTTGTATCGGTATTTGTCGAGTTAAATTGAGACGGTTTTTTATTTATGGCTTCTAAAGCCGATATTTATCGTTTATAAAGTCGCCATAGTCCGTCGTCCAACCCTGTACGGCGTGTTGAAAAACCCTCGACGGTTCCCTGGAGTCTGATCGACATGACCACATTGAAAAGCACACCACGCGCCGATGGCTTCTACATGCCGGCCGAATGGGCACCGCAAACCCAGACCTGGATGATCTGGCCCGAGCGTCCGGACAACTGGCGTCTGGGCGGCAAGCCAGCACAGGCTGCTCACGCCGCCGTGGCCAAAGCCATCGCGCGTTTCGAACCGGTAACCGTAGCGGTGTCCGCCGGCCAGTACGAAAACGCTCGCGCTCGCCTCGACGTGCCGAATATCCGCGTGGTCGAAATGTCCAGCGATGACGCCTGGGTTCGCGACAGCGGCCCTACTTTCGTGATCAACAACAGCGGCGAAGTGCGGGGTGTGAACTGGGACTTCAACGCCTGGGGCGGTTTTGACGGGGGCCTTTATTCGCCATGGAATCGCGACTCCCAGGTCGGCGGCAAGATCCTCGAAATCGAGCGCAGCCCGCGCTACCGCACCGAAGGCTTCGTGCTCGAGGGCGGCTCGATTCACGTCGACGGCGAAGGCACCCTGATCACCACCGAAGAATGCCTGCTCAACCGCAATCGCAACCCGCATTTGGGCCGCGAAGAAATCGAAGCGGTGCTCAGCGAAAACCTGTCGGTGGACAAGATCATCTGGCTGCCGGATGGCCTGTTCAACGACGAAACCGACGGCCATGTGGATAACTTCTGCTGCTACGTGCGTCCGGGCGAAGTGCTGCTGGCGTGGACTGATGATCCGCAGGATCCGAACTACCCGCGCTGCCAGGCTGCTATGAAAGTGCTGGAAAGCAGCACCGACGCCAAGGGCCGCCCGTTCACGGTGCACAAGATGCCGATTCCGGGGCCGCTGTTTGCCACCGAAGAAGAATGCGCGGGCGTGGACCAGGTGGACGGCACCCAGGAACGCAACCCGAGCGTGCGTCTGGCCGGTTCCTACGTGAACTTCCTGATCGTCAACGGCGGCATCATTGCGCCGAGCTTCGACGATCCGATGGACGCTCCGGCCCGCGAAATCCTGCAGAACCTGTTCCCGCAACACGAAGTGGTGATGGTGCCGGGTCGCGAACTGTTACTGGGCGGCGGCAACATTCACTGCCTTACCCAACAGCAGCCCGCGCCGCACAAAGAGTGAGTGCGGATGTAACAGCTTGAGTTGATTGGAAAATCGACCGGGCGGTCATTTGTTGCCCACGCTTGAAGAGAAACCCGCAGCCCGTCAGGACTGCGGGTTTCTTTATGTCCGCTGGTCGACAATTTGATGACGTTGGCATAGCTCTTGTATCGCTCATGACGCACTAGGGAGGGGGGAGAACTTCAACAGTTCTGTCATAAACCTTGGATAACTTAGCCGCTCACGTACGGGGAGAGAGCGCTGAAATGAACGCCGAAGTGAACGTAATCAGCGAGCGGACGTTGCATCCCATGGCTGTAAATAGTGAGTCGCTCCAGATTGTCGCGCACTGGTTGAAGTCCAATGGAACGCGTCAGATCAGGGAACCTGATCCGCGCCGGATGATGATCGAGCGTTACCCCGCTGGCCTGTTCAGCGAGGCCGAACTGGAAGCACTCTGGGATGTGATGGAAGGATAAGAAGAACAAACAAGGATTGTAAAAAGCGCTGCCGGGATGGCAGCGCTTTTTTTATGGGCGCGATATCAGAAGCTGTAGGTGCCGGTGACCACCAGGCTGCGCGGTGCGCCTGGCTGGATCTGGAACGCGCTGGTGGCCGACGAGTAATACTCGCGGTCGGTGATGTTGTTCAGGGCGCCACGCAGGTCCCAGTCCTTGTGACGGTAGCCGACCAGTGCGTCCCAGCGACCATAGCCCGGCAGCACGGTGGTGTTGGCGTTGTCGGCATAGCGCTGGCCAACCAGGGTCAGGCCGGTTTCGGCGTACCAGCCCATTTCCGGTTTCCAGGTCAGGAACAGGCTGCCGTTGCGCTTGGCCACGTTGTTCACGCGTTTGCCTTCCAGGCCGTTGTTGTCCTTCTCGATGGTTGCGTCCTGCACACCGACGCCGCCGCGCACGTACCAGTTGCCAACGATCTTGCCGGTACCGGTCAGCTCGATCCCGCGTGAGCGTTGCAGACCGCTGAGCACGGTCAGGGTCGGGTCGTTCGGATCGGTGGTGCGACGGTTGTAGAGTTCCAGCTCATAGACGGCAAGGGTGGTGCTTAGGCGATCGTCGAGCCAGTCGCTCTTCACGCCAATTTCCTTTTGCTTGGTCAGTTCCGGGCTCAGGTCATTGGTATTGCCGGCCGCGCCCGGAGTGATGCCGATCAGACCGCCGCCCACTGGCGAGAAGGTCTTGGTCCACGAGGCGTAGAACGAGTGGTTCTGCAGCGGCGTCCAGACCACGCCGAAACGCGGGCTGGTGCTGTGGCTGTCACGGTCCTCGGAGATGTTGCGCAGCTTGTTGGTCGACTCGATGTCGAAGGTGTCGTAGCGCAGGCCGGCCAGCAGTTGCCACTGATCGTTCAGGCGCAGTTGATCCTGAACGTAGACCGCGCGGCTTTCGACTTCGGTGTGGCTGCTGCTCGACACTTGCATGCGCCCGGTGTGGCGCAGTTCGCGGTTGGGGTTGTACAGATCCAGCGACGGCACCGGTTGAGTGCCACGGCCGGTGGCGGCGTTGTATAGCGTCGGGTCGCGGCGCTGGCTACCGGTTTCGAGGCCGGTCAGCAGGCGGTGCTCGAGGCCGAAGGTTTCGAAGCCACCTTCCAGCTCGACGTTGTTGAACACGTTTCGAGTGGTCAGGTCCTGTTGCCAGTGCTGGCGGGTGACCTTCTTCGTCGCCGGGGTGTAACCAGTGAGGTAGGTGTTGTCGAAATCACTGTCGAGCTTGAACACACCGAGGGTGTGGCGCAGTTGCCAGTTATCGTTGATTTCGTAGGCCAGTTTCGAGCGCAGGGACTGCGTCTTGTCGTCGATGAAATCGTGATCGTTGCCGTAGGTCGTGTCCCTGCCGACATCTGCCGGGCGCCCGTTGACACCGGGAATGCCGCGATCCGGAGTGCGGTTGTAGCGGCTGTATTCGTATTGCACCAGCCAGTTCAGGTCAGGCGTGAGCTGCCAGCTCATCGACGGTGCGAACAGTTGGCGATTGCCGCTGACGCCGTCGCGGAAGCTGTTTTCGTCCATGTTGCCCATGTTCAGACGCAGGCTGATGTTGTCGCTCGGGTCGGTGCTGAGGTCGGCGTACAGGCTGCGCAGATCTTCGCTGCCACCCTGGGCCTCGATGGTCGAGCGGCGGCCGGCTTCGGGTGCCTTGCTGACGCGGTTGACGATCCCGCCCTGGCTGCCACGACCGTACAGCACGGCGGCAGGGCCCTTGAGCACTTCGACGCGTTCGATGTTGTGCAGATCGCGCTTGTACTGGCTGTCGTCGCGGATGCCGTCCAGATAGAAGTCATTGCTGGCGTCGAAGCCGCGGATACGCAGGCTGTCGAAGCGCGTATCGCCGCCGCTGCTGACGTTGGGCATGCCGCTCAGGGCGTCGCCCAGGTCATTGGTGCCGTAGTTGGCGAAGTTGGCGGTCTTGACCGAGTCGATCGCCTGCGGCACGTAACGTACAGCGGTTGAAGTGCGGGTGGCGGTGTTGCTGACCTTCACGCGTGGATCGTCGGCCTGGGATTCGGCGCTGATCGAGGTGGCGGGCAGTTCGGTCGCGGAGTAAGCGAAACCGGAGGACAAAACGGCAGAAAGCCCAAGCGTGACGGGCGTGAGGCGGAACGGGGCAGGCATTGAAAAGCGCATCCGAAAGGGTGGAAGAATTCGAGTGCGCGAATGGTAATGCTTTGCATTTACTTCCGTTAATTATTCCTGAAAGGTTCCGTGGTTTGATTGTGTCAATTTATTTCATGTTTGTGTCGGAGCGGACAACCAGGGTATCTGCCCGATTGCCGAAACAGACTGAAAGCCATTCCGGCGTTTTTCAGCAACGACCGAGGGACTAATGTGCCGACATCATTTTTCCCACCTTCCGAGCGGAGCTTTCCGATGACTCTTCATTACATCTACGACCCTCTGTGCGGCTGGTGCTATGGCGCCAAACCACTGGTGCAGGCCGCACAGCAAGTGCTGCCGGTGATCGCTCACGCCGGCGGGATGATGACCGGCGCCAACCGCCAGAACGTTTCACCGCAACTGCGCAATTACGTGATGCCTCACGACCGGCGCATTGCCGAATACACCGGTCAGCCGTTTGGCCAAGCCTATTTCGAAGGCCTGTTGCGCGATCACTCGGCGGTGTTTGATTCGGCACCTCCGATTGCCGCTGTGATGGCAGCCGAAAAAATCGACGGCCGTGGTCTGGAACTGCTTGGGCGTTTGCAGATTGCGCACTATGTCGAGGGGCGACGAATTGCCGACGAAAGTGTGCTTGTGGAATACGCGGTAGAGCAGGGCTACAACGCCGATATGTTCTTGAACGCCGTGCAGTCCGTCGATACCGAGCAACATATAAAGAACAGCCGCGCCCTGTTGGCAAAAGTTGGAGGGCAGGGCTTTCCAACTTTTGCACTGGAACAGGACGGTCAATTCACACTGGTTGATATCGGGCCGTGGCTGGGCAAACCAGAAGCCTTCGCCCAATGGTTGAACGAGTCGTTTACGCCTGCGCCAGGGACTGAAACCCTGCCAGTCTGTGGCCTCGATGGTTGCGCGTAATCCCGCATCAAAATCCCTGACTGCGGGCAATTCCGTGCACGAAGCCATCGCAAAATTTACTTTTTTTAGACGTTTTTCGCCTATTTAAAGACGATTCTTGAAATTGACACATTGTTGAGGGCGCGGCTACGATTCGGCCCAACGCCTGTGGCTAACCGCCATGACACAAAATCAGGAGCAGGCCCGCCATGACATTGTCTTGAGCGGGTCTTTTTGTTTCGGGGTGAATAAAAGAGTGCAATAAGCGCCGTTTCAGCCGTTCGACACAGCGCGTTTCAACCCGTAATAAGGAAAACAAAATGTTGAACAAGCGAATCAGTCTGATCGCACTGGGGATGTTGAGTGCCACTTCGGCCATGGCTAACGACCAGGCCGAGTCCAAGGGTTTTGTTGAAGACAGCAGCCTCAAAGTGCTGCTGCGCAATGCCTACATCAATCGTGACTACAAAAACGGTAACGACGATAAAGCCGAGTGGGGCCAGGCGGCCATCGGTACGTTCTCGTCCGGTTTCACCCAGGGCACCGTCGGTGTAGGTGTGGACGCCTTCGGTCTGTACGCGCTGCGTCTGGACGGCGGCAAGGGCCGCAGCGGCGCTGGCGGTATCGACTTCTTCAAACAGGGTGACAGCGGCAACGCAGCTGACGACCTGTCCAAGGGCGGCGCAGCGGTCAAATTCCGTCTGTCCAACACCGTGCTGACCTACGGCGACCAGATGCCGGCCCTGCCGGTGCTGAACTACGACAACTCGCGTCTGCTGCCGGAAAGCTACACCGGTACCTTGATCACTTCCAAAGAGATCAAAGGTCTGCAACTGGATGCCGGTCGTTTCACCGCCGAATCGCGCAAGAGCGCTGAAGGTCGTGACAGCGGTGGTCTGAAGTCGATCAACGTATTGGGCGGTAGCTACCAGTTCACCGAACAGTTCAAGGCCGCGCTGTACGCTTCCGACGTCGAAGACGTGCTGAAGAAACAATACGTGAACGCCAACTACGTGTTCCCGATCGACAAGGATCAGTCCCTGACCCTGGACTTCAACGGTTACCGCACCAAGCTGGACAACTCCTACGTCCGCGAAAACGGTGTGACCGGCGACGACAACAAGATCTGGAGCCTGGCAGCGACTTTCGCAACCGGCCCGCACTCGTTCACCGTGGCGCACCAGCGCTCCACCGGCGACAGCAACCTGGGTTACGCCTATGGCGGTTACCAGAAAGGTCAGGGTCGCGTGGGTGATGGCGGCAACACCATCTACCTGGCCAACTCCTACTGGTCCGACTTCAACGCTGAAGACGAGCGCAGCTGGCAGTTGGGCTACGGCCTGGACTTCAGCGCATTCGGCGTACCGGGTCTGAGCTACAACTTCGCATACGTACGTGGCGACAACATCACCACCTCCACCAGCGAAGGCGGCACCGAGCGCGAGATCTTCAACCAGTTCAAGTACGTCGTGCAAAGTGGCCCGGCCAAAGACCTGAGCATCAAGCTGCGTAGCTCGATCCTGCGTGTTTCGCAGAAATCCAGCGAATACAACGTCAGCGGCAACGAGCTGCGTGTGTTCGTGGATTACCCGATCAACATCTTCTGATGATCGGTTGAACCCGCGAAACGCGACAGAAAAACCCCGACTGGTTCGGGGTTTTTTTTTGACGGTTTTTGTGAAAAAAGCATAAAAACCCGTGTTTTTGTCATTTGAAATGCACTTTCAGGCCGTTTCAAATCGCGTTTCAAACAGGGTTTTAAATGCCTGAAATTCTTTCTCATGGACGCAAATTCTCCACCTAATAGATTAGGCCGCTCAATGCAGCGGAGAATTTGGTAATGATCGTTTTAACCAGAGAAGTGGGCGAATCGCTACGGCGCGACAAGTACGCCAATGTGCAGGGTGCTGACTTCAATCTCTACGGTCATTTCGCCGACTTCGTCAGACTGACCAAAAGTTGGGAAAACATGGAGCCTGACAGTTACTACGGTCAGGCCGAAGCCGGCATGCGTTACCGTCGTTACAGCGACTTTGAATACAACCCCAAGACGCGTGAACTGAAGCAACTGGAACATCGCGCGTACGTGCAGTCCAAGGCCAACAACAGCTATGTGGGCGGCGTGGTGCGGCACTTCCAGGACTTCTCGGACGAAGTCATCAGCTCGCCGGTGATGCGCAGCCTGATCGACACCGATTTCGAAGTGTACAAAAGCGTGTTGCCGGAAGAGTTGCACGATGAAATCTGGCAGTGCCAGATCCATCAGATCCGCATCGAGATCAAACCCGGCAAACAACTGGAAATCACTCCGGAAGGGATTCACTGCGACGGTTACCCGTTCAGCGGCGTGCACTTCTGGGGCCGCAACAATGTCGAGGGCGCCGAAAGCCGCCTGTACGACATCCACGAGCAGCAACTGGCGTCGACCACCTACCAGGAAATCCTCGACACCACGTACTTCCTCGACCGCGACATGCGCCACTACGTGACACCGGCACGCAACACCCACTCCCATGCCATGGCGTACCGGCAGATCCTGGCGATTTCCTTCTCGCGGCCCGGGACCGCTTTCGACATTGTTCGCTAATCAGATCACCCCAATCGACGGCGTCGAATGCTCGACGCCGGTGGTGCTGCGGCGCGCGACGGCCAAGGACGCGCAGCGCATGGAGCGTTTCTTCCGCCAGTTTGACGAAGTGTCGTTCTGCGAATGGCAGGACGCCAAGTGCCTGCGCGGCGTGCTGATCCAGAAAACCACCACGGCTTATCTCGCCTTCGACGTCGAAGGCGAGATTGTCGGCGCGGTCCTGGGCGGCATGCTCGGCAGTCGCGGCACGATCAACCATCTGGCGGTGAGTCTGCGCTATCGCAGCCAAGGCGTCGGCCAGCGTCTGGTGGAAGCGGCGTCGGCCGACATGAAACGGGTCGGTGTGCTGCGGATGTTCCTGTTCGTCGATGATGCTAACCTCGCGGGCAAGCGTTTCTGGACTGCCCAGGGTTTCTGCGAACCTCACGGCGAACGGACATTTGAGAGGGATCTATGAATGAAACATCCGGCAGTGCGCCGCTGATGGTCGACCGTCAGCCGTCGCGCACGTTTGCCGAAGCCAGCCCGGTGGTGGCCGGTTATTTCACCGTGTCGTTCGTGTTCGGGCTGATGGCGGTCAACGCCGGGCTGCCGCTGTGGCTGCCGGTGGCCATGTGTCTTTTCGTGTATGCCGGGGCTTCGCAATTCGCGGCGCTGGCGCTGATCAGCAGCGGGGCGTCGCTGACCACCATCGTGCTGACCACGTTTCTGATCAATGCGCGGCACATGCTGATGTCGGTCTACATGGCGAAGGCACTGCGGGCGCTGGGCCTGAGCCGCATGGAGCGCTGGTGTTACGCCGGCGGGCTGACCGATGAATCGTTCGCCTTCCACAGCGTCAAACTGGGCACCGGTGCGCCGGTGAACATCCGCTATCTGATCGGCTTCAACCTGTTCTGCCACACCTCTTGGGTAATCGGCGGATTGCTCGGCGCCCTGTGCGCGCAGTACGCGTCGCACCTGATCAAATACCAGCTCGATTACGCGCTGACCGCGATGATGCTCTACGTGCTGGTCTCGCTGTGCAACACCCGCAACAAACTCATCGCGGCTATGGCCGCCGTCGTCTGCATGGGCGCACTGAGCCTGGTGGGCAGCTCGCCGTTCAACGTTTTCATCGCCACGTTTGTGGGCTGCGGAGTGGGTGTATGCCTGACCAAACGTTCCTGATCCTGGTGGTCGTGCTGATGATGGCCGTGACCTTCCTGCCACGGGCTCTGCCGCTGCAGGTCAACACCGAGCACTGGCCGCCCTTCGTCGCCCGGGCGCTGGAATACCTGCCGGTGGCGATCGTCGCTGCGATCAGCCTGACACCCTTGTTGATCAAGGATCAGCACATACAGCTCGATCGCCCGGAATTTTATGCAGCGATTCCGACGCTGTTATGTGCGTATTTCAGCAAAAACCTCTTTCTCAGTGTGGCGGTTGGGACGGCTGCGTACATTGCGCTCGGCTCGTTCATGTAGCGGCAGATCAACCACGTCGTTCAGCGCCTGGCCGGACAGATCCGGGTTGTTCACCGCCAGGCGCACTTCGAGGAAATCCTCGAACCCGGGGAAAATCGTCAGGCCGTTTTTCTGCGCGGCCTCGCGGGAGACCATGCCGACCGCGTCCATCTGCGTGATGAGCGACAGAGTCAGCGTTTCGCTGCAGGAGTAGATCGTCCGCTGACTGTTCTCGTGATTGCCCAGCCCGGCGTCGAGAAAACGCAAAAAGCTGTGGGAATACGGACAATCTTCTGCGGGACGCACCTGAAACTTGTTGCCGAGCAACGTCAGCGGATCGTTCTCCTGACCGCAGTGCGCGCCGACCACCTGCACCTGCACATCTGGCAGGACAATGCTCGGCAAGCCAGGACGCTGCGGGCCGATCAGCACCGCCAGATCGAAGTCCTCGTTCTTCAGCTTGCTGAGATTTTCCATCGACTCGGCGTAGCTGAATTCCATCTGGTAGTCGGGGAACACATCGATCAGGCGTCCGATCAATCGCCGGTTGAAATCCGGGTCCAGCGTGGTGTTCAACGCCACTTTCAACGTGCGCTGTCCCGGCACCTTCAAGGCTTCGACTTTCTCTTCCATCTGCCGCGTGGCAATCAGCACTCTGTCCATATAGGGCGTCAGCTCCGTGCCTTGCGGCGTCAGCGTCAGCCCCTTGTTGGATCGTCTAAACAAGCGGAAACCGAACTGCTCTTCGACCTTGTTCAGCTGTGCGGCCAGGGCCTGCACAGTCAGGCACGAATGCTCGGCTGCGGCCGACAACGAGCCGGTCTGCACGATGCGCATGAGGTTGCGTAAGGTTCTGCTATCCATGGGTAATGCCCTCTGAAGTGGGCTGGGTATTGTTGTGTACGTGACGGCCTGAACGGCGCCATTTGCCGGCTATATTCCTGTACCTGAGCATAGTTGTCGCGCAATTAGTAGCGAATTGATGTCCCTGCCGATGGCTGGAGGCTGACACAGGATCGGGGTTTTTGGTGACGTGGGGGTGATTGGGGTCAAAAAAAGTGCACGGTTTGGGTGCGTCTGGGCAGATTCATCAAGAGAAACGACTGACAGGGTTCACACGTTATGCCTGCACGATGAGCAGATACATCTCAGGGGAATTGGCGATTGGGCTGATAGCAGACCGGTGTCAAAGCGGATGAAATTAGTGAGTTACGACGGTGGAGACCCGTATATCAACTTCACATTGACCCAAAACGAATCCCCTGACCACAATGTAGAGGTAGCGCCGATGTAGCTACAAAATCACCATGAGGTAATTGAAATGGGTGCACTACTGAAAACCACCGATGTGCGTTGCCGCATTGATGAGGATTTGAAGGCGCGTGCCACTGAGGTTTTGAACGCTTGCGGGCTCAGTATTAGTGATGCCATGCGTCTGTTTCTCCGTCAGGTCGTGGCGACCCAAGGCTTGCCCTTTGAGGTGCGCGTCCCTTCAGAGAAGACCGCCCGCGCGATGATGGAAGCACGAGATATTCGCCAGCGTTTCGACTCGATAGATGAGATGCTGAGGGCTGCCGATGGCGAAACCGGAGAAAAGACAAAAACGCGCTGAGCGGCCTAAGCAGGCTTCACAAACGTCCGAGTTCAAGAAGTCCTGGGATCGTTACGAGCGTGCCGGGCGTCGAGATATGAATGAAGTTCGTAAGGTGATGGTCATGTTGTTTTTGGGCGAACAGTTGCCTGAGGAGTATGTGGATCATGCTCTAAACGGTGATTGGACTGGATTTCGCGAGTGTCACATCGGCGGTGACTTTTTGATGATTTACGAAAACACACGCCCAGATTTGATCACCTTCGTTGACTTGGGCACTCATTCCGAACTGTTCAAATAGCGCGCACAAAAAAGCCGACATCGCTGTCGGCTTTTTTGTTTAAGTCGCTTGATATTGTGCTCCCTCAAGCAGGGGAGAAGAGGTCTCACCCGAACGCTGATTTTCAGGTCATCAACGGGGTCCCTAACGCCGACTATCGCCACCTGATGGCAGCCGGTTTCGCGCTCTTGAGGGGATTCTCTGTCAATGAACTTCGGCTTGTCAATTCATTACACCACCTCACAAATGAAGTACCCCACCCCTACTTTTTCCCCTCCCGGCACACGCCTAAATTGAGCTCCAACACCTGACCATCATCCCGAGGGCAGGTCACTGGAGTCGTCGTCATGCCATTTGTCAGCGTACGTATCACCCGCGACGGTGTTACCCGAGAGCAGAAAGCTCAGGTGATCGCCGAAATCACTGAAACCCTGGAACGCGTCCTCAACAAGCGCCCGGACCTGACCCACATCGTGATCGAAGAAGTCGACACCGATAACTGGGGCTACGCCGGCATCACCACCACCGAATACCGCCGGCAACTGGCGGAACGGGGCCAGTCATGACCCCGACCGTGACCATCGATTTCGTCTCCGACGTGGTGTGCCCCTGGTGCGCGCTCGGGGCGACAGCGCTGGAGCAGGCGATCGGCAATCTGGCCGGCGAAATTTCGGTGGAGCTGACCTACAAGCCCTTCGAACTCAACCCGGACATGCCCGCCGAAGGCGAACCGGTGGTGCAGCACCTGATGCGCAAATACGGCCGCACCGCAGAAGACGTCGCCGCCGGCAAGAAGATGCAGATCGAACGCGGCAAAGCCATCGGTTTCGAGTTCGACCTGGAGAAACGCACGCACTTTCACAACACCTTCGATGCCCATCGCTTGCTGATGTGGGCGGCGCAGGAAGGGCGGCAGATCGCGCTAAAAAAGATCCTGCTGCGCGCTTACTTCCGCGACGGCGACAACCCCAACGATCACCCGACGCTGATTCGTCTGGCGACCGAAGCGGGGCTGGATGCGGCGAGGGCCCGAAAGGTGCTGGCCAACGACGAATTCGCCAGCGAAGTGCGCCAACTGCAGGCGTTTTACCGGCAGCACGGGATCAATTCTGTGCCCGCGCTGATCCTGAACGGCAAGCACCTGGTGTCCGGTTCGCAATCGGTCGAGTACTACGAACAAATGCTGAAACAACTGGCTATCGCCTGATTCAACACCCACTTATTGATTGAGGATTTCATCATGAGCCACTCGAAAAAAACCGTCGTCATCACTGGCGCCTCCCAAGGTCTGGGCGAAGGCATGGTCAAGGCCTTCCGTGAACTGGGCTACAACATCGTCGCCACCTCGCGCTCGATCAAGCCGTCGAACGATCCGCAGATCCTGACCATCGCCGGCGACATCGGCGACCCTGCTACCGCTCAACGCGTGATCAGCGAAGGCGTGGCCCGCTTCGGCCGCATCGACACCTTGGTCAACAACGCCGGCATCTTCGTCGCCAAACCGTTCACCGCCTACACCCCGGAAGACTACGCGGCGGTGCTGTCGGTCAACCTCAACGGCTTCTTCTACATCACCCAACTGGCCATCGGCGAGATGGAAAAACAGGGCAAGGGCCACGTGGTCAGCATCACCACCAGCCTGGTCGACCACGCCATCGACGGCGTGCCCTCGGTCCTCGCGTCGCTGACCAAGGGCGGCCTCAACGCCGCCACCAAATCCCTGGCCATCGAATACGCCAAACGCGGAATCCGGGTGAACGCGGTATCGCCAGGCATCATCAAAACGCCGATGCACGGCGAGGAAACTCACGCGGCGCTGGGTGCGCTGCATCCGGTCGGACACATGGGCGAGATCGACGATATCGCGCAGGCAGTGGTGTATCTGGATAACGCGAATTTTGTGACAGGCGAGATTCTGCATGTGGATGGTGGGCAGAGCGCTGGGCACTGATTGATCCGGTAACACAAAGCCCTTGCAGCGATGCGAGGGCTTTTTTGTGGGTGACGGATTACGGATCCGGACTCAACACTTTGACCGCGTCATCGACCAGCGCCTTGCTCAACTCCTGCAGATATTGCGAGGCGCAGGCGTGGAGTTCTGGATCGTTGGCGGCAGAGGTATCCGACGTGAGCAATTTGGAGATGTGGAGCAGATGGAACGCGTGGGTGAGAGCGGTGACGACCGGGACGCCGGGGGTGGTGCGGAAGAGTGCGTGGTTGGACTGGAAGGAGAAATGGGTGAGGCCGAGGGTTTTAAGATCTTGGGGATTGGTCATGGCTTCACCTACCGTTGGCTGGTTGATGGAAGGGGCAGACTTTGGACGGATCGATACTAATCATTTGTGAAACTCCCTGTATCAAATGAGCGCTGCCACTTCGTTCTCAGGCGAAAGGGTGGCAGCTATGCGCAGGCTGAGAAACCGGAGATACAGGAACCCGGCAGGCCCGAAGACCTCCCACGCACAGCCGCCATTGCACAGAAATGCAGGCAAAAAAAACGCCGGCAAACGTGGGTTGGGGCGCTGGTGCGCCTGCATCTTACGCGGGTTCTCAGGCCCGGTCGCTGAATTGGCAGCGACGGGTTTGACGGTAGCGTGGGGGAGGGTTGCAGCGCAATCGTGGCCAGGTGGTGGCGGAGCTGATGTTCTTGGAAGAAATCTATACCCTTTGATCACCAAGCAACTGAAGGAGGAAATCAGCGATGGTCAATGAACTGGAGCAATTCCAGCAGGACTTGCTGGACTCTGTCCGCCAAATGAAGGCGGGAAAAGCCGCTCGTGTCACAGAGGTGCCACTCTCGGCAGCCGCTGAAGCGCGGGCCAAGGTGGGCGTTTCGCAGAGTGCATTTGTCAAGTTGATCGGTGTGAGTTTGCGGACGTTGCAGGATTGGGAGCAGGGTCGCAGGCAGCCGACAGGTGCGGCACAGACATTGTTACGTGTTGCTAACCAGCATCCGGAAGCATTGCGGGATTTGCAGCCAGCCTGAGGTGAAATCGTATATGGATTGTTCCGATTAGAAACTGGCAACACGGTTGCCGATGATCGGAAGTGTGGACACTCCAGAAACAACAAAGCCCCTGCATTTCTGCAGGGGCTTTGTTTTTATGGTGCGGCACCAGGAGGCGAAAAAAATGATAACGTCATGATTTATATGAAGTATTTAGTGCGAAGATGCTGAGTCTATCTCTAAAACTATCCTTTGATGATCGACGGATCTGGGCCTCCCCGAGAAGTTTCAATTAGTTTGGTCTGGAAGAATTCCTGAAATCTCGTAATTGTCGTGTGAGAGTACGATTTTCCGATTTTTGTGCATCAGTAAACTTTGAGCTTTGCAAAACTTGCGTGTATTGAGCTTTGCTAGGTTGGTGTACCGCACAGAAAGTGCGGCGCACCTAGAGTAATAAATGAATTAACTAAGTCTTGATACAGCGTCATCTCCGAACCATTTTTTTGCTGTTGCTAACGCTTTCTGGCTAGGATTGCGATAGTAGACGACTAAGCTTTTTTTAGAACGCGTACTGCAAACATAGAAGAGTTTTTTTGTCCGTTCAAGGACAGATGGGGTTCCAGCTTCTTCGAAAAGATAATTAAAGTTGTATTTGTTCCATTTTCCGTTATCCAGTACGACAAGTACGTTCTCGAACTCGGCACCTTTTATTTTATGCTGAGTTGAGAATGGGGTATACCCCTCTAGGTATTGATATAATTTTTTAAATTCAATAAATTTTACGTTTATCACTCTGTCATAAACATAACTGTTACGTGCAATAAAAATTGAAAGCTTGTCGTCCTTTCTGCAAATGCCAAGCTTGTCTGCTCTATCGATGACTGTGCCGATCGAAGCATTTGACATTTCTCTCAACTCATCGATGATGTCTCTAAGTCTTTTTTTATCATCGACCGAGCGTATTTTAAATTCCGTGCGCTTAAGAAATTCATTGAATTTCTTATCCTCATAAAGACTAATTATGTGTTGAATTTTGAATAAGTGCTTAATCAACGCATCACGCTTACTGCCAGCCTTTGAGGATCCGTCAGGATCATCTTTTTTATCGTCTATAAGGGCATCTTTGGACAAATATATGCGTTTGAAAATTTCGTACGGCTCCGCAAGTGCACGGTCGTACAGCTCAGGATGAAGATCTATGAACTGCTGCATCCCCGCTGTAGGGGATAGATTGGGTTTCTCAGCTGGGAAATTATCAATTAGGTTGTCTATGACCTGTCCGAAAGTGAAGCCCGAGAAATCAGTAAGTAGTTTGCGACTCTTGATAAATCTTTTAATTCGATCGCGGTATTCTAGTATTTTATCTCCATCATAAATAAGCATCAATTCTGGGAATCCAGCTTTAGGTGCGATTAAGTTATGAGTTAGATTTAATTCTTTGTTTTCTTTGCTGTGACTAAAATCCCAGCCCAATGAGTCTTTAACGTGCTGCAGTCTATCATCTGGTCCTTCGGTATAAATTAACCGTATTTCACCATCTATAACAACGCCATTCAACATATTAGGAGCATTTTCGTCGAGCGATGCAGTCTGTTGTAGACTGTCGGTTCTTAGCCTGTTGGCAAGCTCAAAGACTAATCTTGGATTTCTTCGGTTTTGTTCTTTCTTTACCTCGTAAACATATTGCTGCTTGATGTACTTGTCTAGGTTCCCCACGCCGTCATCATATATTGACTGCATCGCATCCCCAAAGAAGCCTACAATGTTTTTTTTCACACCTTGTTGAAAGTAATCGAGAAATATTTCTATCACAGCTGCCGATGTATCTTGGTACTCGTCGACGAATATGAATTTGTATCTGTCTTTAGCTATGTCACAAAGTTTTGGGTGAGACTTAAACATGTCATGAGCGACGATCAATAATTCGTCATGAGATATAATTCCTTCCCGAATCAACGTGTATTCTTTGTATTTTACCTCTTGCCCCTTCAATGCCGAGGGGTCAAAATCTTCGTCCGGATTAACGATAGAACTTTCGTCTTCACTCTCCAGAGACCGTATTAGCACATCCATAAGCTCCACTCTATAAGGGCGTATCAAGTCCCATAAGAATTCATGGATGGTGCCTACGTTCAGCCTATGATCGCTTACCCGGCTACGAATCTCTGCGACAGCTGCATTTGTATAAGTCATACAAGCAATCTTGCAGTTTAAATTTTCGCTTAACACTTGCCTTATACACTGCACCAACGAATATGTCTTACCGCTACCTGCCCCTCCACTGAGCAAGAAGTTTTTTCCTTCATCAATTAGATTAAATATTTCCTGGACTTCAGGCTCTAGAATTAGTCTTGCTTCAGCCATTTTAGAGCCTCCTTGATATAGCTAGGGGTGTTCCAGTTGGCAAACTCCATGGAAACTGTCTTAGAATTGCCAGATTGTGCGTCTGTGAGTGTGATTTCATGGCTCGAACTATTTAACAGTACTTCCATAGCGAATGATGGTTTGCTACCTATTGCTTTTTCAGCACATGTGTAAGCGTCGGTGGTGGAATCCGCAAAGTCTTTTAGATGTTTTTGGACTAGTGATGGTAGCGTTGACTTTCCGATGAACTCATTCTTGTCGTCGTATGTTAGACTTTTTATAAAGTCTCTGTTTATATGGAAGAATGCGTCCTCGAAGCTACGGGCGTGATATCCCTCACCAAGCTGATTTGCTTCCAATGTTTGATAGGCGCAAAGGAGTTCTCCCTTTTCGCATTGGCTCCATGGGGAATTGATTTTCTTTGTTAGCCTTTTATTTGCCATTTCAAGCGCGCTGTAAAAAGCTAACTCATCTGTTTTATAGAAAAAGACCAAGGAGGCATTTGTGGTATGGGTGCCTTCTATAACGCGACATTTTTTTAATTCAGTTTTGGGGTCCCCTTGTTTGTTAAATTTTTGATTGCCTTTTTCGTCTAAATCCGGAAATTCTTTAGCCGAATCAATGTCAGTGATGATTAGTGACCGGACTCCAATAAAGCTGACGAATTTCTCAAAGATATGTGAATAAGCACCTACTTCAATCATTGAGATGTTTTGGGAAAGCAGTGGGATTTGGCTTGTCGTTCCAGATTTTATATTTTCTACCAAATCTTCTTGGTCAATTTTCATCATCATGGCAGGAAGAAGAACTCGCTCGGTGTCTCCTTCGATGAAAATTGCTTTATCTGCAAAGAATAGCTCAGATCTATGTATTGTCAGGTACTGTTTAAGAAAAGTGTAGTGCTGGGAATCCCCATAATAGTCTTTAAGATCTTTTAGGTTTTTGGAGGTTACGCACCCATCCGATTTTTTGAAGTATTTAATGTCTTCAAAATCGCTTTCGGACACTATGTATGAGGAATGAGTGCTTAGTATTGTCTGAAGAGACCTGCTGACTCCGTCAGTACGACTGATTCCTGGGCTCAGCAACGACTTGATATTTTTTATAAAAATTCTTTGGAGCTGAGGGTGTGTGTGTGCTTCTGGCTCCTCAATAAATAACAAATTGACATCGGAAGGGGACTCGCTGATGTCTTTTTGAAAGTCATGAAGTTTGAGCTTTATTTCAAAGATCATACTTATGAGGTTTAAGTACCCCAATCCATTATAGTTCTCGGGCAAGTCGTGTTCGCCACTGCCCAATCCATACATAACGGTGGTGTTCTCTTCTAGGAGGTCTCGATGTTGCAGCGAAGATACGATTTTTATTATTGATTCATTTTGGTTGACACCCCCGAATTTCTTAACATCGACAATCACGTCTTCAAAAATTTTCTCATACACTAAGTTGAGTTTTGTGTCAGTCGTACTTAACGTATCTTTGAAGTCTTCTACGATGTTTTGGTCTGGATTGGTAGCCTCAAGCTTTTTATATATTTTAGCGGACAGCAGAGACAGTGAATTGTCAGTGTCTTTGTTAGAGACGTTTCTACGTGCGCTAATCCATTTGAAGTTTATTATTTTCGATAAGTTGACACCTTCTGCATCTAAGTCTACGAAATCGCTTTCATCTTCCATATTTGATGTTGTGTCAAATCGCAGACTACGCCTTGTTGTTGAGAAGTATTTCCCATGACTTTCCTTCAAGTAGTCGAATAGGTTCTTATAAGCTTTTCCTTCGGCTATTTTCTTGGCTTTGATGTTGTGAAAATCAGTTGCAAGACGCTGTATATCCTCTTGGTTTGCTCTATATTCAAAAGCTAGAACAATGTATTGGTTGTCAGGGTCTAAATCCATTATAACCTTGTCACCTATGTGCTCAAGGTCATCTTTTTCATCGTATTGAATAAATATCTTTAATGATATTGCAATCTGTTGATCATTCGGTAGCGTTCCTTCGATCACTTTTAATAGCAAATCTTTTATATCGCTATTTAGATCTTCAAATGTAAATTGATTTTTTGTCGCGCTTCCGCCAATGAATTTTTCTAGGCATAAAAGAAATGAGGTTTTCCCACAGTTATTTTTGCCGATTATTAAAGATAGATTTTTCTCAATGTCTACCGTTATATTCTTTAGTAGCCTAAAATTTTCGATTTTGATTTTTGTAACTCGCATACAGCTTCCTTTCATCAGCGACACATTTATTTACAGAACTGACCTCGCGTCTTTCTGAGTCAGCAGGAGACTGACCTGTAGGTCAGTTTCACTAAAGATACGCACCAGAAGTTTTTTAAGGTAAATGTCAGATCCGTCCCATAGAGGCCTCGCCAGGTTAGTGGCATGGTGATGGCACATTAGACCTATGAGAATTTCAAGGCAAGCCGAGTCTAGACACTGCAGAGCAGTGCCCCATTGCTAGTCTTTCCGTAGGCAGGAAGAGAAGGTGACAGATTTATTTTTTGGGCGATTCGCTGAGTGCGTCGCCAATTTGATCGGTGTGAGTCCACGGACGTTGCAAGATTGGGAGCAGGGTCGCAGGCAGCCGACAGGTGCGGCACAGACGCTGTTACGTGTTGCTAGCCAGCATCCGGAAGCATTGCGGGATTTGCAGCCAGCTTGAGGTGAAATCGTCTACGGATTGTTCCGATTAGAAACTGGCAACACGGTTGCCGATGATCGGAAGTGTGGACGAAATGTGGACACTCCAGAAACAACAAAGCCCCTGCATTTCTGCAGGGGCTTTGTTTTGTATGGTGCCGGCACCAGGAATCGAACCCGGGACCTACTGATTACAAGTAAGGGCAACTTTACATACAAATCAAAGACTTGCGGCATTCTATTTTACGTAGAAGGCCCGCTGCAAGCCCCGTTCGACGCGGGGGCATGCGCTTGATTTACGTAGGGTTTTTGGCCGTTGGAGGCTCGAACGGTCTGGGAGTTTTCGGCTGAGGATCTCGGCACCACCACGACTGTGCGTACGCCCGCCCGTTGATGATTTCAATCCCGCTGAGTACAAACCCGCTCTCAGCCATGCCCACCAACGTCGCATCCAAAAGCTGAGGTAGGCCTTCAGTCTTTCGATTCAACCCATCGTACAGCCTCGCAACGGTCGTGCTTCGACCGAGCTCAACGCGCTGCTCGGGGCCAACCCGAACGTTTCCCCTGATCGCGTTGTAGCGGCCTCGTTCCTCCGGCGTCAGAGCAACCCCCTCGTACCGCATTGGAGTAACCAGCATTTGCATTCGAGACCCCTAACCGGCGTTGCGCACGTCTAAAAGTGTTTCAACGGCGTAGGCCAGCGCGGCGTCGGCCAGTTCAAGAAACTCGCAGAGGTCATCTCTGTCGATGAGACCAGCCCTATGTAACGAATTGGCGCCGTGGATCAGCGACTTATGGTGGGTGCCTGGACGCTCAAGCAACGCGGTCTTGTCGCGGTGAAGCGACCACCACATGGCAGTCGTCCAGTCCTGCTGGGGGTTGTTTGCGCTCATCGCCGATATCCTGTTTATTTTACGAATGCTGTACATATAAACAGTATATGGCGATCGGTTAGCGGTGAGGCAGGCAGCCGACGAAGTGTTCTAGTCTGCTGAGGGGTTCACGATCGGTACGCTGTGGTCGTAAATGTCCATCATTGCTTCGTCGCGGTGACCGGACGCTTCCTGCTTGTCGGCTCGGGTGCCGACGGTATCGGTGATTCCTCGGCGTTTGAAGTCGTGCATGCCGAAGCGCTGCTCTGCGGTAATGATCTCGGCTTTGATGGCTTGGGTGATGAACCGTTGCCAAGCGGTGTCGAGGCTGGATTTCTGCAACGCGCCGCCGTGAGCGGCGGTGATGATCGGGCGTTGCTCTGCAGCGATTGGCACCGGCACGCGCTTTTTGTTCCAGATGTCGGAGCGTACTTTCTTCGCGCAGTCCCAGGCCGCACGAAGGCGCGGCGTCCATCGCACGATGTTGTCACGGCTGCCCTTGCGTCGATTGGTCAGCACGCCGTCGGGGGTTTCATTCGCGTCAGTGAGCGTCACCGTCTCGATGCCGCGCAAACGGCAGAGGTAGCTAATCTCCATCACGTACCACAAGTACGGCGCGCACGCGCCAAGTTGGCCGCGTGTGAGCTGGCCCTGCTGTTGGGCGTACTTCACGAGCGCTTTCATGGCTGCGGGTTCCGGGAGACGCCGCTGCTTGCGTTCCTTGGGCGCCTCGATTCCCTGCGCAGGATTTGTCTCGACGAAGCCACGGTTTTTGCCCCATTGCATCGTCCGGCGTAGGTAGCGCAGTGCGTGCGCAGCCTTCGACGGCGTTCCCGCTTCGGCGATCCGGTCAATCACACGCTGAACCAGCGGCGCATTGAACTTGCGCACGGCCAGTTCACCGAGGGGCTTCTTCAGCTTGGTCGGAAAGGTCAGCAGTACGTCGCGCGAGTATTCGTAGTCAGCCTGGGTCTTGGGCTTCAGGCTCTTGAACCGATCGCTTTTGTGGAACTGCTCACACAGGTAGCGCAGGCAGTCACGGTCAACCCCGGAGCGATCTTCCATCAGCCGGTGGAGTTCAGACAGGGTCGTAGTTGGTCCGGCCAGATTCGTCCGACGCTGGTTGCCGCCCTCGTCGAAAAACAACGTGTACCAGACACCGGCCCCACGCTGGTCGAAGTAAACGGCTGCCGGTAAGGCAGCCTGATCGATGTGCGCCGGAATGTTCGGGTTGTGCTTGCGCTTTCTTCCGCGTCTCATCAGATGATTTCCGGGCTGTAACTGTCCTGAGTCGGTGGAGTATAGCCACCGGCCTGATTGATCAGATCCGTGGTAGTCCACGGGCCGTTGCGGCCCATGAAAACCCGAATCCCTTGTTCCTTGAGCGTTCGCTCGATATCAGACCGGCGCTGATAGCCGGTCACTTGTTTCAAATCGTCGAAGCTGAGAATCCCTGAGACGCTGCTCATTTTTGTTGTCCCTGTGCTGGTTCGGTCTCGCCGATCGGCTTATTTATCCACAGGCTGCGAATGCGCCATTGGTTGCGCATTTCCTCGATCAGCAGCTCGATCGCGTTGGTGCCGCGTTTCTTGTGGAGGAACTCGCGGAGTTCATCGACCTTCTCTTGCGTTGTGTAGCCCTTGCGCAGCCAGTAGCGCGCCTCACAGGCGCGGATCTGGAGCGGTACGGGAAGACTGGCCAGTGTGTTGTTCATGGCGCGTTGCTCTCCCCGCAGTTCGGGCAGTCGTTAAAGCGTTGCCGTTCACTCAGGAAGCGACCACAACCGCCGCAGTTATTCAGGTTGTTGTAACTGCGGATGCGGACGTGTTTTGTCTTGGGTAAGGTGAGTCCGGCCTCGCGAAGTGCTTGCTTGTGATTGAGATTGGCGGCACGGACGACAGCGCGGCACTTGTTCACAATGTAATCTACGGGCCAAACCCGGAATCCTTTGGAGAGATACTCTTCGGCAGTTTCTTGCCCAGGGTGAATCGCATCGACCAAGTCGGATGTAGGTCCGTCGCCTCCAATCCAGATCAGATCATTTCCATCCCAAGCCTTGTCATAAGCTACGAATACGCGGCCATCATGATTTGGAGTTGCCGCTGCAGCTGCTGAATCGAGGTACTGGAAGTCCACTCCGATTTCATACCGGTCTTCGATATAGGCGACGGGCCACGGAACATCTGTCTCACGGGCTTCATACTGCTTAACGGCACACGCGCGAGTGAACTGCTCGGCCTCCCTCAAATTGGAGGTATAGCCACCGCCGATACGCCAGAAGGTTGCGCGGCTGCCGACATTACTGCGGCTGTCCTGTAGGTAAAAAAGGTCAGACACAACGAACTCCTCCGTGGAACGTTTGGCCTGTACCACCGGATCAAGAGCGTCCAGCGGTGGTGTGCTAGCCTTCGCGGCGCTGCTTTGTGGTTGATGTGCTTGCATGGTGCTTCTCCTGCTTGGTGGCAGGTGTCGGGGAGTTGGCGCTCCTCGACACCGCTTATCTTTGTTCTGTTAGCCGAATGAGCATTCGGCAAGTCCCGAGAGCAGTACGAGCTCCACTCCCTTCTCAACGATGGCCAGCAACATCAACACGGCGAACAGACCCAGGCCAACGCTCAGCGCGATCTGATTGAACTTACCCATGGGCGGCCTCCTTTGCGTTGCGGTATTCGGACTCGATGATTTCGGTCATCCGGTCGTTGAGCTTGGCGCTGGTGGATACGAAAACCGCATCATCAGTTGCGAAGAAGCCAACGCCACACAGCAGCAGGTTCCCCCAGTCCGTTCCGATCGATTCCCACAACGGTTCGAGCGATGCTTTGCACTTCGGGAAGCCCTTGCTGTACTTCGCATCCAAAAATCTCAGCGAGGCATTCAGACGTTTTTTCGCCTCAGGCGTAGAGGCGCGGGTGACATCACGAGGTAGCGCGGCGCGCGGTCGTTGGGTGTCACCATCCCCCGGCTTTGTCCAAAGCGGCGAGATCAAAGCAGGTGAGAACTTCAAACCGAAAAAGCTCCGACCGAACAGGTCGTGCCGGTATACAGGGGTGGCTTCGAACTGCTCTGCAAACGCTTTTGCCTCAGCGATGACCGCAGTGTTTTGTTCGGCATAAGCTGCCCAAGCAGCAAGCACTTCTTTTTCACTGGACTTGTAGAAAGGCATCTCAGTTGGTCTCCGTTGTGGATCGGGTAACGATGGTTTTCAGGCTCTCGTAAAGGTCTGGCAGCTCTTGTTTCAGGTGCGCGGCGATCAGCAGATCAACGCGGTTTATGCTCGCCAGTTCGATATGTTCGAGATGCACCAACCGGAACAGCTCGGCGGTCGGGGCAGGCATTGGGCGCCCGCTTTCGTAGCGGCTGGCAGCCGTCTGGTTTACAAAGATTTGCCGCCAGAATTCGGACTGATTGAGGCCGGTTGCTGCGCGGATCTCGCGTGGGTTTGGGTGTGATGTTGGCCGGGCCATGGTCAGAAACCCTCGAACTTGAGGCGGATGGTTCGGGTGTTTTCTTCCTCCGTCGGCGGGAGGATCCGGCAGCCGTCACGGGTCACCTGAACTTTGCGTCCGAGCTTCGCGCTTTCGTCGATGACGACGTCCTGAGCGACATTGATGTGGTCGGCCTGGACGCGGGCCACCAACATCAAGCCGTGGCGCTCGGTGTAGTGGGCGACGGTCGGGACGCCTTGCTTGCTGAATTGCTCAGCGAGGTGTTCGGCTTGCTCCAGAGTTGGCAGCGCCTTTTCCAAAGCGCGCAGGACGAAGCGAAAGCGCTTGCTGTATCGCACCACCGTGCGGGTATAGAGGTTCGTCATGGTCAGTTCCATTTGAGGGTTGGGGTGGCTCACGCTTTGAAAACCCAGCACTTCACCGTGGACGGCAGCGTCTGACTGAACGCGTCCCTCGAAGTGTTGCGCCGGGCGTTGATCGCGCTGTTTACGGCGCGAATTTCTATGAACTGGCGGTTGCGGCTGGACTTCAGGACGCGCTTCAGGTCGGTCAGCGGCGGGATGCGCTGTTTCTTTTCTGCAGCCACTTGCTCGAAGTGGTTGAGGTTGATTGCGATCAAGCCCGCGTCCCGGCTGTGATTGAGCTTCGGCTGACCGTCAGCGTCATCGCCGGCGCCGTCGAGGTACTCGAACGCCTCCCAGAAGGACTCAACCATTGGGTTTTCGCGGGAAAGGGCCTGCTCACGCTCAAGGGCCAGCTCGGTGATAACCGCTTTGGCTTCCTTCATTTGCGAGTCACTGATCGGGCACACCAACTTCAGGGCATCCAGAAGCACCATCAGCTGCGCGTGGTTCTTCTGGATACGCAGGTTCTTTGCCCCGGCTGCCTGAATTTCCTTTTCGTAAGGGCGCTGACGCTCATCCATCAGCTTCAAGACTTCGGCTTCTTTCGTGACGGCCTTGACCAGAAAACCGCTTACTTCGCTGGCGGTCATCCGACCGAGCGCGAGGCCACCTTCGCGGCCTTCATCGGACTGGCGGCTCTTGTCGAACCAGACGTGGATGATCCGTTCCATGATGGCCGGCGAGGCCTGCACCGGGGCGTTCTGGCTGATCACCAGTGCCGCGCGAAACTGTGGCTCGTAGGTGTCGTTGCCGGAGTTTTTAACGCCCGTGGTACGCAAGGCGCCGCCGTTGTAGAGGGATTTGAAACTGTCCCAGTTGAACGCCTGCTTTGGTCGGCCTTTGCCTTCGTCGTCGTCACTTCGATCGGACTCAAGCATCACAACTGGCATGTTCGAGACCTGGGCCATGGTGCGCAGATAACCAACCATCGAGCCTTTCAGCGGGTCAGAACCTTCGTAGCCGTTGCGGCCCAGCAGTTTCCACAGAGTTTCGAGCAGCGTGGACTTACCGGCGCCGGGCTCGCCTACAACTTCCATGAAGGGGAACGACTCGAAGCGTTCGCGGATCTGCTCGGCAAACAGGGTGCCCATCCAGTAGGCCAGCACAATCAAACCGCGCGGGCCGTAGCAGAGATAGATCAGGTCAAACCAAGACTCGCTGTAGGCTTTCAGGTCGGAGTTGATGTCGAGCTTTACCGACTTCGACAGGCTCTTGATTGCCAGTTTGCCGATGTCGAAATAATCCTCATCGTTGATCTCGACCAGCTTGTCAGCCGCGATCGCCACGTCGTTGTAGACGTAGCAACCGTGGTCGGCGCTGTACCCGATGTAATCGATCGTCTGGACTTTCTTGATGTTGAATGTCCAACGCGACAGCAGGCGGTCGAGCTGGCTGGCACTGCCTGTCCAGATCGCACCTGCACCCATGTGCAGCAGGCGCTTTTTGAACTCGGATGGTGCTGAGAGCTGGCTCGCCGTGAAGGTGCCTTTCTCCGGTTTCCCGCTGTGTGGAAAGTTGACGCGGAAGTAGTACCAAGACTCGTCGGTAATCTCGTTCTTCATGTAGTAGAGCGGCGTCGGCTTACAGTTGCAGATCTCGACTACGCAGTTGCTCTCGGCCAGGGCTTCGAGCCGCTGCTCTTCGCGGGTCATGTCCGGGTAGTCTTCTTGAACCTTCTCCAGCACCTTGCCGAACGCGTCGAGATCGAGCTTGAACCAATACAGGCGCTGCTCGAAGTCGAGGGGGAATTGGGTGGTGCCGAAGCGGGAATAGATCAGGTTCGCTTTTTCCTGAGCGCTCTCGGCGATCACCAGCGCGCCGTGATAGCGGTATTCCTCAAGATCTTTCGGCTTGAGTCTGTCGAGGCGGTGCAGATCGTCCCAATCGCGCTTGGCTGCGCCGCGAGATGGGGATAAGGCGGCAGCAACCTCCCAGCCTTCCTCTTTTGCGCGGCGGCAATATTTGCGGGTGAAAGAGTGCCCAGCAGGGTCATCGTCGTAGGCAAACACCAAGCGCGGACGTTCGCGCCCGTTCGCCTCGCACTGCGCGGCCAATGCAGCCAAAGCCTCACTCGGATAGTTGTTGGTCGTGAGGGTTGAGGTTGCAGTAATGCCGTTGTGCAGCAGCCCGATCGCCTTGAAGATTCCTTCAACGATCCAGACCTCTTCGACATCAATGAACGACTGGCCGGGTGCTTGCCACCAAGTGCCGCCGTAATTTCCACGGAATGTCGCCTTGCGCTTACCAAAGCGTTGTGGCCGATCGATGATCCGTTCCCAGTAGCCAACGCCGGGCAGGGCGAAACGCACAGTGGCGCTACCAATGCTTTTGTCAGCGTCCCAGTAGCTTTCTTGGGTGTACCAGCCTTTGATCGTGTCTAGGTCAAAACCCCGGCCTTCCTTCATGTAAGCGTCAGCGGTCGCGTTCGGATTATCCGGGAGCTTCGGTGCGCGATCGGACCAGCTTTCAAACAGCTCGCTGTAACGATCCTTGATGTGTTCTTCGAATCCGCATTTGTTGGTGCGATTGCAACGCAACACCCACGGGTGTTCCGCGTTGGTGTAGAGCTCCTTCTTGTGGCAGTTGGGGCATTCCCCCTGCTGCAACCAATCGCCGACACGCTTGAATGCAAACTCGCGATCAAGCTTTTCGGTTACGGCTTTGTAAAGGCGCTGGTCCATGGTGGGTTTCCGTCAGGCAAAAAGATCCCGTCACACCGGAAATGCCGGTGTGAGGCGGTGTACAAATTCAGGTCAGGTAGTGCGGGTCAGCTCACCGCGAGTTCTAGCTGGTTCTCATCCGGGGGAGCCTGCTTTCGCTGGGCGACCGGGATGAACACACGAGGGTTCGGCGTTGCGCTTGGCGACAAGGTGCGGGCTACTTCGGTGATGCTCACGAAGGTGTAGCCACACTTCAGATTTGAACACTGCATGTAGCTCTCTTTGCAGGTCGGCGACATATACCGACTTGTGCGTGTGTGAGCCGGGTTTGTGCAGTGGGGGCATTGCATCGCCATAGGGCAAACCTCGCGCGTTAACGGCAGAAGACGGCGTAAGTGAGTTCATTCATTTGCGTGACCTTCTGGCAGATCGCTAAGCGGATCTCGTCCAGGCGTTCGCGTTCCTTGGCGTCTACCTCACCATCGCGGGTGGCTTCGCGCCACTCACGGGCAAGCCGCCCAACTTCATCGACCAGTGCCATGTAAACGGACTGGATCTCTTCATGATCAACGGTGGTTACGCAGGGCAGGGTGATAAACACGCCGCCAGACTCTGCCGCGACCGCTTCTGCAAAGAGCGTGGTGTTGCTGTTGGCCTGCATCTGCATGGCGAGATGCACGTCTACGGACTGTCCTTTGCGCTCGTAGATGCGGTTTTCCAACCCGTCTTTGGACAGGCTTACCGATGCCGCCATCGCTGACCAACCGCCATTCACCGCGCGGCACATCGACTGATAGCTCGCACGGATCCTGTCCACAGGATTCTCCGGCGTTCGGTGGTGTGCGGTTTGCTGTTTGATGTCTACCATTGGATTAGGCCTCGCCCGCTGCTTTCATTGCCTCAAGGCCTCTGAGATAGATCAGGCGAGCGAGGCTGCTTTCGGATCGGTTCTGCTGCTGTGCCATGTCGCCAAGACCAGCCTTCTCGTCGGCTGTCAGCCTCATCGCAACGGGCTTATCGGACATCACCCCATTAGGGGCTCGGCTACGTGGTGTGGTCATTTCCGGTCTCGGTTGGTGGTAGGATTGTGTAAATCTGCAATACACAACTGAATTATTCGCAGGAATCTGCAATATGTCAAACGATGTTTGCGAAAAACTGCAATACAACGATCGGTTGTCGCAGGAACGCGTTCGTCTTGGCCTCACTCAAACGGAGATGGCCAAGCGCGGCGGCGTTGCTTTTCGTACTTACTGTGATTACGAGGCGGGCAAGACTGAGCCGAAGCTCGGCTTTCTCGAAGCGGTAGGGCGCCAGGGTGCCGATGTGCTTTATATCGTCACTGGCGAGCTGTCCGGTGGGCACTTGGCCCCGGACGAGATGCTGGTTCTGGGTGGATACCGAGAGCTCGATTCGAAAGGCCGCTCGGGCGTTCTTGGGATGATCGCCGGATACAACGCTCCAGAAGCGCAACCCTCGCAGAAGTTCAGCATGGGCGACGTTGCCCAGATCATCAGCGGCGGGGCAGTGAACCAGACCGGTGCGCGTATCAGCACTGGCAAGAGGACGAAAGGCTAGGAAGGATTAGCCGTCCGCCAAGTATAATGGCGGAAAGCCATTATGGATGTGGGTGCGGTGGATCATGGGGGAAAGTTACAAAGTTGGGGATGTTGCCCAGCTCATTACCGGCGGTACGGTCAATGAGGGCAGCAACAACCCGCAGTTGAGCAATGTTTTCAATCTGTCATTCGGTTCAAACACAGATAGGGCTATCACCGACCTGCAACGTAAGGCGATCGCCTACCGAGTAGGGGAAGTTCTGAGCGCCACGGGCCTCGAACGATTCGACGTCTACAAGGTAATTCTCACTGACTTCGGCGTCGATAAACTCGGTGAGCTGCCGCGTGACAGCTTTCACGAGGTGATGGCCCTACTGGATCGCTGGGTCAAGGATCCTCTCAAAGTGCCTCAGCCTTCATCTTTCGCGCATCCCTTTGCGCTCACAGGAGACCCAGGCTCATCAAACGAGCCGTCGCCATCAGCCGGCGGATCTCTGTGTCGCAACACCATCATCATTTCGAATCGGCAACTCGCCTGCGCCATCGGTATAGCCGGAGCGCTGCTTTGCGGCGCATGGCTGGCGGGTCTCGGGTTTGCTCAGGATCCGACTGTTTGTCAGTTCAACGGCAAGGCATTTTCGGTCGGAAGCGTGTTGAAGATGGAAGGCTTCAAGCGTGTGTGCCAGCGCACAACAGACGACGGCCCCGAATGGGCTGTCCCAACAACAGAGAGCGCCTGAGCTCTCGCATAGGAAACCACCGTGAAAAGAACCGGCCTTACCCTGCTGCTACTCGCATCGATCACCAGTGCGCATGCTGAGCCCGTCCCGGCAAGCATTGCCAAACAGCTCAAGCCGCTTGATATCAAAGCCGTTGAGCTTACCGGCGATGCGTTGCGCGTGGACATGAACCGACCGCGTGTCACCGAGGACATCTACACAACGGTGGTGAACAGCGTGTGCACGAGCCTGATTCTTGAGCCCGGCTCGTGGGGTAAGACCGACTTCCGACGGATCGAGGTAGTGAACTCATTCGGCGCGCAGGGTCGGGTGTTTGCGGGCGGTGCAGCTGAGTGCAAGGCGATCGGCAAGCTGACCATGGATGAGGTCAATCAACAGTTCTTGCCGGAACACACCAGCCTCTGGAGCGCGCCCGGCAATTAATCGGTGTCGATTTTTAGCTCAAGGTCGAGCTGCGTGGTAAAGCCGCTGTCTGAAAGCGAGTGAGATACTTGGCTGATGATCCAGTCGGTGCCGTCAATAGTCGGCTTCCAGCCGCTGACGATTGCGGGCAGCTCGGGGAATAGGTCAGCGCGACCATGAGCCAGGGTGATGCTGAACGAGGCAACGCCACGTTGTAGCTTGTCAAATGCAGCCTTTGCTCCCCGGATCGCAGTGACTTCACTGGCGTAGGTATGCCGCAAAACTTTGGTGTTTTCAGCGCTCGGCTTGATGGGGTCAGTCCTTTCAACGCCGAGCTTTTCGCGTTTCCCCGACTTCCCTGACTTCACCTTTTTGATGACTGTCTTGGCGTCGACCAGCACTTCGCCTTTCTTGGCTGACCCGGTGTTTTGCCAATAGGCCTTCACGGCGGTGAAGTTGTTCCCGTCCGCAACGGTGAAGCGGTGTTGATCGCCCTTCGATCGGACAATTGTGACGACACCGAGCGGCAGGCCACTGGCGCTCTTGGCCTCACCGGCCTTGATGAACATCAGGCGATCGTGCTTCACCGTGGCGATTGCGTCGAACTGCTCGGCGAGGCGCGTGAGTAGATTGGCGTCGGACTCGCTCGTCTGGTCGATGTGGTCTACCACTTCCTCAGCAAACTGTTTGGCAATCTCGGCGGTGAGCCGGTTTTGGCTAGCGATCGCCGAAACGATGTCCGCCACTTTCTTCCCGTGGAAGCTGCGTTCGCGCTTGGTGGTGAGCCCCGCGCGAAGATCTGCGCTTCTCGCTCTGATGATCAGCTTATCAGGACTTCCGCTGTGTTCGACTTCATCGACGGTGTAAGTGCCCTTGTCGATCAGCCCTTCATGTTTCCATCCCAGCGCGAGAGAGAGTTTGGCCCCGCGCGGCGGCAGGTCGAGCAAGCCGTCGCTGTCGTCCAGAGTGATGTCGAGCTGGTCCGCTTCAAACCCTCGGTTGTCGGTCAGCGTCAGAGACTCCAATCTCCCTTGCAGGGTGCTGGTGATGTCCTTGCCACCGACGATCGCGATGCGGTAATCGGGAGTCGGGTGGATTTCTTCCCGTGCGTACTGGCGATCATCTTGAGCCGGGGCGATCACGTCTGGCTCCCCTGTGGACGGTTAACACGTTCAACCCGATCGATCTTGTCGTCATCGACTCGCTTGAGGCTGAGGCTGAACTCGATTCGCCGCGGCGTGCCGTCGTCGAAAAAATAGCTCTTCGTCTCGCTCAGGCTGTCGATGATGAACAGTCCGTGGATTCGTCCATCGCTCCCGTCAATGAGCGGCCAGGAGGATCCCTGATCACCCATGTCACGGATCAAGTCGAGGCTTGGCCGACCGCCGGTCAGCTCCGGCAGCAGTACTCCATTCACTGTGATGCTTTCATCATCAGGCCCGAGAAACTGCCGTGCCGGACGCGCACCAACCCGGCTTGTCGTCGGGTGACGCCAGCCGAATTGATGCTGCAGCTCCTGATAAGGAAGGCTGGAAAGGCTGAATGTGAATTGCCCGAGGGCCATCATCGACATAACTGAGATCCTTAATCCTTATCGCCAAGACGAGACCGACCGCGTGCCGCCTTTTGTCGCTCCGCGTTAGCGACTTCTGCTGCGACCAGCTTGGCGAGCGTTTGCGCGTCCATGCCCGGTGATGGGTGAACGTTGATAATGATCGGACTACCACCAGATTGGGCAGGCGCTCCGGCGCCATTGGCAGGCGCAGAGATGGGTGGCCGGCTGTCGATCGGGATTGAACGTCCGAGCGGCGATTGACTGTCGACCGGCAACGTCCCAGCCATCGCAGTCCCTGCACCAATCGTGATTCCTGCCCCCACGGCAGTGAGCTGTTTGGCAAAGCTGGTGACCGCAGACAATGGGCCGGCTTGATTCTCAGTCAGGCCTTGGTTGAGGCCCGCCATCGTGAAACCACCGAGTTCAGCGAACACCCGGCTCGGACTGTGAATCCCGAGCTTTTCCTTGAACCAATCAATTGTCGCGCCACCTGCGCCTGTGATCGCGTCTTTGACCGCGCCAAGGCTACCGGTGATGCCGTCTACCATGCCTTGCATGATCTGGGAGCCGAGGGTCATGAACTTGGCGGGCAGCGCGCCCATCCATGCCATGATCTGATCCCAGTGGGTGTAAATCTGACCCGCTAGCGTCCACGTCATGAAAAAGTTCGCGATTGCCTGCCCGACTCCAAAAACGATGCTCTTAATTCCCTCCCAGGCGGCCGAGGCCCCGGCCTTGATGCCTGCCCATAAAGCCGCGAACTTCGGCCCGAGCGTGTCCCAGTTTGACCAGATGTAGATCGCGGCCCCGGCGATCAGCGCTACGATCGCGAGGATCGGGTTCGCCATCATTGCCATAAACAACATTCGCAGAATACCGATGAGCTTCATGACGCCGCCGCCCATCAACCCCAGCGCTCCCCGTAGCAAGCCGGTGCCCCCGGTAAATACCTTCATCAACGTTGAGGCTCCGCCGAGCTTGGCGCCGAGCATGGCGAAGCCTGCGTTTGCGATCAGCATTGGCCCGAAGATTGTTGCCATCGCGAGAGTCAATGCGCCTAACACAGTCAGAACGATGGCGATTACACCGGCAACTTTCATCAGTGCATTGGCGAGGACTGGGTTTTCCTTCGCCCATTTGCCCATCCCTTCGGATACGTCAGTGATCCATTTTGTCAGCGCCTTCAACTCAGGAGCGATCGCCTCGCCGAAGCGAACAAGTGCGTTCGTGAACGTACCGCTTGCGGCGTCCCAAAGGTTCGCTAGCGTGCCGAGCTGAGCGTTTACCCTGTCTTGCATCGAAGCTTGGGCGTTCATCTTGCCCATCATTTCGTCATAGCCGGCCTGACCTTTGGTGATCAGCAGCGACACAACCTGAGTAACTTCGGAATCATCACCGTAGAGATCTTTGATCAGCTGGATACGGGTTTCGGTGCTGAGTCCCTTGAGCTTGTCGAGCTCTTTGAACATCTGCGGCAGACCGCCAAACTCACCTTTGCCGTCGGTGAAATTGAGTTTCAGGTCGATGCCTTTGGTGGTTTTCAGATCCTTCAAAACGCCAGTGATGTTCGCCGAGTCCATACTCTTCTGGAACACTTTTCGATACGCGTTACCGGCACTGCCGCCGTCGGTCATACCGGCTTGGTTCGCCATGGCAAGCAACGGCGCGAGGGCTTTGGCGCCTTCCAAGCCTTTCATCTTGACGGTGTCCATGCCTGCGGAAAGCTTACTGAAACCCTGCAGCATCCAATCAGGGTTTACCCCGGTGTAGTAAGTGCGCTGGATGACATCCATCAGCCCCATCATGTCCTTTTCAGTAGAGCGCGTAGCGTCCTGCAGCTGAGCGGAGAACTCTGCCGCTTCCTCGAATGGCATTTTGAGCTGTACCGCGAGCATGCCGGTGGCCTCACCGAGCCCGCCTAGGATCGACTGCGCTGACATGCCTTGCCGAATGAGCATGGTCATCATGTTTTGGAAGTCGGCAGTTGTGCCCGGCAGCCGGTTGCCGAGGTTGTTGGCCAGCTCACTGATCTTGTCGAACTCTGCCGAGACCGCACCTCCCGAGGTCATCATCGACACCTTGAGCTGAGTGGCAGCGTCCTCAGCCTGGGCGAACTCTTTCACAGGTACGAGCAAGGCGGCGCCCGCAGCGGCACCGGCAGCCGTCATCCCGGCGCCTGCGCCGGCCATGTTGTTCCGCGTCTCCATGCCCTTGTCATACTGAGACTTGATGGCTTGCATCCGCTGCTGCTGCTTGCTGACCCGTGCCAGTTTTGCAGACTGCTGGGTTAGCACGCGATTGACTGACTCGACTTGCTCCTTGAGCTGTCGCTCATGGCTGGCGAGTTGGTTGGTGCTGATACCTGCTGCATCGAGTGATGTTTTGGCCGCGCGCGCAGCCTCGATTCGTTTGGTGTTCGCGAGCGATAGTTTCTCGACGGCGATCTCGGCGCGCTGCAGCTGACGAGCCATCTTCTCTGTGGGTGGCCCGGCAGCGGCCATCGAGCTCGACAGCTCTTTGACCTTCTGCCGAGCAGCCGCGAGCTTGTCACCGGTTTCCTTTGCGTCTCGTGTGAGGCTGCGGAAAGCGTCAATCCTGCCCTGTTGGTCGTTCAGCGATTTGAGCTGGTCGCGGCTTTCCTTCACCGCTCGCGACAGCCCTTTGCTGCCCTGCATCACAGCCTTCAATGGGCGCGTTGCCCGATCAACCGCCTGCAGGATGACTTCCAGTTTCAGATTACGTATGCCGCTCATTCTTCCGCTCCGCTTCGTTGCCGGGCGCGCTCGCGCCATTCCATCAGTTCGCTAAGGCTCATTGCCGACATCGACTCCGGCGTCCAATGGAACACCGTGGCGATGTCGGCCATTGGGTCTTCTACTCGGCGGGGGATTGATCCGGCTTGCTCGCCTTCGGCAACAAAAAATCAGCGACCTGCGAACCGCACTGAACGAGGTCAGCCGGATCCATTCGTCCGACATCCTGCTCGGTGAGCGCAGGCGAGCTCAGGCGTGGCAGGATCTTGGTGAGGGACGTAACGTTCATCTGCAGCAGGTCGGTGAGTGCGATGCCGCGAAGCTCGCCCGACGATGGCTTGCGCAGGGTCAACTCGGTGATGACCTGTTCACCGCGCTTGATCGGAGTGTCGAGAGTAATGGTCTGGTTCTGAGACATGAGATGCGTTCCTGTGTGTTGAAAATGTTGGTCGCCACGGAGGCGACCGGTGGGTTAACGACCGATGGCGCGGCGGTGCTGTTCGAGGCGATCCACGTTGTTGACCTTGTAGATCATGTTGACCATATCGATCTCAACGAGGGTGCTGCCATTGACCGCGAGCTTGTAGTAGCTCAGCGATGATTTGATTTTGAACTCGGTGTCATCACCGGCCTTGGAGCCGCCGGGATCGATCTCGGTGTGACGGCCACGGCAAATGGCCTCGACTGCATCGACATCGCCGGTATCGTCGCGCTGGTAGCTGCCAGAGAAGCGCAACAAAACACCGCCGACGGTCGTGATGCCGAAGTCTTTGATGATCTGGTACATCAAGCCGCCGTAGCTGTGTTCGAGCTCGAGCTTTTCAACGCCCAGGTCGATATCCACTTCACCGGGCATGCCGGCGCCACGGTACGCCTCGGCCTTCATGGCGAGTTTCGGCAGCGTGATTTCGGTTGCCTGACCGAAGAATTCTTCGCCGTTGTAGAAGACGTTGAAGTGTTTGAGTTTGCGGGGTAGGGACATAGCGATTTCCTTCTATGTCGGGCTGGGTCAGCAGCCCGCTCAATTAGCCGTTGACGCGCGAAGCGAAGTCGACCAAGTAACGGTCGGTGATTCGTTGACGGAAGCTCAAGTCTTCCAGCGGAGGCACCGGGGTATAGTCATAGTCGAGGAACAACTTGCCCGATTTGAGGGTGTCCTTGGTGTTGATCTCTTCGTCGTACCACGCCTCACCACCGATCAAGTAACCCAGGCTGACCAGCTCGCGGAACTTGGCGTTCAGGCCTTCCAGCATGTCTTTGACCAATGAAGGGTGCAGGGGCATATCAACCGCCCACATATGCGCTTCTGCCATGGTGTCAGCCAGTACCTGTGCGGTGCGGGTGTAGTTTTCAAACTGGAACAGTGGGTCATCGGAGCAGGTGCGGGAGCCCCAGAAGCGGTAGCCATTGTTTTGAACGAGCGTGGTCACTTCGTTCTGGTTGAGATAACCGGCATCGGTGTTCGGATCTTGCAAGTCCCAGAAGACGTCGCGGCTCATGCCCGTTACACCGTTGACGCCAACGTTGGATAGGGTCTTGTGCCAACCGGTTTCCTGATCGATCTTGGCGCGCAGGCCAAGCGCTCGGGCGATGGCGAAAGCGGTTGCTTCCTGATTGAGTGCGGTGTCCCAACTCACGAAGTCCGGCCAGATCGTCATCAGCTCTCGCTGGCTGAAGTTATCGCGATAAGCGACGGCTTCTTCCTTGGTCGCGCAGCCATGCGCCGAAACGTACGCGAAGCCCCGGAGCTTTTGAGCGATCGATGCCAGCTCGGAAGCGACCGGCAGGCTGTCGAGACCCGGCACGCCAAGAATGCGCGGCTTCACTTTGAGGGAGTTCTGCGCGGTCAGTAGCGCCTTCATCCCGGTCAGCTTGCCCGCCGATGTGGTGGTGCCGATCAGGTTGCTGGTGGTCTCCGCTTCGGTTGCACCGGTCTTGGCGCGAACCACCACAACGACGGGGTTGGTTTGGTCTGCGATCGCGTCCAGGCTCGCGGCAAGCGTGCCTTTGAGACCGGCTTTGCCGATTGCCTGATTGATGTTGGTGATCAGCACCGGGCGATCTTCAGGGAAGAAGCTCGCGTCGGCGTCTTCCGCGATGCAGGTCAATCCGATCACGGCGGTGCTGACTGTCTGGATGGTGCGCGAGCCCTCGTTGATTTCGAGGACTCTCACGCCGTGGTGGTACTGGTCTGCTGCCATTGTCTCTTTCTCCGGGGTAAGAGGGTTGCGGCCAAGAATGCCGCGCGCGCGATGGCGCGGCATCGCCCCGGTGTTGTGTCCGCTACGGGCACAACAATTGCGTCTAGAAAAGCCCGCCAAAGACCTCCGGTTCCCAGTTCATGATCACCAGCTCGCGGCTGGTCTTGGCATCACCTCGCAGGTTGTCCACCGAGTACTTGATATCGAGCCCTTCCATATGGAAGCCCGCGAACGCTTCACGGATGTCCGGGTGATCGTTGATCGAGACCATCACCTTTCCTTTGCACTCGCGCATGAACTTTGCCAGGGCGAGATAGTTCTCGAAGCCGAACTCAACGCCGTAGCCTTCCGTTTCCCAGTACGGTGGATCGCAGTAGAAGAACGTGTGAGGGCGATCGTAGCGGCGCATTACTTCCTGCCACTGCAGGTTCTCGACGTAGGTGCCCGATAGCCGCAGATGCGCGGCGCTCAGGTTCTCTTCGATGCGACACAGGTTGATTGCCGGACCAGTGGTTGCCGTGCCGAACGTCTGCCCGCTGACCTTCCCGCCGAAGGCGTGCTGCTGCAGGTAGAAGAAGCGAGCGGCACGCTGGATGTCTGTGAGCGTTTCAACGTTGGTCATCTGCTGCCATTTGAAAATCTGGCGGCTGCTGAGCGCCCATTTGAACTGGCGAACGAATTCTTCGAGGTGGTGTTGCACCACCCTGTACAGGTTCACCAGATCGCCGTTGATGTCGTTCAACACCTCGGTCTGAGCTGGCATCGGACGCAGGAAAAACAGTGCGCCCCCACCAGCAAAGACTTCGACGTAACACTCGTGCGGAGGAAAGAGTGGAATCAGCCGGTCGGCGAGGCGCCGTTTGCCACCGATCCACGGGATGATGGGAGTTGCCGCGTGCATAGATCTTGCCTTTCAGTTGACGCTCGCGGGCGCTCTTGTGCGGGGCTCGTGGCCCTCAGTGAGTTCAAGGTGCCGCAACGCGGACACTTGATGTTGAGTTCGATGTAAAGGCCTACGGCCAGCTTGCGGGCGCAATTGCCGCAGCGAATGTCTTCCATGTTGAGGTGAGCCCTTTATGCGATTGTGCTAAGGTGCCCGCGCCTTGACGTCAGGCAGGCGGCCTCGGCTTTGGCTCACTGGTCTAATCAGTGGTGTTGAAGCGGCTGGACGGGTGTTCGCGCATCCGTCCAGCCGCCGTCTCTTAGTTTTGGGTTTTTGCTGTCAGCCAGGACGGTGCGACCGGTCGATGTTCAACTAGCGGAAATTGCTCGCCTTGCGGCCAGTCACGCAGCTGCCTGCGGTAGGCCTGCAACTCCGTGTACTGCTCAAGCGTGAGCGAGGTCGCGCCGCCGCCTTCGATCTCGTCACGGTGCCGGGAAACCAACGGATCTGTCAGCGCCAGTTGCGCATCGCGCCAGGCGCGCTCAACGGCGGCCAACGCCTCTGCATCCAGTGGCGGCGGGTCGATCAACACAGGCTGACCGTTGCGCCGTGACGACATTTTTTTTGGAGTTCTCGACAGCTCATCGAGCAGCGATTTCCAAACGCTTTCCGCCACTTCGACCACGTCCTCTGGCATGTTCTCGCCGTGAATCTCAGGGACATAAGCCCCGCACGTCGAGGGACTAAAATACACAACTTTATTCATCATCAGTTCCCTACTGCTCGCCACCAAACTGTCCAGCCCACCTGGGCCGCGTTCCCCGAATTTTGTACGCGCAACGTGCAACTCGTCGGGCTAAGGCTCGCCCCCATGACTGCGTGCATCAAGCACAACGAACCCACATGCGATAGTGAGACGTTCCGCACGGCATTGGGAAACGGAATGGGGAACGTCACATAAACGTATCCGTTCGCGTCCGTGAGGCCAGACCCCCATTGCTCAATAAGGCCGTCGGGGCGCTTTGCCCAACCCGACCCGGAGAAACTAGAGGCAAAAAGCGGTGAGTATTTCAACGCCGAGTCACCATCCTCAAGAATCCAACCGCTGGTGTCGTTCAGCCTCCTGAAAACCCCGGTCGACGCCGGAAGCAACTGTATAGGGCCAGCAACACTATTCAGCGTTGTTAACATCTGACCCGGTTTAGGCACCACCGTTAATATCCCGGTAACACCGCTCAGCACTGTGATTAAAGCGCCAACCGGGACTGTTTCTGCATCGGGCAAAGTCACAGATGCAGTACTACCGCCGCCGACTGCCACCATGCACCCAACAGCAGCGGGTGTGAGCGTGGTGTTCCCCGCGAAAGTGAACACATCGGCATAGCTGCCTGCCGCACGTTGGACAAACTCCGTCGTAGCGAGGCGCAGGCTGTTATCGAACTTGGGCGGCGTGACGAAGTTCGGGCCGCTCATCGTTCCAGCGAAGCGCAGAGCGATCGTGCCACCAACCAGCCGCCACTGATTTTCCAGACGGATGAATTCAGCCGTGTCGCCAAGGGCTAGTACCAGCGGCCCAGCCACACCGGTCGAGGTGTACACAACGTCAGCGCCGGCCGGAACAATTTTCAGCCCACCATTGCCGGCACAAACAAGCGTAATGGTTGCTGCCTGCGCGACACCTGCCGTCGGCGGCAAAGTGGCTTGGAGCTGCGCCGCACCGGAAAAGCTGTGAAGGCCACCGACGTGCGCGGCCGTTAAAGCCAAGTTTGCGGCGTTCGTGGTGAAGCCCGAGAACTCGACACCACTACGCTTTACAAACTCTGCCGTAGCGATCGACTTACTGCCGTCGAACTGCGCCGGCGTCGGGGCCGTGGGATTTCCGGCAAAGCTTGGCGACAGCAGCCGGGCAAAGCCATCGGTAATGTCCTTGAACGTGAGCGCCGTGGTGCCCACGACAATCGGGCCATCGGTCACCAGTTGCCAGATCGTGTCGGCCTGCGTCGCACCCACCTCGACCGCTACCGTCAGATTCGGCGTGACCTTCGCGTTGTTGTCGGCATCCTTGGCTCGCGCCCAGGCACCCACAGCCACGACGTAGGGGCCGTTATCCTTGGCAGCCGCCTGATTCTTCACCAGCACGCGGTCGCCAGCATTCAGCGAAACACCGTCCACCACCTGCAACCCGACCAAATTGATATTGGCCGTGGTGGCCGCACGCACCGACTGCTTGATGTCGAGCTTGCTCAGCTCTTCCAGAAGGCGGGAATCGACGTAGTCGCGGGTCGCGAGTACGACCGCTGGATCAATCTTGAGGCTGATGTTCGCGGCACTCGACACGATCAAGTTCATCCGCACGACCTGAGTGCGCCCCGAGCCTTGCGACAGAATCGGCTTGAAGCTGGGCGCACAGTTCGCCACCGCTACCAGATCACCGTCCGCGTCATACAACCCTACTTCACGGATCCAGCGTCCGCCCTCATCAGCCGGGATCACTTGCTCGGCAATGATCACCGCCGCGTTCACTGGGTCGATGATGAGCTGGTTCAGCGGACGGCGTCGCCATTCGTTGATCAGCTTGGTTTGTTTAGCGCTGGGTTGCGGATCGGTGTTATTGGCATCGCCCAGGCCCATCTCGGTAATGTTCCACGGAATGCCAAGCACATTGGCATTCGCCAGCTTGGCCGCTCCGACGTCCGTAAGGATCGCGAAAAACTTAGAGTCCGCATCGATCATGAATAAATGTCCAAAGTGTCTATGGAGTGTTCGCGCCCGACTACACCGAATGTTCCGGTGACGTCGATGTCACGCATTTCTGGCGGGTAAATGTCGATGACGTCGCCGTCGTAAAGGCTTACCCCGACATTCAAATTGCCCTGAGTTTCGAGACTGATTGCCAAACCAGTCAGGTGCCGACTGACAGGCTTGGCGTCGTCGATGAGGCGCTCGACCTCTAAATACATTTCCTCCGTGATGCCTGTTTCCAGCACGCCGAGCTTCAATGCGAAGGTGCCCGGCGTACCCATCGGCGCGGTTTGCCACCACTCAATCAATTCAATGAGGTAGCCGAGTGGTTCAACTGCGCGGCGAATAGCGTTGATGGTGCCCTTGCGCTTGTGTACGAAGAACGAAGCCTTGATCACCGCCCGCTTTGTTTTCTCAGACCAGTTTTGATCCCAACGATCTACAGAAAGCGCCCAAGCAAGGTAGGGAAGTAATGAGAGAGGGCAGCGGTCTGGACTCCACAGGTCTCGCAAAGGAACCTTGAGGGCCACCGCTTCCGCCATTGCCTCCGTCGCGGCACGCTCAAGCGGTGTGGATCCGCTGGGGAGCAGGGACTTACTCATCCGAACCGCCTAGGGAAAGTGCGTACCCGGTGCAGAATCCAGCTTGCTGCTTGTTCAGGACGATGTCCGAAGCGGGGTGCAGTAGCTCCACTCGCTGAACGCCCTCCACATGAAGCGCTGCGTAAAGCGCAGATCTTCGAATGTCGCGCCCAATGCGACGTTGATTACCGATGTATTTCTGAAGCGACTTTTCAGCAGCCTCCCGGATCGGCTCGCTTTCGGGGCCGGGGTAGTAATACAAGACGGCCTCGACGGCGTACTCGATGACCTCGACGGACTGAACCGTCAGCCGATCGCCAAGTGGGCGGATGTCGTCGTCATTGAGAGCGGCGGTGACTTTACCCAACAGCTCAGGTGAGGCGATGCCTTTGCCCTCACGCGAAAGCACGCTTACCAGCACTTCGCAGGGGGCTGGGCTTTCAGCGCTCACGTCCGACACCCGGCCATCAGCCGAGAGCGCGTGATAGATGTATGCGCCCCGAGGGCCAGCCACTGACAGCCCTTCGAAAGCCATCTGGCACCGTGCCCGCAGATCGTCGTGGCTTTCCATCGTTGGTGGAATTGGAGGGACTGCCAGCGGATCGCCTTTATCGAGCACCAGTCGTTCAAGGTTGAAGTTTGCAGCGATCTGATCGAGATCCCCATCAACGGCGAAAGCGAGCATTACTGCGAGTGCGGCCTCATTGACACGCTGCCTCAACAACATTTCCCGGTAGGCATTCTCTTGCAGCAACTTGGTAATGGGCTCTGACTCAAGCTCAAGGGTCGCTCGGATGGCGTCTTGTTTCTCAACCGGATTGAGGCTGATGAAACGTTCTTTTCGCTCAGCCAGGATCAATTCGAAGCTGACTACTTCAATGACGCTGGGCTCGGGGAGCTGGGATAAATCGATCATGCCGCTCATGCGCTTGCCCCCTTGATCGGAACTGATAGTTGAACGCGGGAACCTGACTGAGGCCCATCAGCACGGGTCGCATCCAGCTCGGCTATCAGCGAGCCGGGAGTTGAACCGGTGGTCACGCGGAATCCTTTGAGACGAATTCGCGGCTCCCAACGAAGCAGCGCCATCACGCCCGCCGCACTGATGCGAAGGGGCAGCGATGCATTCATGGGCTGGTCTATCAGCTCGGGAATCAGCGAGCCATATTCACGGCGCATAACTCGCGAGCCGATCGGGGTGGTGAAGATGTCCTTGCACGATTGACGGATACTGTCGAGATCGGTCAGCTCTTCGCCGTTGCTGGCATTCATGCCCGAGTAATTCATATCGGGCCTCCGGTGCCTGGGTGTTTGTGGGTGTGGACGACGATGCCGTTGGAGATCATGTTTCCGCCCTGTTGAATGACGTCACCGGTGAAGTCAGCACCCTGCACAACGGTGAGCTTTCCCTTCACCAGCAGGTCGCCGGTCGTCTCCACTTTGGGGCAATCGATGACGCACTTCTCGGCAGCTTGGAGCAGAGCCGTTTTGATCCCGCTGACCGTTAAAGCACCGGTTTTGTGGTTGTAGAGGATCTGCGCGCCGTCGGGATAAACCCGTAGGCATTCATCCGGGCTTTCGCTCGGCGCGGGAATACTGTCCGAGTTCAGGCCTACCAATACGAGGCCCAACGCCGGGTCACCGCTCGGGCTGAAAATCACACATTGCTCGTTCGCGGTTGGTGGATCCCAATCCCGAGTGTTGCCGGCTCTGAGCGTGATGCAGGCGAGCCAATTCGACGTCAGACCACCGGTAGCAACACGCACGCGCAGAGGCTTGTAGCGCACTTCGGAAATGGTTCCGGTGCGGATCAGGCTTTCAAGACGGCGGGAGAGGTCGGCGAATTCAGTCATGGCGCAAGAATGCCGCGCGGGTGCGAGCTCGGCATTCCGTGTGTGTTGTGCCGAGCGGCGGCACAACTTAATCAGCGGGCAAGGTGTGAGATTACGAGGTCGTGAATCGCGCTGACGTCATCGTCGGTGAAACCGAGCAGTTCGCGAGGGGCGTACTGAGCTTCCTTGCCACCTTTCTGTACCCGGTCGCGGAGGCCGAACTGGTGCACGCGCGCGATGCGTTCAACCTCGCCCACAAAACCGATGACGGCGCTGTTCGAGGTAGCCGACGTCTTGAGGTATCGAGCAGTCCGTAACTTGCTGAACATTGTGCGACGCACTCTCCCGGCCTTTTGCCTGAGCTGGGGTTTGCGCTTGGCAAATGGGCTGCCGTCGGGGTTCAACTGGTCGGCAATTCGCTTGCGCTGCCGAGGCTGAATTTCCTTGGCAATGGCTTTGGCAAGTGCCCGGCGTGCGCCGGGCTCAAGTTGGGCCAGTAAACCATCGAGACGGGTGTTTAGCGCTTCGATGCCGCTCACGTCGTCTGCACCGTTTCACCATGGATAATGAGTTCCCACGTTTCGACTTCCGCGTAAGGGTCGAGTGCAGGCTCATCAAGATGCTTGATGGTTCGTTTCCCCGTTGCAGGGTCGTCGGTGACCGCAATCCGTTCAGTGAGTCTGAGTTTGATCGAGATGTCCGCCGTCTGCGTGTTGAGGATTTCCGCCTCGAACGTGAAACCGTCGCGCATCTTTTCCCGGTTCAACATCATTTCGGGCTGGTTGCTTTTGAGCCATCCGAGTATCGGAATCATCAATGTATCCGGGTGCCCCTCATAGTCCGTGACGATCGCGTTGAGGATGTACTGATATTCGAACGACAGCGAGTTCGCAGCCGTCGCGATGATGTTCCCCTCATCCAAAAAAATATGCAGCTTTTCCGGGTCGCGCTTCAACTGCGGAACGCTGGTTCTCAGTAGGGCTCGCAAGCTGTCGGGCTTTTTCATTCCCGCGCTCCTTGGCAATCAGTGCAGCGATCGCAACCGGGCACGGCGTCACGCCGGGCCTGCGGGATCTGGTCGTCGCAGTCAACGCAATGAGTCGCGCTCGGCGTCAGGACAGGTGGATTCGCAGCAAAATGACGAGCCAGCGCCTCATCACGTTGACGTTGTTCGAGGCCCTGCGCGCGGTCTTGAGGTGTAGTCATGGATGCTTCCGTTCGTTCTTGGCTTTATCGGCTTTCAGTTGGCAGTCGAGGATCATGTCTACCTGTGCGGCACATGCCGCCCAGGCTTCCTCAACCTCTTCAGGGACGAGCAGGAGCTCGCCGTTGTTCGTCGGATGGCTCGCTGGCAATCGGCATGCTGTTACGCGCGGACACCCAAGCTCGGTACTGTCCGGCGCCGACGATTTCGGGGCGGGTACGCATGCTGATAGCAGCAGCAGGCAGCTCAGCAGCAACCCAGTCGCGGAAGTTTTTGTTTTCACGGGTGAGCCTCTCGAACAATTCTTTGCTCTGCTGATTGCTGCTCCGAAGGTCGGCGAGCAGGTCACGTAAACCTGCGCTTGCCCGGTCTCGGTCTGCGGCGTTTTCTTGAATCGCTCTCAACTGTTGATCTACGCGATCGGCTCGGTCGTTCGCCTCGACCAACTGCGCGGACACATGCGTGGCCTCGGCGGATTTGATTCGGTATTGCTGCACCCCAACCAGAGCCATGCATGCAATCAAGGCCAAGGCGAGCGGACTGCTGAGCGATGGCATGCGTGTCCCTCAGTGAGTAGTTTTCTGCGGTGCTGAGCGGTAAAGCCCAGCTGCCGCGAGATCGCGCTCGGATAGTTTTTCGAGCGCGCAGGTGGTGACGATTATTCGTTTGCCGGGGTGCAGCTCGGTAATTGCGTTGGCAAGCCAGCGCATGCATTCCTGCTTGGTGTCATCGGGCAGGCGCAGAATGTCGCCGTCATTGAGCTGGAGGTGATCGATCTTCATGCGGCCAGCCTCTCGAAACGCTCATAGGCCTGAGCGAGCTTGGCGTCGTAGAGGTTTTCTTTGTATGCCGGGCCGTTGTAGAGCTTGGCGAACTCTGCCCATTTGCGAGCTTTCAGCGCTTTGTGCAGCACCGGATCCGCTGCAATGAAGGCGACAAAGGCGTCGAGCTGCGCACCTTCGCTTTCGCTCATCTTCTCGACGAATTGAGCGGAGCTGCCGTAGCCCAGGGTTTCCCAGTGGTAGCCCATGATTTGAAACAGACCCCAGCTGCAAGCCTCGTAGGCGATATCGGCGAACGCATCGCCGATGATCAAGCGTGCGTTTCGTAGCCGAGCCCACTCACCGGCACCACCGGTATATCCACCTCGCTTCGGGTTGCAGAGGTTCGGGAAACGAGCCGAGAGAGTTTCAACATCGGCGCCTTTGGCTTTCAGGCGCTGGTAGAAAACGTGACGCTCGAACAAGATCACGGGGCGACCATCCGGCAGGAAGCCACTACCGTTACTTTCAACCGAGTTGACCGTCTTGACACTGATCAGCGGCAGTTCAAGGCGATCAGCCGCAGCCTGAAGATCAGCTTCACGGAGAACGCGAATCGAAGGTTTGCCGGTCAGCACGGCCATGGTCTTCGCGCCGGCAATGCCGTCGGCCACCAGTCCGGCGCCGCGCTGCAGCTCGATCACCGCAGCTTGGGTAGAGACGCCAAACCATCCATCAACCGAGATTTGTGCCCCGCGTTTGTTGAGCAGTCGTTGCAGCTCGGCAACTTCGCTGCCGTGGCTATCCATTTTCAGAACCATGTCTCTCTCCGTAGCAGTCGAACGAATCGGTTATCCATCATTGAATTGCTTGGTCTGCACAGCTCGATCACGTTGCCGCGAACGGAGATCAAGGCGATGCAAAGCAGCAGGTTGAGAACGAGCTGAGGCGGGTCAGGCAGGTATGGCCGACCGATGATGTGAAGGATCGGAACTGAACCTGCCGCGACGGTGACGGTGTAGGCGAGCAGTGAGGCAAATGGCCGATGCGTTGCGCCCTTGCGGCTGAAGAACATCAGCGACAGCGCGATCAGGCCGCAGCAAACACTGTTGATCAGCGGCAGGTAGCTCATTTCCGGTCTCCTTTGAATCGAGCCAGTAGCGCGCCTGGGTCTTCGGAGATCTTGATCACCCAGAGCAGAAGACGAACCGCAACTGCGGCGGCAACCAGCGCGCCTACGCCTTCGCTGACTTCGATGCGATCCGGCAGGAGACTGGTCAGCAACGCGGCGGCAATCGAGGCGCAGAGGATCCCGGCGATAAAACTGATGACGAAGAACCCCACCTTCTTTGCGTTGGTGAGATCGGTTGATGCCAGGACAAAGACGACCGCCCCGGCGAAGGATCCAAGGATTACCGCTGACTCAACTCCGGGGAGCAGGGATAGCGATCCGACGGCGACGACGGATCCTGTTGCATAACTGGTGGAGACTGGCTCGGCCATTTGTTTTCAATCCCAAAGTTGAACCAGACGGTTTTTCGCTGGAGGGGGTAGGTCGGGGAGGGTGACTAAGGTGCCGTGCGGCAGTACGGCGCCGAGCGCGGCGAGATCCGGGTTGGCCTGCAATGTCGCCTCGACAACGCCGGTCGTGCGCCCGTAGTGACGCCACACCAGCGCATCTAAGGTGTCACCCTGCTGGGCACGGACTTGCATCAGATGAGCTCGATCGTGGATCGAGGAACGTCCAGCAGATCCCGGATCGCCCAACGGGCATCCCGGCGCAGATCGTCGATCGGGGTTTCGAGTGAGTCGGCAGCCTTGTGGCCGTCGGCTGTTGTGTCGGAGTCGCGATAGCGCTCACGGAGGTTTGCTGAGGCAGTGGAGTACACGGCCCGCAGGTAGTAGTAGACGAGCTCGCTTTTGCCGTCGATCGTCTCGGCGGGTACGTTATCAAGGGTGCTATAGCCTGCGGCTTGCTGGGTGATACGCCAGTCTCGAAGATCCCGGTTCGCACTGGTGATGGCTTCGACTGCCGCGTGGTACAGGCGAGGATGGCTAACAGTGCCGTCAAGCCGGACGGTCTCCCGCAGATCCGCGAGGTCGATGTCAGGAAAGAAGCCCGAGTTTCGGACGGTGTTTTCCGGGGAGTCACTGCTGATGAGTTCGTCCGTGGCTACAAAACCGCTCATGAATCGCTCCGGTAAAAAAAGGCGGTGGAGGGGGTTTTGGCGAGGCAAGCCTGCCGTCACCCCCTGCCGCCTTGGTGCGCGGGTATCGCCCGGTGTCAGCTATCAGCACCGCTGATAGTCGAGTTCTTCAGCTCGCGTTCGAGCTTTTCCATTTCTTTCTTGATGCCGACCTTGTCGTGGAGCTGCATGGCCCGCTTCATGTGTTCCAGCGCGTTGTGACCGAGGGCCAGTTGCTCGGCAGAAAACGGTGGTTCGCCGATCGACAGCCGCTGTGCAAGACCGATCTCTTTATGGAGCTTCGCCCGTACCTCATCCGGCATGTCCTGACCTTTCGTGATCTCCAGAACTGTATTCAGGGAGGTCACATCCACCGGCAAACCACCGTCGCGGGCGCGTTTCGCGAGGTCGGCGAACTCTTCAGCAATGAGCGTTGCGGTGGTGCGTTTGAACTGGTCCGGGAGTGAGAGCTGATGCGCGATTGCGTAGCGGGCGATTTCGATGGCTCCCTGTCCATCACCGGCATCAATGCGCCAGATGAGGACGGTCATCAGCACCTCGTCTTGGACGCCTGTGCCTGCGGCCAGTACGCCCTCGACATACGGGACGTACTCCGACAACAGCTCACGTTTGATCTCGGCCTTGAGCTCTGTTGACTGTGTTTCCTTGAGACGACGGCGATCATTTGCGAGCTTGTGCAGCATCAGCTCATGGCCGGTAGCAAGGGCGAGCGGGTTTTCCTCCGCTGCTGCGGAAGTTTCCGCAGCAGCGGTGGCCCGCATGAAGTGTGCTTGTGCGGGAGTTGGCATGTTTAAACCGCCTCTTCCAGCTCGATGTTTTCGATGAAGGCCACGCACTCGTAGTCTTCGATCACGAAGGCATCGTTCGACGACTGATAGGTTTCAACGCGGTCGCGTTTCGGGTTGTCGAGAACGCTCCGGCGTTGGGCACCTTCCTGCCAATACACGGACAGGTTGGAGAGCTTGGTGATCAGGATTGCGTTCGCCGGGAAAAATGGAACGGTCACCGCCTGACGGTTGCCGATGCGCTTTTGGCTGGTAATCAGGTCTTGAGCCGCTTTCTGCTCAGTCGGGGCCTGTACGGTATTGACCAGCGGGAAGTACTTGTCAGCCAGGAGCGCGCTGCCGCAGATCGCGACCAGTTGGGTGTCCTCGCGATACCACGGTGCTACGAGGTTGTTGACTGCGTCGTAGACGACTGCGTCCAAAGTCTTGTAGTCGCCATTCGGGCCGACTTTGATTTTGCCCGTGCCGGGGCCGACTTCCTTCATCCAGCGAGACGGGGCATTCGCACGGATTTTTTGCAGCCAGCCTATGGCGACATCTTGCAGCAGCGGATTCGTGGTGCGATTGCTGGTCAGCGCGCGGCTGGTCCCGTTGAAGCCAACCATGATTCGATCGAGTGCGATGCGTTGAATGATCGCGTCGCGGATGAGTTGCTGAAACTGCGGGAATTTCGCCCAGGCATCGAGATTCGCGTACTTGAGATGCGTGTCGTAGTTGATCTGCTCACAGCGGTAGCGGCTGCCCTCGATCTCGAACAGGTCGCGAGTCTCGCGCTCGCCCGAGTTCGTGTCGGTCGTGCCAGCAATCGGGCCGGTAATCATCAGACCGAGAGCTTCACCTTCTTGCTCGACAACACCGATGACGTTGATGGACTTCAGGAACTCACTCGATTCCTGAACCTTGTTTTCCATGGTTTGTTGAACCTGTGGAGTAACCGCAAACTTGCTGGTTACTGCCTCGGTGTCAACGCCGTTCAACCGAGCCACTTGCTCACGATAGAGTTTCAGGGCTTGGCGAGTTTCATTGCGCATAGATTTGCTCCGGGCTTGCTAAAGGGGGTGTGCGTTCAGGGATCAGCAGTCGGTGGTAACCGCGACTTTCGAGCCAGTGGCTGATGGCCGATTCGGACTGTTGTCCGGCGTGAAGTTGAGCTGCTTGATAAGTGCGTCCAGAGCGCCGGTCTCTTTTTCGAGGTCAGCGGAAAGCTTGGTGACTTTCTGTTCCAGATCGCTCACCGCGCTGAAGCGCCCGAGCAAGTCGCGTTGGCTTTCGGCAATGATCTCGATCGCTTGGCCGTGATCGGCAAAGTTGGCGTTATCGGTTTTCGACTTGACCCCCAGTAGCTCTTTCACCTTGCTGAACAAAGTCTTGCCATCGTCGTTCGGGGTGACCGCGTCCAGCTCCAACGTGAACTCGATCGCTTCGGAGAACAGCGTGTCCTTACTTTGCTTGCGAGCGGCCAGCGGGCTGGACTGAGCCGAGGCGCTGAACTGAAGCATCTCGGTGCCCAGGCTTGCCGGGTCGTCGGTGACTGCCAGGCCGACCAGATACGCTTCGTTGGTATCAGCGAAGCTCGGATGCACTTCCATGGAGGTGTAAATCTTCTGACGGGCCTTCGTCATCGCGACCAGCTCGTCAGTCGGGTCGATCACCGCAAACAGACCGAGCTTGTTGTCATCCACCGTTTCAGCGGTCAGCGAGAGAACATCGCCATAACGCTTGAACGGACTGTCCGGCAGAACGCCTTTGAAATGTTCCAGATTGACGCGTGCGCCGTACTTGGCCGGGTTGTAGTTCGCAGCCATCTGTTCGATCCAGCTACGTTCGATAACGCGGCCGTCGGTGGTTGCGCCTTCGGTGGCAATGCGGAATTTTTTCGATTTGCTGGCCATTTCCTGTCCTTTGCGATGTTCCCCAGTCGGGCTGGGTGATTGACGCAGCCATGTTGGGGATCGCTGGCAATGGCAGGCAACGACGGGCTGATGTGCCAGCACTCAGCACAACAAGAGCTGATACGAAGTCGCACGCGCGCAACGGCATGCTTGCCGCCATGAACGAGACTACTTCCGACCTAGACCCCCGCCGCCGCGCCCGTGCCCTTTACTGGCAGGGCTGGCGTATCGCTCGAATTGCCGAGCAGCTCAATGAGAAGCCCGCGACGATCCATAGCTGGAAACGGCGGGATGCTTGGGACGATTCCGACCCGATTGAACGTGTTGGCAGCACGCTCGAAGCGCAGCTCATTCAGCTGATCCTCAAGGAGTCGAAGGAGGGGAAGGACTACAAGGAAATTGATCTGCTCGGTCGGCAGATCGAGCGGCTGGCCCGCGTGAAGCGATACGAGAAGACAGGCAATGAAGTCGATCTCAATCCGAATGTAGCCAACCGGAACAAGGGGCCGCGCAAGCCCCCCGCGAAGAACGCTATCAGCGATGAGCAGCTTGAACAGTTGAATGGCGCGTTTATGGATGGGCTGTTCGGCTACCAGAAACATTGGTTCAGGGCGGGCCAAACGGAGCGGATCCGCAACCTGCTGAAGTCCCGACAGATAGGCGCGACGTATTACTTTGCCCGTGAAGCGCTCATTGACGCCCTGCAGACCGGGCGCAATCAGATCTTTTTGTCTGCCAGCAAGGCCCAGGCACATCAGTTCAAGTCCTACATACTCGACTTTGCCCGTGACGCAGCGGGAGTGGAGTTGAAGGGGGATCCGATCAAATTGCCCAACGGGGCAGAGTTGATTTTTCTCGGCACTAACTCCCGTACCGCGCAGAGCTATCACGGCAATCTGTATCTGGATGAGTACTTCTGGATTCCCCGGTTCAAAACCTTGCAGAACGTCGCGTCGGGTATGGCATCCCAAGCCCAATACCGGCAGACCTATTTCTCTACTCCATCGGCCATTTCACACGAGGCCTATCCGTTCTGGAGCGGGGAGCATTTCAACCGAGGCCGACCAAAAAACCAGCAGATCAAACTCGACATATCCCATAAGGCACTTGGGCCGGGGATGAGCTGCGCAGACGGGCAATACCGCCAGATCGTCAACATCATTGATGCAGAGCGGAGTGGCTGCAATCTGTTCAACGTCGATCGCTTGCGGCTCGAAAAAAACCCGGATGACTTCGAGCAGCTCTATATGTGCCAGTTCATAGACGACGGCGCGAGCGTGTTCAGTCTGTCAATAATGCAAGCCTGCATGGTTGATAGCTGGGCGTTGTGGGAGGACTACAAACCCTTTGCTACTCGGCCTTTTGGTGGTCGCGAAGTGTGGGTGGGCTACGACCCTGCCGACACGGGCGACCGAGCCGCACTCGTCGTTCTGGCGCCGCCATTGGTGGCCGGTGGCAAGTTCAGGATTCTTGAGCGACATCAGTTCAAGGGGATGGACTTCGCTGCCCAGGCTGAAGCAATCCGCAAGATCTGCGATCGCTACCGCGTGACGTATATCGGCATCGACGTCACGGGGCTCGGCGGCGGGGTTTACCAGTTGGTGAAACAGTTCCGGCCCGATGCCCGAGGCTTCAACTACAGCGTTGAGGTCAAAACTCAGTTGGTGCTGAAAGCGTACGACGTGATCAGCAAAGGGCGGCTTGAATTCGATGCCGGTGCAACCGAGATCGCCGCCGCATTCATGGCAATCAAGAAAACCACCACGCCAAGCGGCAGGCAAGTGACCTTCGCTGCTGGCCGATCCGAAGAAGTGAGCCACGCCGATCTGGCGTGGGCAACGATGCACGCCATTTACAACGAACCGCTGGAGGGGACTACCCCGAGCAACTCCGGCTTCATGGAGATTTACTGATGTCGAACACGCCCAACACGCAGGCGATTGTTGATTCACCTGAGTCCAGTGCCGGGGCTATGTCCTTCAGCTTTGGGGATCCCGTGCCGGTTCTGGATCGGCGCGAGATCCTCGACTATGCCGAGTGCCTGAACGCCGGTCTGTGGTACGAACCTCCGGTGAGCTGGGAAGGGTTGGCCCGGTCGTACCGTGCCGCCGTGCATCACGGTAGCGCGATCCAAGTGAAGCGCAACATTCTGGTCAGCACCTTTCAACCTCACCGCCTGCTGTCGCGATCGGACTTTGCTCGGTGGGTGCTGGACTATCTCACCTTCGGCAACGGCTATCTGGAACGTCGGGACAGCCGAATGAAAACCACTCTATCCCTCAAGCCAGCCTTGGCAAAGTATGTCCGCAGGGGTGGCGACCTCAGCCGCTACTGGTTCGTGCCGAGCTTTGGCATGGAGCATGAGTTCGCCGAAGGTTCGTTGTTCCATCTGATGGAACCTGACATCAATCAGGAGGTTTATGGACTGCCGGAGTATCTGGCGTCCCTCAGTGCGGCATGGTTGAACGAGAGCGCCACGCTGTTCCGGCGCAAGTACTACCTCAACGGTTCGCACGCTGGATTCATTCTGTACATGACCGATGCCGCTCAGAACGAGCAGGACGTCAACGGCTTGCGCAAGGCACTGAAGGACAGCAAGGGGCCGGGCAACTTCCGCAACCTGTTCGTGTATGCACCGAACGGAAAGAAGGACGGCCTTCAGGTTATCCCGGTGTCTGAGGTGGCAGCCAAGGATGAGTTCTTCAACATCAAGAACGTGACCCGCGATGACATCATGGCGGCGCACCGAGTGCCGCCGCAGCTGATGGGCATTATCCCGAACAACACTGGCGGGTTCGGTGACGCTGGCAAAGCTGCCCAGGTCTTTTACCACCACGAGGTCGTGCCGCTGCAGGAGCGCTTCAAGGAGCTGAACCAGTGGCTCGGCGAAGAGGTGGTGACCTTCAAGCCCTACGAGATGGCTGCCCTCGGCACCGCCTGACGCTGACTGCGACACCCAGCCGCCCGAGAGGGCGGTTTTTTTTTGCCCGGCCTTCCCCGGCCACCCCAATTATCACCCAGCGCGCGGACTCGTTACCCCGCCACGCCTGCGCGCCTTTCGTGCCACTAAATATGCACCTGCATGAGTCCGGTGGAGGCCCCGTGCGCCGTGGGCTTCGAAGGGGGTGTCAGGGGTTTAAAAAACTTGCAGAATCATGCACCCAAGCGCTTGCAGTGCAGCTTTCTGCGAGGTCAGGTAGAGGGTCTATTCTGGGAAACGGGTAACCGAAGTCATCGCGGTCTTTATCTGGTTCAAGCCTTTGTTTTTATTGAAGTTTTCTGATTACCTTATATGCGTAATCGGGGGTAACTGATTTGGTAATCTATCTGTAAGTGCTTGATTTATATGGGTTATTCATATTAAGTAACTAACTCTTATAAAAGGTAATACAGTTACTACGTAGTTACTATTCAATTACCTTTATTCAATAGTGTTAAACCCTTTTGGATCGTGGGCTTGCTGGGCATCTCAAAGGATCGTGACCGGCGTTACCTTTTTCTTGTACCCCCTCCGACTTGAAAATTGCACCCGCCCCGCGTGAGGCGTGCGCGCACGTATACAGTCGCGCATGATTGCTTTCGTCCAGGCGAAAAAAAGCCCCGATCGCGCGGGGCTTGATGGCCATCTTTTCCGGTCACTGCTTCGATCGGATTTCAGCAGCGCGCCGCTGGATCTCCGGCAGCAGGATCGACTCCAGTAACTTCTGTTTGCTCTTCACGTTGGTGTTCTCGTACACAAACGCGAACTCGTCGCTAGTCGCTTTCGAGCAGCGAAACAACATGCTTTCGGTAAGCTTGCCTTCTTGTTCGACTTTGCCGATCGGAGCTGCGGCGGCAGGAGCTACCGGCGCCGTTGTGTGAGTGTCGGCACCTTCTGCAAATGCAGCCAGCGCCGCAGGGTCTACCGGTGGCTTCTTGGGTTTTACGTCGAATGCCATAACAATCCCTTTCGCTTGATATCAGATGCAACGATATCAAATGATATCGCTTGGAGTGGTGGCGTGATAGCGCTGGATGTCTATTCGCTTCGGTCGAATTGATCCATATCCGTATGGATTCGCTCCCAGTGCAGCACCGTGTAACGTCCCAGATTCAGACGGCTTTCGGTAATGCGCTGACCATAGCCACAGGTTCGCTCTTCCACCCACAAGTTGATCAGGGGGCGGCCGAGACCGCCACGGAACAGGCGCTGCAGGATGGTGCGGCGAGCCGTTTTTTCGGTCGATTTCATTGCTTGCTCCGGTCGAAGTTTTTCACTTCGAGAGTCAGTTTCAGTTCAATCGCTGCCAGCAGCATGTCGCGCTGCTTTTCCATCTCGGCGAGGCGCAGGCTTTCTGCTTTCAGTGTTTCGGCCATGCATTGCCAGCAGGCTGGTGCGCCGAGCTTCATCTCCGCCCAATCTTTTGGCTGCTCGAATCGTAGGCCGTGCTTGAGACACTCCAGCACGACATTCACGGCTTTTCACCCGCGAGTGTCACGAACTCACGATTGAAGGCAGTGACCGTCTTGTAGTGGGTGCGACCCTCCCAGATGGGAACGAGACGGTAGCAGTCTCCCCAGTGGTCGAAGCCTGGGCGACGCTGGACAGTCAGGCTGGTGGTGTACAGCGCTCCGTCGCGCTTTCTTCTGAAGTCAGGCATGGCTCGCTGCCTCGTTGCTTAGGAGGTGAGGGAACATCTCGTCGGCGAGCAACTGGATTTCTGCCCGTGCCTTGCTGTTGCCCATCTCCACTACGCCCATTCCTTTCAGCCATGCGTCCCGGTAAATCTTGCGATCGCGAATGATCGATCGGGCCAGGGTGAAGCTCTCGAACTCTACGAGCAGGGTTTTGGCGTCGGCGACTTCATTGATCACCGGGTTAGTGGGTGCGCGTGACAAAACAGCAAAGGCTTCGAGGTTGGGGTTGATGCCCTGCGCCAACCCGATCAATTCGTCGAGGTGCGGGAGAGTTTCAAGGTCTGCTTGGCTCGCCTGAGTAGGGATGATCATCCGATCCGCCGCCACCATCGCCGTGCGCAGCTCTTTGCTGTCACGACCGCCAGCATCAATGATTACGAGCTGATAACGCTGGGCGAGATCCTTCGCTGTTGCGAACACGTCTCCAGTCTTTTGAACGCAATGTACGACCGGTAGCCCTGCATCATTCCTCCGCGCAATGAACTTGGCGGCAGTGGCTTGCGGGTCAGCATCCATAACCACGGTGTCCACGCCTTTAATCGCCGCCCATACCGCGAGGTTGCCCCCGATATTGCTTTTACCCGCGCCGCCTTTCTCACAGCCGATCAGCAGAATCATGATTCTCTCCGTAATGACATGATATGAAACGATAACAAATGAAACGATATCATATGATATCACTTTATGAAAATGACTTTGTGTAGGCCGGGTGCTGAGCGTCAGGGGAGGTTGAGCAAGGGAAGGGAGGGAATTTTACGTCGAATTTTACGTATTGCAGAAACAACAAGGCCCCGCATCGCTGCGAGGCCTTGTTTTGTATGGTGCCGGCATCAGGAGTCGAACCCGAGACCTACTGATTACAAGTCAGTTGCTCTACCATCTGAGCTATACCGGCGTGTGGGCGACGATTATAGCGGCTCGGTTGCTTCTGTAAACCCCTGAATTCAGACTATTTTTGCGCGGGCTTCGATCAGGCTCGGCGCAGGACGCTGCGCAGTTTCTGAAGGGCTCGCCAGGCGCGGTTGTTCTGGAGTGCGCGCAGTTGGGCTTCGGCGTGTTCGGCGCGTTGTGTGGCGGCGCTGATTTGCGCCAGGGCGTCGGCTTCGCCGGGGCTGACGGGGTGGGCGAAGGGGTGGCCGAGGCATAGCTGGAAGTTGTCGAGCTGGCAGGGCGGCATGTCGAAGGCCGGTTTGAGGTTCAGGTGTTCGTCGGCCAGGAAGTAGCTGTTGAGGCCGTCGAAGCAGACGTTGGTGTAGCCGGCGTCGGTGATCAGGTGTTCCCAGGTGTGGTCGCGCTCGAACGGGGTTTCGATGAGGATGATCCACGGGCGGAAGCGGCTTAAGTCCATGCCGCGCAGCACGGTTTCTTCGTGGCCTTCGACGTCGATTTTCAGGAAGTGGATTTCGCGGCTGGCGGCGTGTTCTTCGCAGATTGAGGTCAGGGTGCGGGCCTTGACGGTTAGGCTGCGTACGTCGAGTCCGAGGTCGCGGCGCTCTTGAGCGGTGACGGGGTCGGCGGTGGACAGGCCGGTGCCGGGAATGCCGTAGAAGGTCACTTCGCCGGGCTCATTACTGGCGATGCATTGCAGGGTCGTGTCACGCGGGCGTTGTTGGCGCAGGGCGTCGTGGAAGTTCTGCATCGGCTCGACGTTGATGCCGCTCCAGCCGCGATCATAGAACGCCTTGGTCACCGAGTCGTGGATCGGGTCGTTGGCGCCGACATCGATGTAGAAGCCGTTTTCAAAGAACTTGAGGGCGCGCCACAGGCGGATGTCTTCGAAATTCTGTGCGTAAGAAATGAACGTCACGGTCGCTTCCTGTCGGTCAGATTTTTTCTTGTTCGGGCGTGCGCTACCTGCACGGCGTAGGTTTGTATAGCAAGGGCAGTTGGCAGGCGCAATTGCCCGTTGCCGGCGTCCGCGATTCGGCGGTTATGTCCTTTTATTCGAGGGCTTATGCACAACAGGCTTGTAGAGTGCGTGCTTAGGCAGGTTTTTGTGGACGGGTTCTCATTTGAGTCGCAAATCCCTGTTTTGCCGGTTTTTTATTTCTGTGAACAAAAAATGACCAGTGTTGTTAATGGCCTGAAACAGGCGTGGATATTGGATCCACGATAATTCCATCAACAGAGTTATCCACAGGCTGTGAAAGATTAAACGCGTTCGGCCAGCAACAGGAAATTGCGCGGTGTGAGCGGCGCTTCGCAGAAGGTGCCGAGGCGTACGACGTATCCCTGTTCGGTGAGGAAAAGTGCCCGATCAAGGTTCAGCCAAAGCTCCAGCGGGCGTCGGAACAGTCCCCGCAGCAGTTCCAGGTTGCGAACTTCGGCCAACCGCTGCCAACCGGCGGCTTCCAATGCTACCCAATCTGGCGAGCCGATTGTGGATAACTCTTTAAGCGCCGCCAGATCACGACAGTAATCGGCAAACGGTTTTTCCAGCCACGCGCTTGGCAGGGAAGGCGTTGGCAGGTATTCGTCGATGCCACGGATCTGCCGTTGCAGCAGATCAAAGGCAAGCCTGCGGGACATGGAGGTGTCACGCTGACGTCGGACGCGGGCACCGGCGGTGACGGTTTCGCTCATGGGCAGTGAAAGATCTTCCAGCGACAGCTGTAGGGCAGAGCCCGTTCCGGCGCAAGACAACGCCTGATACTCAGTACGACTGATCCGGTTGTAGCAGCACGGTGCGATCGCCAGTTGCCGACAGCCAGCGGCGGAGGCCAGTTGCATCAGCCGCACATGCAGATCGCCACACGCATGCAGGGCGACAGGCGTGTGTTCGGCGTTCAGCAATAAAGCGGTGTTCACAGCGAGCACATCCTGCTCGACATGCAGCGCATGCAGGTGACGACGCTGACTCAACGCCTGACCGCTCGCAACCAGCGCCGGGTCATATTCCAGACAGGTGAGTTGCTGATCAGCGCCGAGCAGACGCCGACCCAAATGCCCTTTGCCCGAACACCAATCCAGCCAGTGCTTCGGTTGCGCGGCAAACGACAAGCGGCTGGCGAAGGCTTCGATCTGCTGCCATTTGCGCCCCGGCACATCGACATTCAGACGATGCCCGGCGGCTTCCAGCGAATGCGCAGGCAGTTCACCCACCGCACTCAACTCAAGCGACAACGCCGCCAACGAAGCAAATGGCTCCGGCGCATCCAAGAGTTCGGCAGGTTGGTTGTGGGCGTCTTCCGCATCTTCCAGCGACCGCCCACGCAGCCACGAGGCCAGCTCCGGGCAGGACGCTTCCCAGGGAAGTTGCTGATGAGTGAACGGGCGGGGTTTCCACAGCGCCTGATGTGCTGTGAGAAATGTATCCAGTGCCGTGAAGCGGGCGAGTAAGGCCTCGCCCGTCAGCACGTCAGAAGAATCAGCGTCCCTGGCACGCATCGACGCGCAGCCAGCGTTCCAGCAATTTGAAACCGCGAACCAGCACGTAGGCCATCACCAGGTAGAACAAGCCGGCAGCGAAGAAGATCTCCACCGGCAGGTAAGTGCGGGCAATGATTGTGCGGGCCATGCCGGTCAGTTCCAGCAGCGTCACAGTACTGGCCAAGGCGCTGGCCTTGAGCATCAGGATCACTTCATTGCTGTAGGCCGGCAGACCGATGCGCGCAGCGCGGGGCAGGATGATGTAGAACAGCGCTTTTGGCCGGGACATGCCCAGCGCCCGCGCCGCTTCGATCTCGCCCGGCGGAATCGCCTGGATCGCGCCGCGCAGGATCTCGGCGATGTAGGCGGCGGTGTGCAGGGTCATGGTCGCGGTCGCGCACCAGAACGGATCGCGCAGGTACGGCCACAGCGCGCTGCTACGTACCGCGTCGAACTGCGCCAGGCCGTAATAGACCAGGAACAGTTGAACCAGCAACGGTGTGCCACGGAAAAAGAAGATGTAGGCGTAGGGCAACGAGCGCACGTACCACAGCTTGGAAGAGCGGGCGATGCCCAGCGGGATTGCCAGCAGCAGACCGGCGATGACTGCGATGGCCACCAGTTCCAGGGTCAGGGTCGCGCCCTGCGCCAGTTTCGGCAGCCACTTGATGATGACTTCCCAGTTCATTGAGCGCTCCTCGCGAAGCCGCGGGCGGCGCGTTTTTCCAGGAAGTGCATGCCGGTCATCGCCAGCACCGTCAGGCACAGGTACATGAGGGCGGCGACCATATAGAAGGTGAACGGCTGTTTTGACACCGTCACGCCGATCTGTGCGTGACGCATGATTTCTTCCAGGCCGATGACCGACACCAGCGCGGTGTCCTTCATCAGGATCATGAACAGGTTACCCAGACCGGGCAGGGCGATGCGCCACATCTGCGGCATGATCAGTTTGGTGAAGATCCGCCATTTCGACAGGCCCAGGGCCACGCCCGCCTCACGGTGGCCTTTGGGAATGGCGAGGATCGCGCCTCGGAACACTTCCGTGGCGTAGGCGCCGAAGCACAAGCCCAGCGCGATGACGCCGGCAGCGAAGGCACTGAGTTCCAGTTCGGGATTGCCGAAGAACTCTCCGAGCGCACGCATGGCGTTGACCGTACCGAAGTAGATCAACAGCACCCAGAGCAATTCCGGGACGCCGCGCACCAGGGTCGAATAGGTGCCGCCAAGCCATTGCAGCGGCTTGTACGGGGAAGTCTTGGCCAAGGCGCCGAGCAGACCGAGCACCAGCCCGAGGCACAGAGCCGTAAGTGCCAGTTTGACGGTCATCAGCGCGCCGGCGGCGAGCGCCGGGCCGAATCCGTAGAGGTCGATAATCATGGATTTCTTTTCAAATCGCGGCAGGCAAGGCGGGGAGCCTGCACCGTGGCATCACGGCGCAGGTCCCGTACGTCAGGATCAGTAGATGCTGAACGGGAAGTACTTGTCGTTGATCTTCTTGTAGGTACCGTCGGCGACGATTTCCTTCAGTGCGGCGTTCAGCTTCTCGCGCAGCGGGTCACCTTTGCGCACGGCGATGCCGATCTTGTCGCTTTCCACGACCGGGTCGCCCTTGAACTCGTAGTTTTTGCCGGCGTCGGTTTTCAGCCAGTCATAGTTGGCGTACTTGTCGGCGAGGATCGCATCGACACGACCGGAGGTCAGGTCCAGGTAGGCGTTTTCCTGGGTGTCATAAAGTTTGACCTGGATATCGCTACCGTAAGTGTCTTCAAGCCAGGTGCCAGCCAGGGTCGCGCGCTGCGTACCGATGATCTTGCCCTTGAGCGCGTCCTTGTCGGTTTTGAAGTCGACGTTTTTCGGTGCGATGAATTGCAGCTTGTTCGAGTAGTACGGGTCGGTGAAGTCCACCGCGCCCTTGCGCTCGTCGGTGATCGACAGCGAGGAAATCAGGAAGTCGAACTTCTTGGCGTTCAGGGCCGGGATGATGCCGTCCCAGTCGGAAGTCACCACGCTGCATTCGACTTTCATCTTGGCGCACAGGGCGTCGCCGACGTCTTTGTCGAAACCGACGACCTGGCCGCTGGCGTCTTTATTGTTGAACGGCGGGTAGGCCGCTTCGATGCCCATCCTCAGGGTCTCGGCCATGGCACCGGCGCTGAACGCGAGGGTGACGGCGGCGGCCAGGAAGACCTTTTTGTAGTTCTGCATGCGGGTAGCTCCGTTAGCGGTTGCTGGACATGAATTGTTTGCAGCGCGCCGAAAGCGGGTTTTCGAACACCTGCTGTGGCGATCCTTGCTCTTCTACCAGGCCCTGGTGGAGGAACACCACTTCGCTGGAGACCTGACGGGCAAAACCCATTTCGTGGGTCACGAGCAGCATGGTGCGGCCTTCTTCGGCCAATGCGCGGATGACATTAAGTACTTCCTGGACCATTTCCGGGTCAAGGGCGGAGGTGGGCTCGTCGAACAGGATTACCTTGGGCTGCATCGCCAGCGTTCGGGCAATCGCCGCGCGCTGTTGCTGGCCGCCGGACAGTTGTGCCGGATACGCGTGGCGCTTGTCGGCGATGCCGACCTTGGCCAGCAGCGCTTCGGCGACTTCGATGGCTTCGGCCTTGCTCTGGCCGAGCACGCGGCGCGGGGCTTCGATGATGTTGTCGAGCACGCTCATGTGCGGCCACAGATTAAAGTTTTGAAACACAAAACCAATCTCGGAGCGCAGGCGATTGATCTGCTTGCCATCGGCGGCAACCAGTTCGCCATTCTTGGCGGACTTGAGCTTGAGTTCTTCACCGGCCACCAGGATCTGGCCCTGATGCGGGTTTTCCAACAGGTTGATGCAACGCAGGAACGTGGACTTGCCGGAACCGGAGGAACCCAGGATCGAGATCACATCGCCGTCGCGGGCGGTCAGCGAGATGCCTTTGAGCACCTCAAGCTGTCCGTAGCGTTTGTGCAGGTTGCGGATTTCAAGCGCGGGCGTGGCCTCAGCCATGTGCGTTCCTCATATATGTTGCGCTCCAGCTGTTGGTTGGCCTTCCTGGCGAGGCGGCCAAGCTAGCATAGCGTTTCAATGGCAGCCAACAGCGCTACGAGCGGTAAACGGATGGCGTGTGGCAGGTTGTCGCATCGGCGCAGCAGACTGTCGCCCCATCAACAACCGAACGGGTGTTTGAACGTTGATTCCCGTGGGTGTCGCGTAAAAAAAGGCGCGATGTTGCCACCTTTGGCGGGGTGTTGGAAGCGCTATCCGGCCGAACGTTCCTCATTCGCCCTTTTATTGTGCATCCGTCACTTTTTAAGTGTGATTCTGGTGCGCTCGTTCGTTTGAAAAGTGAGTCGCAGGGTAACGCTTTGGCGAAAGGCCATTATTCTCAAGGACTTGCGATGACTGTCCGGACGCGCTGAAAACCGCAGGCCAGAAGAGTTTGAAACATTTTGGCGCAATTATTGCGTGCAGAATCTGGAACGCCCCGTTGGATTCTTTTTACGAGAAGGAACGCCAGACGGGCCGGACGCAATCGCTTTCCTCGCAAAGGTAGTTTCAATGAGCAGTACCCAAAGCTCCAATGGCCTCGAACAGGGGCTCAAACCGCGTCATGTGACCATGCTGTCGATCGCCGGGGTGATCGGTGCAGGTCTGTTCGTAGGCTCCGGCCACGCCATCGCCGCCGCCGGTCCCGCTGTTCTGCTGGCTTACGCCGCTGCCGGCGCGCTGGTTGTGCTGGTCATGCGCATGCTCGGCGAAATGGCTGTTGCCTCGCCGGATACCGGCTCCTTCTCGACTTACGCCGACCGCGCTATCGGTCACTGGGCCGGTTTCACCATCGGCTGGCTCTACTGGTGGTTCTGGGTCCTGGTGATCCCGCTGGAGGCCAACGCCGCCGCGACCATCCTGCACGCCTGGTTCCCGAGTGTGGAAATATGGGCCTTCGCGCTGATCATCACCATGCTGCTGACGGTGACCAACCTGTTCAGCGTGAAAAACTACGGTGAGTTCGAATTCTGGTTCGCCCTGCTCAAAGTCGTGGCGATCATCGGTTTCATCATTCTCGGCGTCGCGGCCATTTTCGGCTTCCTGCCGAACAGCCAGGTCAGCGGCGTTTCGCACATCTTCGACACCCAAGGCTTCCTGCCGAACGGCATGGGCGCTGTATTGGGCGCGATCCTGACCACCATGTTCTCCTTCATGGGTACCGAAATCGTGACCATCGCGGCCGCGGAATCGAAGAACCCGGGCAAGCAGATTTCCAAGGCCACCAACTCGGTGATCTGGCGGATCGGTCTGTTCTACCTCGTATCGATCTTCATCGTCGTGGCTCTGGTGCCGTGGAACGATCCAGCGCTGGCCAGCCTTGGTTCGTACCAGACCGTGCTGGAGCGCATGGGCATCCCGAACGCCAAGATGATCGTCGACATCGTGGTACTGGTCGCTGTGACCAGCTGCCTGAACTCGGCGCTGTACACCTCTTCGCGCATGCTGTTCTCCCTCGGCAAGCGTGGTGATGCGCCGGCCATGGCAACCCGTACCAACAAGAGCGGCACACCTTACTGGGCAGTGATGCTGTCCACCGGCGCGGCATTCCTGTGCACCTTCGCCAACTATGTGGCGCCGGCTGCGGTGTTCGAGTTCCTGCTGGCCAGTTCCGGCGCCATCGCACTGCTGGTGTACCTGGTGATCGCGATTTCGCAACTGCGCATGCGTAAACAACGCATGGCTCGCGGCGAGAAAATCGTCTTCAGCATGTGGCTGTTCCCGGGCCTGACCTACGCGGTGAACGTGTTCATCGTGGCCGCCCTGACCATCATGCTGTTCCAGGAAGCCCACCGCGTGGAAATCCTCGCGACCGGCCTGCTGAGCCTGGTGGTTGTCGCGACCGGCATGCTCGTGGCGCGTCGTCGCAAGGCGGAAAAGCGTGGTGCGGTGGTGTTGAACTGATCCGTATCGCGTAATGCAAAACGGCCGCTGTCAGCGATGACAAGCGGCCGTTTTTGTTTGCGGGCGAGGTTTATTCGCTCTTTTCTTCCTGCGCTTCCACCGACTGACCGTAGGTGTCCAGCGCAATCCCGAAATCTCTGATGAACTCCGGCTCGCTCAGCCAGGCCTGGGCGGTTTCGCGATCCATGCCATCGGCCCACATGCGGTAGTCGATCAGCATGTCGGCGGCCAGGTGAGTGGCGGCCATGCCTTCGTTCTCGGCGTTTTCCATGTCCAGCAGTTCAGGATGGTCAACGATGATGAACGCCAGTTCGCGGAGCAGCGTCAGCAGCATTTCGTTGCGGCTGACGGCTTCGGCGTCGCGCATCTTGCTGAACATCGCCAGGGTGTATTCCGGGATCGGCTCTGCGAGGTGACCGAGGTCATCGTCCTGCGCCAGGGGTTTGCGACCGACCATGCGGATCTGCTTGGCTTTGGCCTTGGCGCGCTTGGCGCGTTTCTGTTGCTTGTTCAGGGATGCCATGGGAACTCAGTTTTTCTGTTGGGTTTGTGCGGCGATTGCGTCGGACGCGGCCACATAGTCTTTCTGGAAGTCCGGCGATTCGATCCACGCCAAGGCACCAGCCTCGTCGGTCTCGGTGGCCCACTGGCGATACTCGATCAGCGCGGCGAGGATGAAATCCATCGCGCCCTCTTCGCCTTCCTGCTCGTACACCAGTTCCAGCAGCGGGTCTTCAAGGAATGCGGTGCACAGGGCCTGCTGGCTGATCTTCTCGGCGTCGATCATTTTCTTGAACAGTTCGGTCAGGTCCACCGACTCAAAATCGATGCGGTCGTCGTTCGGGTCCAGCTCGACCGGCGCTTCCGCACGTTTGGTGCGGTTCTGCTTGGCCTTGGTCTTGGCCCGGGCGGCGCGTTTTTGCTGCTTGTTGGCGGAAGCCATGGTGTGTGTTCCGTGGTGCGTTAAAGGGCTTGGCTGCGTAGGATTTTGCGCCCCGGTGTGTCGGAGGCCAGTTCGCCGGTCTGCAACCAGGTCAGAGCGATGGGCCATAGTGTGGCTTGGTATGCGCTGCGAAAAAAGGCGAAATGTCCGACTTGCTGTTCGCCGATGTCCTGCGGCTCGATTCGCAGGTGGGTCTTTTGCGCGTTGTGGAAGTAAGCGAGCAGGCGTTCGATGGCGGGAATCGTGCCGTAGGGGTCGTCGCTGATGCTGATTGCCAGGGCTTTGGCCCGGACGTTGGCGAAGGGCAAGTCGGTCATCGTTCTGCCGCTTGGACGTCGTTCATAACTTGCAGTAGGCGTGCTCCAGTCGCGCACCACGCCTGCGGGCGTATCTTCCAGCCAGCCAAGGCGTTTGCCCGGAAAGTAGCCACAGAACAGTGTGACCAGCGGCATCAGCAGATGCCATTTGCCGAACATCCGCCAGCGGTGTTCGGGCGCGTAATCGCGCCAGTAGGCGAATTGCGCGCCGACCGTCACCAGTCGTCGGATTATCTTCCCGGACGCCCCCAGGCCTGCTGCGCAGCCGCCGAAGCTGTGCCCGACCACATCGATCGGCTGCCCGGGAAATTCCCGTTGCGCGCGTTTGAGCATCGCCTCGAAATCCAGCGCCCCCCAATCCGTCCATGAAGCCTGCAAATGCCTCATCGACTTCGGTCGTGATTCACCAATGCCCCGGTAGTCGTAAATGATCACGTCAAAGCCGTTGGCGAACAGGTACGCCGCGAAGCGTGAGTAATGGCGGCAGCGCACGGACGTGGCGGCGTTGATGATGACCACTGGGCGTTGTGGGTCTGGTGAGGCGTGACGCCAGGTGAAACCGCCGAGCAGATAGCTGTCGGCGGCGGGTTCCTGAAAGGGTGCATCCTGAACATCGCTTGCGAGCGTGGTTTCGCTCCGGGCATCTTCCAGTGCGTGCGTCTCTTGAAAACCCATGGCTCTCGACCTTCGCGGAGTAGCTGCCAACGATAATCCCGGCCAGCTCGGTGAACAATCCGTCGGCGGTCAATCAGCCGTCTGTTCGCTCAAGCGCTCTTCCAGCCGCGTGTGTTCACGGTTCAACTCCGCGCGTAAATCCTCTTCACTCGGCAGCACCAGTTTGTAGCTGCTGGCGAACAGCTGCTCATTGCCCTTGAGGATCGTGTAGCGCGCCACCGATTCATTTTGCTGTGCACAGAGAATGATCCCCACCGTTGGCCCGTCGCCTTCACTGCGTTTGAGGTCGTCGTACATGCGGATGTACATGTCCATCTGGCCTACGTCCCGAGCGCTGAGCTTGCCGCGCTTCAGATCGAGGATGACGAAGCATTTGAGCAGGTAGTTGTAGAACACCAGGTCAATGTAGAAATCATCGTCGCCAGCGCTGATGCGTTGCTGGCGACCGACAAAAGCGAAGCCTTTGCCGAGTTCGAGGAGAAATCCCTGGAGCTGGTCGATCAAGGCTTGCTCCAGTTCGGACTCCTGAAGCTTGCCCGGTGAGGGCAGGCCGAGAAATTCCAGCAGGACTGGGTCGCGAATGAATTCCCGGGGATTGCTTTTCATCGCGGCAATGTTGGTCGCTGCCTCTGCGTAGACGTCGGTTTTGTCTCGGCTCAGCAACAGGCGTTCGTAGTAGAGCGTGTTGATCTGGCGATCAAGGGCGCGGCTTGACCAGTTTTGTGCAGCGGCTTCGTTCATGTACCACTGCCGGGCGGGTTCGCTTTCGACCTGCAATATCCTGCGGTAATGGGTCCAGCTCAATTCGAGACGCAGTGCGTCTCGAATTGGAAAGAGCTGATAAAACTGCCGCATTTTTCGAAGATTGGTAACGTCGAAGCCTTTCCCAAAGTCCGCAGTCAGCTCCTTCGCCAGCGTAGCCAGAAGCTGTTTTCCGTACCCCGCACGCCGGGCACCCTGTTGCTCGAACTCGACAATGTGTCGCCCTATCTGCCAGCAGGTCTGGACCTGAATCGTGTCGACCGTTCGCAGCACTTTCTGCCGCGCCTCGCGTATCAGTTCGCCCAGGTCGCCCAGCAGCGAATCAATTTTTGGATCTTGCGTGTCAGCAGGTTCTAGTTGGCTCATCAGGTCTTCCGGCTCAGGGGGGAACAGAAGCAAGAGCATGCCAATTGCCTTGGCCTGGGGATGCCGGCCGCCTCTGATGCCACTGAAGGAAGAGTGGGCGGGTTTTGCGAGATCAGGCTGACGAAGTCCGCGAACGAGGAGTACGGGGTGTAGTCCTTTTCGTATCAACCGCAACTCCCAATCGTTCTAAAACCCGCCCCGCAAGACAAAATCTAAAAGAGGTAACGATTGGGTTCCGCGAGAGCCCGGGAGTCGTCCTCATGAAACGCGTTCTTTCATTCGTGCTGCCCGTCGCCGCTGCGGCGGTGCTGCTGTTTCCGATCATGGTGCAGGCTGCAAGTCTGGAGCCGATCGACAGCTCCGCTGTGCAGGTTCAGCAGCAAGAGCAAAACGGTGTTCGCTATCTGGCCGGCGGGATTGGCGAAGATGAGTCGAAAGCCATTCAGCAATCTGCTGGCTACAACTTGCACATGACGTTCGCGGTCGGCATGCAAAACCAGTACACCGCCGATGTCGACGTGATGATTCAGAAAGCCCCCGGCCAGACTGTGCTGACGCTGAATCAGACCGGGCCATTGGTGTACGTGCAGTTGCCGCCCGGCAAATACACGGTCGTCGCGACCCGCAATGGCGAAACGCGCCGGGATGCGGCGGACATTGGCGGCGGTGCAGCGCGCAATCTGGTGTTCCACTGGAACGACAACAGCTAGTGGCGTTACCGGTCGCGCCGGGATGGCGCGACCGTTGCCGTGCGGCCCAGCCAGATCAATACCCATGCTGCGCCCGAGAGGAAGAGGGCGAGGAGGCAATGCGTGGCGACGGCAAACCAGAAGTTGGCGGGTTGTGCGGTCAGCGAATACACGGCGAAGCGTTTGCCGCGTGCCATGTTGCCGATGCGCCCCTGAATCAGCCCGTCCACGGTTTCATAAGCGACTAGGCCGGTACACAGGATCAGCACCAGGCCGAGAGCGATCATCAACCAGTTGGTGCGTTTTACAGGCAGCGCGGGGTGGGGCAGGGGGACGCGGGTTCTTTTCTGGTTCATCGCGGGGATGACCCTCTTCCTTAAGGGTTGAGCAACGTATCGCGAATTCCGGCCTGCAAGAAGGGCGGGATCGGGGCGTTATCAAATCGCAGGCATAAAAAAACCCTGAATCTTGCGATTCAGGGTTTTCGGTATTTGGTGCCCAGAGACGGAATCGAACCGCCGACACGGGGATTTTCAATCCCCTGCTCTACCGACTGAGCTATCTGGGCAACGGGGCGCATTAAAAGGGTTTTTCGGATTTACGTCAACGACTTTTTTAAAATTTCTTAAATTAATTCCGTCGCTTACGATCCGACCCCCGATTTCGCGGGTTTACTCTGCAGGCGGAACGTAGCCTTCGGCCTGAGCGTATTCCTCGCCGGAGAAGTACTTGTCCATTTCGCCCTGAAGAAACTTGCGGTCTTCGGCGTTCATCATGTTCAGGCGTTTTTCGTTGATCAGCAGGGTCTGGTGTTTCTGCCAGTCAGCCCAGGCCTTGGCCGAGACGTGTTCGAAAATGTCCTGGCCCTTGGCGCCCGGGTACGGTGGGCGCTCCAGGCCTTCGAGTTGTTCTTTGTACTTGCGGCACATTACGGTGCGGGTCATGTCGACTCTCCTGCATTCAAGACGGCGGCCGCGCGTTCGAGCAAGGTCTTGACCGGGGCGGCGAGGCCCAGGCGCGGCGGGGTGGCGAGGTTATACCAGAGCCAGTCGGCCTCGGCCACGTGACCGCCGGCTTCCTGTACCTGAACCAGCCAGGGTTCGATGGACAGCTGGAAGTGGCTGAAGGTGTGGACAAGGCTCGGCAGCGCCTGCTGCTCGCCCAGTTCCAGCGAGTGCTGCGCGGCGAGGTGTTGCAGGTCGTCGAGGTCATCGAGTTCCGGAAGGCTCCACAAACCGCCCCACAATCCGCTGGACGGGCGGCGATAAAGCAGAATCGCGCCGTCCTCGTTGGCCAGCAGCGGCATCAGCGTGCGTTTCTGCGGGATGGCCTTGCGCGGTTTGGGGATCGGGTAGCGCGTCTCCAGGCCGAGCATGTGCGCTTCGCAGCCCTTTTCCAGCGGACACAGCAGACAGCTCGGTTTACTGCGGGTGCAGAGCGTTGCGCCCAGATCCATCATCGCCTGGGTGTAGGCGTTGACCCGGTCCTGCGGCGTGAAGCGCTCGGCGTTGGCCCACAGCTGTCTGGCGACCTTCGGCTCGCCGGGGTAGCCCTCCTGCGCGGTAAAGCGCGCCAGCACCCGTTTGACGTTGCCGTCGAGGATCGGCGCCCGCAGGCCCATGCTGATGCTGGCGATCGCGCCGGCGGTGGACAGGCCAATGCCCGGCAAGTCCGTGAGCTTCTCGACATCGCGGGGAAACTCGCCGCCGTACTGGCTGACGACGATCTTCGCGGTCTTCTGCAGATTGCGCGCGCGGGTGTAGTAACCCAGGCCGGTCCACAGATGCAGAACCTCGTCCTCCGGCGCTTCGGCCAGGGCTTCGACCGTCGGCAGCGCGGCCATGAAGCGGTCGAAGTAATTGAGCACGGTGCTGACTTGGGTCTGCTGCAACATGATCTCGGACACCCACACCCGATACGGGTTGATGTTCTGTTGCCAGGGCAAATCATGGCGGCCGTGGCGGTCGAACCATTCCAGCACCGCCGTGGAAAACTGCTCCGCTCTCATCGCTTGAACAGCCCCTTCAATGCGTTTTTCAGTTCCGGGCTGACTTTGTCGCCCAGTTTCTCGTCGATTTTTTCGCTGATCTTGTCGCCGGCCAGTTTGGTCGCGACCTGGCCCATGCGCTCGTTGTCCACGCGGCAGGCCTTGGCGCCCAGCTCCAGCGGGCCACGGCAGCGCAGCGGCCATTCGATGCCGACGAACTTGTCGCCGACCTGGCAGGCCGGGTCCGGCATGGCGCTGGTGTCGCCCTCGACGATGATGCCGACGCGATAGTCCATGCCCAGCACCTTGAGGTCGATATCGCCGTCACCGTTGACGCTCATGCCGGGGATACGGACCTTCAGGTCCGGGTTGCTGGCTACGCCGTTGCGGAAGGTCAGGTTGCCCTTGAGTTCCTGGAACGGCGTGTCCTTGCCGCGCGGCTCGCCGCTCAGGGATTTGCGGTTGAGGGTGGCGATGCCCTTGCACAGTTGCTGCTCAAGGTTGGCGTTAAGCAGCACGCCGTTGTTGATCACGAAACTGGCATTGCCGTTGAGGGTTTCGATCAGCGCCTGCTGGCTGTTGCCGCTGCCGGTGACGGTGCTGGTGAGATTGACCAGACCTTTGACCGGCGGATTCTTGCCCTGGCTTTCGAGGATTTTCTCCACCGGCACCCGGTTGATCCGGGTTTGCAGGTTCAGCACCGGCGCGGTCTGGCGCACATCCAGCGTACCCTTGGCTTCGAAGTCGCCGTTGTACAGCTCGCCGCGCAGATTCTCCAGAGTCAGCAGGCCGCCCTGTCCGGTGGCTTTCAGTGCGGCGTTCTGGATCGGCAGTTTGTCGAGGGTCAACTGGCCGAAGGTCAGGTCGGCATTCACATCGAGTTTGCTCAGGCGCTCAACCGGGAACAGGCGCTCGGTGCTCCAGGCGCTTTTGCTCGGTTTTTCCGGCAGCGGGGTGCTACCGGCACCGGCCATGGCATCGGCTTCGGTGCTGGCAACTTCCGCCTGACGGACCTGGGTAGCGTTGTTGGCCTTTTCCGATTTCGGCGGCAGGTAGCGGTCGACGTTGAAGGTGTCGGCCTTGAGGATCGCCCGCAGCGATTGCTTGGCGAAATCTTCGACGGCGATGCGGCCGCTGAAGCTGCTGTCGTCGAGTTTCAGGTTGATGTTGTCCAGCGAAACGCTGGTCGGTGTCGCGGCGACACGGCTGACCAGTTCAACCTTGCTCAGGCTGCCTTCGGCCATGGCCGGCAGGGTCTGGCCGATGCTGTCGACGAATTTCGCCAGGTCGAACTGGGCGATGGAAATACCGCCGGTGATCTGTGGCGTCTTGTCCAGGTCGTTGGCTTTCAGCTCACCCAAGGCACGCAGCTGATTGACCGAAAGCTTGATGCCGGTCCATTCTGCGACGTTGGCGGCCTTGTCCAGCAACAACTGGCCTTGGGCGGCGAAGGTCACGGTCTTGCCTTGCAGCGGATCGCCGGCGACTTCGCCGGAAAGCTTCAGGTCTTCGAACTTGTAGCGTTGCAGGGCGCGCTCGAAGCGCAGCTCGCCGTTGAGCTCGGTGCGCACCCGCAGCACTGGCTGGTTGGTACCGAGGAACGCGGTGGCTTTGACCGGAATATTGGTCGAATCGTGAACCGCGCCGGTGCTCAGCTGGATGCTTTCGGCGCTGAATTGCTTGCCGGTCAGCTCGTCGTTGTATTCCACGCGGGCGTTGTTGACGGTCAGGCTGTCGATGTCGAGGCGGATCGGCTGGGCCGGTTTTTCCGCTTGCGCAGGGGCCTCGGGTGCGGTTTCGGCGGTGGTGGTCGGCGCCGGTGTGCTGCCGGCCTTGGGCGGAACCTTGCCGATGTCTTCCCAGTTGCCATGACCATTCTTGTCACGGTTCAGGCGCAGATTCAGGCCTTCGACGCGCACATCGCTCATCTGTACTTCGCGGCGCAGCAGCGGCAGCACGCGTACGGACAGGCCGAGCATCTGCAGGTCGGCAAACGGTTCGGCAGGCTTGGCCAGGGTCGCGACGCTGGCCTCGTGCAGTTCCAGGCCGAGCCAAGGGAACAGGCTCCAGCCGATGTCGCCATTGAGCGTCAGCTCGATGTGGGCCTTGTCGCGGGCAATCTGGCGGATCTCGTCTTTGTAGTCGTTGGGATCAAACAGGTGGGTCAGGGCGAAGCCCGCCGCCACAATGATCAGCAACAGCCCGAGAAGTACCAGACCCAGGATTTTGCCGAACGCTTTCATGGGCGAGTCCTTGTAAGTAGTCGAATTCGTAATTTAGCCGGGGAGTATAGCGCTGCATCAACCCGCGCTGTTGTGGTGTCCCGTGCAGCCTGCTGAACCGTGATGTACAGCGCTTCGACAACGATCGGCATCGGGGTTCCCCGGCGTCAGGAGATCAGATGACTCAAAAAAGGTGATATCAGTTTGGTTTTTCTGTCACGTGCAAATGGTAACCTTCGCCCGTTCGTCCGCCCATCTGCGACTTAACGTCGCGCTTTCAAGGAGCTTCACCCGCAAAAAACGGTCATGCCTGTGTGCATAAAGGCCGGGGGTGAGCAGTGGCTGGCGAACCATACTAATAATTGGGGGATACACAATGAGCACGACCATCACGGCGGACGGCCTCAAAGCCGATCAGCCCGGGTTCCTGTCCAAGGAACGCATCATCGCCAAGCCCGGTTTCAACCGCTGGCTGGTTCCGCCGGCCGCTCTGGCCATTCACCTGTGCATCGGCATGGCCTACGGCTTCTCGGTGTTCTGGTTGCCGCTGTCCAAGGCGCTGGGCGTGACCGCTCCGGTGGCTTGCGCACCGGACATGAGTTTCATCGCACAAGTCTTCTCGTCGCAATGCGATTGGCCGATCTCCATGCTCGGCTGGATCTACACCCTGTTCTTCATCTTCCTCGGCTGCTCGGCAGCGATCTGGGGTGGCTGGCTCGAACACGCAGGGCCACGCAAGGCCGGCGTTGTATCGGCACTGTGCTGGTGCGGCGGTCTGCTGATTTCTGCGCTGGGGATCTATACCCACCAGATCTGGCTGATGTGGATCGGTTCCGGCGTGATCGGTGGTATCGGTCTGGGCCTGGGCTACATCTCGCCGGTCTCGACCCTGATCAAGTGGTTCCCGGACAAGCGCGGCATGGCGACCGGCATGGCGATCATGGGCTTCGGCGGTGGCGCGATGGTCGGTGCACCACTGGCGACCGCTCTGATGAGCCACTTCGCTTCGCCGACAGGTGTTGGCGTATGGCAGAGCTTCGTGGCCATGGCCGCGATCTACTTCGTGTTCATGATCGGTGGCGCCTTGGCCTACCGCGTACCGCCAACCGGCTGGAAGCCTGAAGGCTGGACTGCTCCGGCGAAAAAAGCGTCGAACGCGATGATCACTCACCGTCACGTTCACGTGAATGTGGCGTGGAAGACCCCGCAATTCCGTCTGGTGTGGCTGGTGCTGTGCCTGAACGTGTCCGCCGGTATCGGCATCCTCGGCATGGCTTCGCCGTTGTTGCAGGAAGTGTTCGGCGGCAAGCTGCTGGGCAACGATCTGCCGTTCGGTCAACTGGATGCCGGTCAACTGGCCTCCATCGCTGCCATTGCAGCCGGTTTCACCGGTCTGCTGAGCCTGTTCAACATCGGCGGTCGCTTCTTCTGGGCGTCGTTCTCGGACTACCTGGGCCGCAAGAACACTTACTTCGTGTTCTTCGCACTGGGTTTTGCGCTGTACGCGCTGATCCCTAACCTCGGTCACCTGGGCAACGTTGCGCTGTTCGTGGCGGCGTTCTGCATCATCCTGTCGATGTACGGCGGTGGTTTCGCGACCGTTCCGGCGTATCTGGCCGACCTGTTCGGTACGCAGATGGTCGGTGCGATCCACGGTCGTCTGCTGACTGCCTGGGCCGCCGCTGGCGTGCTGGGCCCGGTGCTGGTGAACTACCTGCGTGAATATCAGTTGAGCATTGGCGTTGAACGCGCCGCCGCTTACGACATCACCCTGTACATTCTCGCCGGCCTGCTGGTACTGGGTTTCCTGTGCAACCTGCTGGTGCGCCCGGTGGCGGACAAGTACTTCATGACCGACGCCGAACTGGCTGCCGAACAGGCGCTGGGCCACGACAAGGGTGCTGACGCCAGCACCGTTCTGGAGTGGAAAGCCGCGCCGGGCAGCAAGCCATTGGCGATCGCTGCGTGGCTGGTGGTGGGGATTCCGTTGGCGTGGGGTGTGTGGGTGACCCTGCAGAAGACGGCGGTTCTGTTCCACTAAGTAACCGTTAAAACGCAGAAACCTGTGGGAGCGGGCTTGCCCGCGAAGGCGTCCGGTCAGTCGACATCACTGTTGATTGACCCACTGCTTTGGCGAGCAAGCCCGCTCCCACATTTGTTTTCAGGCTGCCTGTAATGGCTTGTATGGACATGTCTACCCGCGACAGTCGGGGCTTCTATCCGTCTGTCATATCACCTCTCGTGTTTCTGTTTCGGCCCCGCGCCCCTATAATGGCTGCCTTTTTCGCCCAATGATTTTGCGGAGCTGGTGATGGCCGAACGTAAGGCGTCTGTCGAGCGCGACACTCTGGAAACCCAGATCAAAGCCTCGATCAACCTTGATGGCACCGGAAAGGCCCGATTCAATATCGGTGTTCCTTTTCTTGAGCACATGCTGGATCAGATCGCCCGTCACGGGTTGATCGACCTGGATATCGAATGCAAGGGCGATCTGCATATCGACGACCACCATACGGTGGAAGACGTCGGTATCACCCTCGGCCAGGCCTTCGCGCAAGCCATTGGCGACAAGAAAGGCATCCGTCGCTACGGCCACGCCTACGTGCCGCTCGATGAAGCGCTGTCGCGCGTGGTGATCGACTTCTCCGGCCGTCCGGGCCTGCAGATGCACGTGCCGTACACCCGCGCCACCGTTGGCGGCTTCGACGTCGACCTGTTCCAGGAATTCTTTCAGGGCTTCGTCAACCACGCGCTGGTCAGCCTGCACATCGACAACCTGCGCGGCACCAACACCCACCACCAGATCGAAACCGTGTTCAAGGCTTTCGGCCGCGCGCTGCGCATGGCCGTCGAGCTGGACGAGCGCATGGCCGGCCAGATGCCTTCGACCAAAGGCGTCCTGTAATGCAGACGGTTGCAGTTATCGATTACGGCATGGGCAACCTGCACTCGGTGGCCAAGGCCCTCGAGCACGTCGGTGCCGGCAAGGTGCTGATCACCAGCGATGCGGCAGTGATCCGCGAAGCTGACCGTGTGGTTTTCCCCGGCGTCGGCGCGATTCGCGATTGCATGGCGGAGATCCGTCGCCTCGGTTTCGATTCGTTGGTGCGTGAAGTCAGCCAGGATCGTCCGTTCCTCGGCATCTGCGTCGGCATGCAAGCCTTGCTCGACAGCAGCGAAGAGAACGACGGCGTCGACTGCATCGGCCTGTTCCCGGGCGCGGTGAAGTTCTTCGGCAAAGACCTGCATGAAGACGGCGAACACCTGAAAGTCCCGCACATGGGCTGGAACGAAGTGAAGCAGGCGGTGGATCACCCGCTGTGGCACAGCATTCCGGACCTGGCGCGTTTCTACTTCGTGCACAGCTATTACATCGCCGCCGGTAATCCGCGTCAGGTCGTCGGCAGCGGTCACTACGGCGTCGACTTCGCCGCGGCGCTGGCCGAAGGTTCGCGCTTCGCCGTGCAGTTCCACCCGGAGAAGAGCCATACCCATGGCCTGCAATTGCTGCAGAACTTCGCGGCGTGGGACGGTCGCTGGTAAATGGCCGTCAAGAAATCCAAGCCGCCGATCCTGACCCTCACTCCCGAGCAGGAGAGCGAGGCCAACCGCAAGATCCAGCGGTTCATGGAGGATCGTTTCGAACTGGACCTGGGTTCGTTCGAGGCGGCGGAAATTCTTGAGCTGTTTACCCGCGAAATTGCTCCGCACTATTACAACAGGGCGATTTTCGATGTGCAGACCCACCTCAAGGAGCGGTTTGAAAGCATCGAAAGCGACCTGTGGGCGCTCGAGAAAAACTGATTTCCGAGCCAAGCTGAACATTCAAATTTGAAGGTTTGCCAGATGCTGATTATTCCCGCTATCGATCTTAAAGACGGTGCCTGCGTACGTCTGCGCCAGGGCCGCATGGAAGATTCCACAGTGTTCTCCGATGACCCGGTGAGCATGGCTGCCAAGTGGGTGGAGGGCGGTTGCCGCCGTCTGCATCTGGTCGACCTGAACGGCGCTTTCGAAGGCCAGCCGGTCAACGGCGAAGTGGTGACCGCGATCGCCAAGCGCTACCCGACCCTGCCGATCCAGATCGGCGGCGGCATCCGTTCGCTGGAAACCATCGAGCACTACGTCAAGGCGGGCGTGAGCTACGTGATCATCGGCACCAAAGCGGTGAAGGATCCGGCGTTCGTCGCTGAAGCCTGCCGCGCGTTCCCGGGCAAGATCATCGTCGGCCTCGATGCCAAAGACGGTTTTGTTGCCACTGATGGCTGGGCTGAAATCAGCACCGTGCAGGTCATCGACCTGGCCAAACAGTTCGAAGCCGACGGCGTGTCCTCGATCGTTTATACCGACATCGCCAAAGACGGCATGATGCAGGGCTGCAACGTACCGTTCACCGCTGCGCTCGCTGCTGCGACAAAGATCCCGGTGATCGCTTCCGGCGGCATTCACAACCTGGGTGACATCAAGTCGCTGCTCGACGCCAAGGCACCGGGCATCATCGGTGCAATTACTGGCCGGGCGATCTACGAAGGCACTCTCGACGTCGCCGAAGCGCAAGCTTTCTGCGACTCGTACCAAGGCTGAGGACTGACCATGGCGCTGGCCAAACGCATCATCCCTTGCCTGGACGTGGACAACGGCCGGGTCGTCAAAGGTGTGAAGTTCGAGAACATCCGTGACGCCGGCGACCCGGTGGAAATCGCCCGTCGCTACGACGAGCAGGGTGCCGACGAGATTACCTTTCTCGACATCACCGCCAGCGTCGATGGCCGTGACACCACGCTGCACACCGTAGAGCGCATGGCCAGTCAGGTGTTCATCCCGCTGACCGTCGGCGGTGGCGTACGTACCGTGCAGGACATCCGCAACCTGCTCAACGCCGGTGCGGACAAGGTGTCGATCAACACCGCTGCCGTGTTCAACCCGGAATTCGTCGGTGAAGCGGCGCAGCATTTCGGTTCGCAATGCATCGTTGTTGCCATCGACGCGAAGAAGGTCTCCGGCCCGGGCGAAACCCCGCGCTGGGAGATCTTCACCCACGGCGGTCGCAAACCGACCGGCCTCGACGCGGTCGAGTGGGCGAAGAAAATGGAAGGCCTGGGTGCTGGTGAAATCCTCCTGACCAGCATGGATCAGGACGGCATGAAAAACGGCTTCGACCTCGGCGTGACCCGCGCCATCAGCGATGCGCTGGGGATTCCGGTGATCGCTTCCGGTGGCGTCGGCAACCTGCAGCACCTGGCTGACGGCATCCTCGAAGGCCGTGCTAGCGCCGTACTGGCGGCGAGTATTTTCCACTTCGGCGAATACACCGTTCAGGAAGCCAAGGCGTATATGGCTCACCGCGGCATCGTAATGCGTTAGGCTCTGCGCGAAAACTGCCTGCGCGACGATCATGCTGCGTTAAAAACAGGCTCGGAATGCTCATGTAGGTCCCCTACACTCCGCTTCCTCGCCTGTTTTTGCCTTGCCTGATCGCCGCTCGGCGAGTTTTCACGCAGACCCAAAACAATACAGGCCAGTGGACAGCATGGCGTACCCAAGGCACTCTTGGGCACGCCATGGATTTCGGTAGCCCGACATGATCAAACGCCTGCTTCTCGCCCTCGCCAGTGCCTCCGTGTTGTTGATCAACACCGGCCACGCCGAAGAAAGTCCCGACACCGATCTGGTGCTCCTCACCGAAAACTTCCCGCCGTACAACATGGCGAAGAACGGCAAGAATTTCGCCCAGGATGAAAACATCAACGGCATCGCCACGGACATCGTGCGCGAGATGTTCAAGCGTGCCGGCATCACTTACAGCCTGACCCTGCGCTTCCCTTGGGAACGGGTCTACAAGCTGGCGCTGGAGAATCCCGGTTACGGTGCGTTCGTCATGGCGCGCCTGCCGGATCGCGAAAAACTCTTCAAGTGGGTCGGCCCGATCGGCCCGGACGACTGGGTCATGCTGGCCAAGGCCGACAGCAAGATCACCCTCGAAACCCTCAATGATGCGCGCAAGTACAAGATCGGCGCCTACAAGGGCGACGCCATTGCCGAGACTCTGACCAAGCAGGGGCTGAAGCCGGTGGTGGTGCTGCGCGATCAGGACAACGCCAAGAAGCTTGTCAGCGGCCAGATCGACCTGTGGGCCACCGGCGATCCTGCCGGCCGTTATCTGGCGCGGCAGGATGGCGTGACCGGGCTGAAAACCGTGCTTCGCTTCAACAGCGCCGAACTGTATCTGGCGCTGAACAAGGACGTGCCGGATGCAACCGTTGCCAAGTTGCAAACTGCGCTGGATCAGATGCGCAAGGACGGCGTGGTCGACGAGATCATGGGGCGGTATCTGTAACTACCGCTGACTCGGCCGACGGCTGCGGATCGACCTGAGGTTCCACCGTTGGCTGCTGAGCAGGGGGTTCAACTGCCGGCTGATGTTCCGGCTCGGTCTTCGGCTTCTCCACGGGAACCGGCTCGGACGGGTAGTCAGCCAGATGCAGGCTGTCCATATCGGTATAACTGAGATGACCTTCCACTTGTGAGCCATCTTCGCGCAGCAATCGATAGTCGCTTTGCATCAGATAGACAGCGGCAAACCTTTTTTGCGCAACCAGAGCAATCACCTCTGCCTCCGAGGCGTTCGCCCACTCATATGGGGTCGACTCCGTGTTGCAGAAACTGTCGCCCAGTCTGGCCGAGCAGGCGATGACCGGTTGAGTCGTGTTCATTGCCGACGGCCACTGGTTACCGATATCGATACCGGTGTTGCGGGTGAAGGCGCGCATCATCTCGAATGACTGGGCTCGGCGGGCTTTCCACCTGAATGCCTGGTGCGCATCCGTGCTGTTCGTGGCCTGACCGACGAGCAAATAGCGGTCGGTTCGCTCCATCCGATAGAAAGGTGAATGACGCAGTTGTACAAGGCTGCTCATCACCGGATCACTGACCGCAAACCATGGCAGGCGGGCGACCTGTGTGACTTTGGAGGGGGGCAGTGCGGCGTCGGCATCAAGCCCGGTGAGTGTCGGGGCGGCCGGTGGTGTCTCGACTTGAAGCGGGATCGGCATCCGCAAGGCATAGGCCGTCATGGGTGCTTCAGGTTTGCTGTAGCCCCTGACACCGATAAAGGTGCCCGGGGCAAACAATATCTCCCCGGCGGGTGCGGTCGCAGGCTTGATACTCCAGGTGCTGAAGTCGCGGTCGGCTCCGCTGCCCTTGTCGCTCCAGATCAATGCGTTGGCGCTTGAGGCGACCACCAGATCCGCTCGCACACAACGGACGGCATTGAAGGAAGGCTTGCTGCCGTCGTTGGAACAGACCATTCCGAGTGCCACATAACCTTCGGGAGGGATTGGCCGCCAGACGGAACAGTCACCGTTGGCGCGCGAGCCTGAATCGCTCCATATCAGTTGGTAATCATCAGGCTTGCTCAGTGCCGGCCCCTTGCCGGTTCCGGCGTTTTGCGGATCGCCCTCGCCCTCGCGTACGACCGCCATCACCTGTTTGTCGTTGATGTTGTCCCGTCCGGCGACGACGAGATCGCCCAACGGAAAATAACCGGGCAGCAGGTCGGGAGCGGGTGTCGGACGCCAGAAACTGCCGGGTTTTGACTTCGAGCCGGTGTTGTCCCAGATCCGGTGGAACTCGGTGGTGAAATTGATCAGCAGGTTTTCAACCGCTATGGGTTCCATCTGCCGAACAGATGAGTTGAGAGAAGTTTGGGTGTTCATGATTGATCCCGAATAAAGCGGCCTGAAGTCGCCGCGACGGGTCTCAATATCCGGGTAGGGAAGGGGCTGGCTGCGGTATCTATCTATAGCTTCGTGACAGCTTGTTACCGGTAAACGCCGTCTTTCCCATGGGCCGCCGTGGCGCGATTGCTGCGCACACTGATCATCTGCTTGATGTCGATCCACTCGATGCCTTGAGCCTTCAACTTTGGCAGTTCGCGTTCCAGCACGGCGAGGGTCTGTGGGTACGGATGGCCGATCATCACCGCCGAACCCTGCTTGCGCGCCAGGCTGATCGCCGTCTGCAACTGAGTGAAAATCGCCGCTTCGGTGCGCTCATCATCTAGAAACACATCCCGCGAAACGCTCGCCAGATCGATCTTCTGCGCCTGTTGCGCAGCGACGGTCTGGGCGCTGGTGCGGCTGTCGACGAAGAACTTGTGGCGGCGCTGCAGCTCGCCCATCAACCACGCCATCGCCACTGGTTGTGCGGTCATGCGGCTGCCCATGTGGTTGTTGATGCCGGCGGTGTACGGGACCATTTTGAAAGCGGCATTCAGCCGTTTTTCAAGCTCTTCGATAGGCAGTTCGGGATGCCAGGCGAACGGGCCGGTGGCCGGATCCATCGGCATGTGCAGGATCACGATCTTGCCGGCACGATGGGCTTCGCGGGCGAATTCGGTGGCGTGCGGGGTGTCGGGCATGATCGCTGTGGTCACCGGCCCGGGGAGGGCCAGCACGCGGCGATCCCGGGGCAGGTTCTGCCCCAGGTCGTCGATGATCAGCGTCAGGTAGGCTTTTTGAGGTGTTGGTCTGGCAGGTTCTGCGTGAGCAGCACCCGCCAGACAGCACAGCAGGACGAAGGCGAAACGCAAATACATCCTCAACGGCCGGACGTGATGCTCAGGCCTTTGAGCAGGCTCAGGGCCTGGGCCAGCTGGTAATCGTCATCCTGCGGCATCGCCTTGGCCTTGCCGCCGGAGCCGGTCGGTTTGTCCGCGCCGCCGTTGCCGTTGCCCAGGTGACCTTGCAGGTCGGCTTCCTTGAAGTAGTCGTTGTCCGCCTCGTTGGTGATCTTGGCACGGCGCACTTCGATGTCCGGGACGATGCCCTGGGCCTGGATCGAGCGGCCGTTCGGCGTGAAGTACAGCGCAGTGGTGATCTTCAGCGCGCGGTCGTTGTTCAGCGGCAGCACGGTTTGCACCGAGCCCTTGCCGAAACTGGTGGTGCCCATGACCACGGCGCGTTTCTGATCCTGCAAGGCGCCGGCGACGATTTCCGAGGCCGAGGCACTGCCACCGTTGATCAGCACGACCATTGGCACCGCTTCGCTTTCGTCCTTGCCGGTGGCGGAGAAGCGCAGTTCAGAGTTGGCGATCCGGCCCTTGGTGTAGACGATCAGGCCTTTGGTGATGAAGTGGTCGACCACTTCCACCGCTGCCTGCAACACGCCGCCCGGGTTGTTGCGCAGGTCGAGGATGATGCCGTTGAGCTTCTTGCCGTTGTCCTTGCGCAGCTTGGCCAGGGCCTTGGAGACCTCTTCGCCGGTCTTGACCTGGAACTGGGTGATGCGGATCAGGCCATAACCCGATTCCAGCAGTTGCGCCTTGACGCTCTTCACCTGGATCACGGCGCGAGCGAGGGTCACGTCGAACGGCGTGCCGCCGTCGCGTACCAGGGTCAGAGTGATCTTCTGGCCGATCTTGCCGCGCATCTTGTCCACGGCTTCGGTCATGGTCTGGCCACGGGTCGGCGCGCCGTTGATCTTGACGATGAAGTCGCCGGCCTGGATGCCGGCCTTCGATGCCGGGGTGTCGTCGATCGGCGACACAACCTTGATGAAACCGTCTTCGGCGCCGACTTCGATGCCCAGGCCGCCGAACTCACCGCTGGTACTTTCCTGCAGCTCGGTGAAATCTTCAGGGCCGAGGTAGGCGGAGTGCGGATCGAGGTTGCTGAGCATGCCCTTGATCGCGTTTTCCAGCAGGGTCTTGTCGTCCACCGGCTCGACATAGGCGGCCTTGATCCGGTCCATGACCTCGGCAAAGGTGCGCAGCTCTTCCAGCGGCAACGGCGCCTTGCTGGTGGCAGCAGTGCCTGCCGGAGCGACAGCCGGGGCCGGTTGAGCGGCAAACGCCAGAGGCGCGCCGATCACCAGGGCGATCGTCAGGGCCAGCGAGGTAAGACGGGACAAATGCAGCATGTCGAACGAACTCCTTAATTAGGCGGTGCGCTTATCCTTGCGCACGACACCATTGCGCCGGATCACTCGGGTGACCCTGCTGACGAATTGCGAAATACAGCGCTGGTGTGTCCTGGCCGCCACTGTTACCCACAGTGGAGATGGACTCACCGGCTTTAACCACGTCACCCGCCGACTTGAGCAGCGTCTGGTTGTGACCGTAAAGACTCAGAAAACCATTGCCGTGATCGAGGATCACCAGTAGCCCGGCGCCACGCAGCCAGTCGGCAAACACCACGCGCCCGCCGTGTACGGCATGCACCTGGCTACCGGCGGAGGCGCTGATCATCACGCCGTCCCACTTGGTGCGGGCATCGTCGCCACGGGTTTCGCCGAAGCGTGCCAGCAGTCGACCATCAACCGGCCATGGAAGTTTTCCCCGACTTGAGGCAAAAGGGCCACCGAAGGTCTCGCCGCCGCTGGACACCAGGGCGCCGGGTGTCGATCTGACCGGTTTGCGTGGGGCGTCGGTGTTTTCCGCCTCGGCCTCACGCAAGCGCTTTTTTTCGGCTTCCTGCTGGGCGATGAGCGCTTTCTGCCGCGCTTCTTCTGCCTCACGAGCCTGGCGGGCCAGAGTTTCTTCAATGGTTTTAAGGACTTTAGACAGGTCTGCCTGATCCTGCTCGCGGGCGGCCAGTTTCTGGTCCCGGGCTTTTACGTCGTCATTGAGTTTGGCAAGGGCCTGCTGGCGTTCCTTGCGGACCTTGTCGAGCGCTTCGCGCTGAGTATCGAGATCGCTTTGCTGCACCAGCAATTGCGCCTGCTGCAAGCCGATGTCCTTTTCGACATTGGCCAGTTGGCGCAGGGTTTCGTTGAAGCTTTTCAGCTGCTCCAGGCGAGCCTGGCTCAGGTAGTCGTAATAGGTGAGGGTGCGGGCGAATTTCTCGGGATTCTGCTGGTTGAGCAGCAGCTTGAGGTATTCCTGGCGACCGTTCTGGTAGGCGGCGCGGGCCTGGATGGCGATCAGTCGCTGCTGTTCAGTGCGCGCGCTCTGGAGTTTTTTTTTCTCCGCATCGAGCCGCTGCAGCTCGGATTCGCTCTTCTTCAGCTCTTTCTGCAGGGCTTCAACCTGTTTCTCGAGCTTGCCCATCTCGGTTTCGGTGCCCTTGAGCTCCTTTTGCACTCCGGATTTTTCTTCCTGGAGCTTGCCCAGCAGTTTTTTCAGCTCGGCGATGTCCTGGCGCGTGGCGTCCAGTTGCTGTTGGGTTTGCGCGCGCTCATCCGCGAAGGCCGGTTGGAGCAGGCATGTCAGAGCGAGGGCGATCAGGACGCGAAGCATAGAGGCGGGCGGCACCAGGGTAAGGGACGGCCTAGTATGCCCGCCCGACGCGGCAAAAAAAACGCCCAATTGGGACTGTGTGATAACTGGGGCAAGCGACAGGCCGAATTCCATTTCGAAAACTCCATAAACCACTGTGGGAGCTGCGGTGCGACGATTCGACTTGCCCGCGATGGCGTCTGAACATTCAACATAGTTGTTGGCTGTCAGATTGCTATCGCTGGCAAGTCGAATCGTCGCACCGCAGCTCCCACAGGGTTTTGAGGCGTTTTTGCGGGCGGATTACACCAGAATCGAAGTGCCAGTCATTTCCGCCGGTTTTTCCAGGCCCAGCAGTTTCAGCATGGTCGGCGCCACGTCCGCCAGCACGCCGCCTTCGCGGACTTTCAGGTCGCGCTTGCCGACATAAATGAACGGCACCGGCTCGGTGGTGTGCGCAGTGTGCGCTTGCCCGGTGGATTCGTCGGCCATCTGCTCAACGTTGCCGTGGTCGGCGGTGATCAGCGCTTCGCCGCCGACTTTTTCCAGGGCTACGACGATACGGCCGACGCAGGTGTCCAGGCATTCCACGGCTTTCACCGCGGCTTCGAACACGCCGCTATGGCCGACCATGTCGCCGTTGGCGTAGTTGACCACGATCACGTCGTAGCGCTGATTCTCGATGGCCTCGACGATGCGGTCGGTGACTTCGGGCGCGCTCATTTCCGGCTGCAAATCATAGGTGGCGACTTTCGGCGACGGGATCAGAATGCGCTCTTCGCCCGGGAACGGCTCTTCACGACCGCCGGAGAAGAAGAAGGTCACGTGGGCGTATTTCTCGGTTTCGGCGATGCGCAGCTGGGTCTTGCCGTTTTTCGCCAGGTAGTCGCCGAGCACGTTTTCCAGGCTGCCCGGGGCAAAGGCGGCGGGGGCCGGGATGCTGGCGGCATATTGGGTCAGGCCGACGTACTGCACTTTTGGCTGGCGTGCGCGCTCGAACTCCTTGAAGTCGTCTTCGACAAATACACGGCTCAGCTCGCGGGCACGGTCGGCGCGGAAGTTCATGAACACCACGGCGTCGCCGTCTTCGACTTTTACCGGCTCACCGATGCTGGTGGCTTTGACGAACTCGTCGCTCTCGCCACGGGCGTAAGCGGCTTCCAGACCTTCCTGGGCGGTGGCGGCGTTGAATTCGCCGTTGCCATCAACGATCAGGTTGTAGGCCTGGGACACGCGGTCCCAACGATTGTCGCGATCCATGGCGTAGTAGCGGCCGATCAGGCTGGCGATGCGGCCTTTGCCGAGGGCCTGGAAAGTCGCGTCGAGCAGTTCGATCGACGAAGCGGCGCTTTTCGGTGGGGTGTCACGGCCATCGAGGAAGGCGTGCAGGTAGATTTTTTCGGCGCCGCGCTTGAAGGCCAGTTCGGCCATGGCGATCAGGTGATCCTGGTGGCTGTGCACGCCGCCATCCGACAGCAGGCCCATGAAGTGCACGGCCTTGCCGGCGGCCACGGCCTTGTCCACGGCGGCGCAGATGGTCGGGTTCTCGAAGAACTCGCCGTCGCGGATCGCCTTGGTCACACGCGTGAAGTCCTGATACACCACGCGGCCGGCGCCGAGGTTCATGTGGCCGACTTCGGAGTTGCCCATCTGGCCGTCCGGCAGGCCGACGTCCATGCCGCTGCCCGAGATCAAGCCGTTCGGCACGGTGGCCCACAGGCGATCCAGCACAGGCTTTTTGGCCGCATAGACGGCGTTGGATTCGGGGCTGTCGCTGTGACCGAAGCCGTCGAGAATCATCAGGACCAAAGGTTTAGGCGTGGTAGTCATGGAATCCACTCGTGGCTAATAAGAAGAGGGCGATGGAAAAGGGAGTTGGAGTTTAAAGCGAAGTTCCGGCGGCGTCACCGCCGGACGGGGTTTGGCCGACCATAGTGGCTGTGTATACTGGCCGACATTTTAACGCCCTGGAACCTCCTTCGATGGTTGCTCACCTGATTGAATTTGCCACTAACCACTACATTCTTGTCGGTATCTTCGTCGTACTGCTGGCTTTGCTGCTGGCGCATACGGTGCAGGGCGGCGGTAAAAGCCTGAGCACGGGCGAGCTGACCGCACTGGTCAACAAGGAAGCCGGCGTGGTCGTGGACATCCGTCCGAGCAAGGACTACGCCGCCGGTCACATCGTTGGCGCGGTGAACATTCCCCAGGACAAACTGGCCGCCCGTATCGGCGAGCTGGAAAAGCACAAGGCCAAGACCATCATTCTGGTCGACGCCCTGGGCCAGACCGCCGGCACCCACGCCCGCGAGCTGATGAAGGCCGGCTTCACCGCCGCCAAGCTGTCCGGCGGGATTTCCAGCTGGAAAGGCGACAACCTGCCGTTGGTGAAGTGATATGAGCGACGTCATCGTCTACTCCAGCGATTACTGCCCTTACTGCTCGCGCGCCAAGTACCTGCTCGCGAACAAAGGCGTGGCCTTCGAAGAGATCAAGGTCGATGGCAAGCCGCAGGTGCGCGCCGCCATGGCCCAGAAGGCCGGACGCACGTCCGTGCCGCAGATCTGGATCGGCGACACCCACGTCGGCGGATGTGATGATTTGTATGCCCTGGAGCGCGCCGGCAAGCTCGACGCGCTGCTCAAGGCCTGAACTGCTGCACGCTCTACCGAACACCAAGAACCCTAAAAGACCCGAGATCAGAAAGGATCTGAGATGACTGACCAACAGAACACTGCAGCCAGCGAAGAAGAAACCGCACCGCAATTCTCCTTGCAGCGCATCTACGTACGCGACCTGTCCTTCGAAGCCCCGAAAAGCCCGGCGATCTTCCGCCAGCAGTGGGATCCGGCGGTCGCTCTGGATCTGAACACCCGCCAGAAAGCCCTGGAAGGTGATTTCTACGAAGTCGTGCTGACCCTGTCCGTTACCGTGAAAAACGGTGAAGAAGTCGCCTTCATCGCTGAAGTGCAACAGGCCGGTATCTTCCTGATCAAGAACCTGGACGCGGCTTCCATGAGTCACACCCTGGGTGCGTTCTGCCCGAACATCCTGTTCCCGTACGCTCGCGAAACCCTGGACAGCCTGGTGACTCGTGGTTCGTTCCCGGCTCTGATGCTGGCCCCGGTGAACTTCGACGCCCTGTACGCGCAAGAGCTGCAGCGCATGCAGGAATCCGGCGAGACTCCGACCGTTCAGTAAATGATCTGAGCGTTGACGCAAGTCCAATGTGGGAGCGGGCTTGCTCGCGAAAGCGGTGTGTCAGGTGGCATAAATGTCATCTGATGCGGCCCCTTCGCGAGCAAGCCCGCTCCCACATTTGTTATGCGGTGTTATTTGAAGTCGTTCTGCCGCCACGCTTCGTACACGGCCACCGCCACAGTGTTGGACAGGTTCAGGCTGCGGCAACCTTCGCGCATCGGCAGGCGCAGGCGCTGTTCGCCGGGCAGGGCATCCAGCACTTCTGGCGGCAGGCCACGGCTTTCCGGGCCGAAGATGAACGCATCGCCCGGGACGAATGCGGCATCGTGAAACGGCCGCGAACCCTTGGTGGTGAAGGCGAACAGCCGTGGATGGCCGAGGCTTTCCATGCAGCTGGCGAGGTCGGCATGGCGCTGCAGAGTGGCATACTCGTGGTAGTCGAGACCGGCGCGGCGCAGACGCTTGTCGTCCATCTCGAAGCCCAGCGGTTCGATCAAATGCAGGTGGCAGCCGCTGTTGGCGCACAGCCTGATAACGTTGCCGGTATTCGGCGGAATTTCCGGTTGAAAAAGGATGACGTGAAACATGCACGGCTCCGAAGGTAAAGATGACGCGCATTCTACGCCGCAAGCGGATCCGCGTTCGAAACTATTCCCGAGGGTGATGGCTTCACTGGCGATCGTCGGTGTGATGGTCGGGATGATGATCGGCCGTTTGACCACGCCTGACCCAAGCATTTTGCAGCAGGTCGAGGTGATCGATGGTGGTCTGGCGGTGTGGTTCAACAACGAGCCGAAGCTGCACGGCGAGATCGTCGATGGCAGCGTCGCGCTGTTGTTCGGGGCTGAAGGCAAGGCGCAGAAAGGCCAGCTTAAGCTCAACGGCAAGGACGTGAACTGGCGGACGCGATTGAGTGACGGGGGATTGTTGCTGACACTGGTGGCGGCGCGACCGCTGCAGGGCGACTGGGCCGGCCAGGCGGTCGATGACCGCTGGCGGCTGGAGATCCATCTCCGGGAGCAATAAAAGAGGGAATCCCCGGCCTGCCTGTACCAAGGTTCCCGAAACGGGCGGGCTCATCGCATCGCGTTCTGAGCCGGTGTAAAGAAGGAACCCCTGACCTGCCTGTATCAAGGGCCCCAAAAGGGTGGACTCAATGAGTCCGGTGTAAAGAGGGGAATCCCCGGCCTGCCTGTACCAAGGCCCCCGAAAGGGTGGGTGAATCGAATCACCTGATGGAGTTATTGCAGGGGGCGTGCCAGGTTTTCTCGTTTTGAAACAAAAAAGCCCGACACAATGACGAAGGCCCCGTAATACGGGGCCTTCGTCTTTTCACAGGATGGGATTTTCAGCGGTTTACAGTGCAGGCCAGAGCCAGTGACCGTGCCCGATTAAGGGTCACCGTGCCTTGCGGCGGTGCAGTCTGGCGCTGGATTTCAGCCTTCATCGCCTTCATCGTCATCCCCGCCATCGACCTTCATGCCGAGTTCCTTGATCTTGCGGGTCAAGGTGTTGCGGCCCCAGCCCAGCAGGACCGCCGCGTCACGACGACGTCCGGCGGTGTGCTTCAGCGCCGTCTCGATCATGATCCGCTCGAACGCCGGCACCGCGCTGTCGAGCAGGCTCGACTGACCGCGCGCCAGGGCCTGATCGGCCCACTGACGCAGCGCCTGTTCCCAGTTGGTCACTGGCGCCGAGTCCTGCGGCAGGCTCAGCAATTCTGGCGGCAGGTCGCTGATGTGCACTTCGCGTCCGGACGCCATCACGGTGATCCAGCGGCAGGTGTTTTCCAACTGACGCACGTTGCCCGGCCACGGCAGGTTCTTCAGGTATTCCTCGGTCTCGCTTTTCAGCAGCTTCGGCTCTACCGCCAGCTCTTGCGCCGCGCGGCTGAGGAAGTGCTTGGCCAGAGTCGGGATGTCTTCGCGACGATCCGACAGACGCGGGATGTGGATGCGGATCACGTTGAGGCGGTGGAACAAGTCCTCACGGAATTTGCCAGCGTGAACCAGGGTTTCCAGATTCTGGTGCGTCGCGGCGATGATCCGCACATCGACCTTGACCGGCACATGCCCGCCAACGCGATAGAACTCGCCATCGGCCAGCACCCGCAGCAGTCGGGTCTGGGTGTCTGCCGGCATGTCGCCGATTTCATCGAGGAACAGCGTGCCGCCGTCGGCCTGTTCGAAACGTCCGCGCCGCAGGTTGGCCGCGCCGGTGAAGGCGCCTTTTTCGTGGCCGAACAGCTCGGATTCCATCAGGTCTTTCGGAATCGCCGCCATGTTCAGCGCGATGAACGGCGAGGCCGCGCGCGGGCTGTGGCGGTGCAGGGCGTGGGCCACCAGTTCTTTACCGGTGCCGGATTCGCCGTTGATCAGCACGGTGATGTTGGAGTGGCTCAAGCGCCCGATGGCGCGAAACACTTCCTGCATCGCCGGCGCTTCGCCGATGATTTCCGGGGTGCGGGTCAGGGTCGGGGCGACTTCCAGGCCCTGTTGTTCCTGAGCATGCTGATTGGCGCGCTTGACCAGCGACACCGCTTCGTCGACATCGAACGGCTTGGGCAGGTACTCGAACGCGCCGCCCTGATAGGAGGCGACAGCGCTGTCCAGATCGGAGTGAGCGGTCATGATGATCACCGGCAACCGCGGGTGCTGCTCCCGAATCCGCGCCAGCAGGTCCAGGCCGCTGGCGCCGGGCATGCGGATATCGGAGATGATCACGTCCGGCTGCTGCCGCGCGAGGCGGCTCATCACGCCATCGGCACTGTCGAAGCTCTGGGTGGTCATGCCTTCCTGTTGCAGGGCTTTTTCCAGAACCCAACGGATAGAACGGTCGTCATCGACGATCCACACGGTTTCACTACGGCTCATGTCGATGTGGCTCCTTGTTCCAGTGGCAGAAAGATCGAAAACGTGGTGTGGCCTGGATGGCTGTCACACTCGATCAGGCCCTGGTGCTGGCTGATGATGTTCTGGGTGATGGCCAGGCCCAGCCCGGTACCGTCCGGACGGCCGCTGACCATGGGAAAGAAGATGGTTTCCTGGAGTTCCGCCGGAATGCCCGGGCCGTTGTCGATGATCTCGATCTTGGTCACCAGGCGATGGCGGACGTGGCCGATGGTGAACTGGCGCATGGCGCGGGTGCGCAGGCTGATGCGGCCCAGGCGCAGCTCGTTCTGGCTGCTGATGGCCTGCATCGCGTTGCGGACGATGTTCAGCACCGCCTGAATCATTTGTTCGCGGTCGATCAGGACGTCGGGAATACTCGGGTCGTAATCGCGCACCAGCGTGATGCAGCCCTGGCTTTCGGCCTCGACCAGTTGGCAGACACGCTCCAGCACTTCGTGGACGTTGCATAGGGCCAGCGACGGCAGTTTGTTCGAGCCGAGCATGCGGTCGACCAGATTGCGCAGGCGGTCGGCCTCTTCGATGATCACGTTGGTGTAGTCGCGCAGGCTGTCTTCCGGCAGTTCCCGGGCCAGCAGTTGCGCGGCACCACGAATGCCGCCCAGCGGGTTTTTGATCTCGTGGGCCAGGCCGCGCACCAGCATCTTGCTGGTTTCCTGCTTCGACAGCTGCGCCTCTTCCTTGGTGATGCGCAACAGGCGATCACGAGGATGGACTTCCAGCAGCAGCAGGGTCGCGCCGTTGCTGAGGATCGGCGTCACCGCGTAATCCACGGTCAGGGTCTGGCCGGTGAGGGCAGTAAGCATCGCTTCGCGCTTGGTGAACGGATGCGCCTGCTCCACCGCCTGGCGCAACGAGTTGAGCGCCTCGGTGGACTCGGTGAACAGCTCGCTGATGAACTGCCCATGGCTGCGCTGACCGCTGATGGCCAGCAGCATCTCCGCCGCCGGGTTCATGTACTCGAGGCGCAATTCGCTGTCGAGCAGGATGGTGGCGGTGGTCAGGTTGTCGAGTAGCAAGCGATGCAGTGCGTCACTGATGGTCATGAGGACCTCTTTTGGAGCATGGCGCGCGCAGGGATACAGCGCTGATGCGAGGAAAATGCAAAAACCAAACCAAGGCTCCGAAAAGAAGCGTTCAACCCCTGAAACGGGCGTTTGACGCTCGTTTGCGTGGCAGTCAAACCGCTCTGGCGGGTACTTTCGAACCAAAATGGGTTGGAATGTGAGTACGGTGCAGCGTATTGCACCAATATAGTGCGCAAAGCTGAACGGCGTCAGAAGAAACGCAGGAAAGGATTTTTCGGTTCGGCGGGTTTGTCTTTCAGCGGGCATTCCGGGCGCACGCCATAGTCGGCGCTGACGCACGGTTTGACCTGACGCTTCTGTGCCAGGGAAATGCGCTGCATGTGGAACGGCTGGTTGGCGGTTTTCTCCACGGTTCGGCCTTGAGCGTCGAGGATCTCGACCGACAGGTTGTGGCTGCCACGATCGATATTGCTCAGCGGGAACACCGGGCTCAGACCGGGTTCGCCGACGGCCTGGCCATCCAGCAGCAGGCGATACAGATGACCTCGTTGCAGGCCCGGCTCGCTGGTGACGCTGACAATCAGTTCGCCGGCGCTGCTGCGAATGGTTGCGTCCGGCTCGGGGATCAGCACGCGCAGCATGTCGTAGTGGAACAGCGGCGGCTCTGCTGATTTTTTCGAAGGCTTGACCGTTGCGGCACTGCTCGGGTTCGAGGCCATGCGATTGCTGGTCGCCAGCGGCACACGCTTGGCGTTGCCCCGCGGTTGATCGGTGTAGACGCGATTGCCCTGTGCATCGATGTAAGTGAACACCTCGGCCGATGCGCCGAGCGCGATCAGCGACAGGCACAAGGCAATCAATCCCCGCATCATGGCTTGTGCACCCGCTGCACGGTGAACACCACCGGCGGGCTCTGCTGAATGATCGCCTCGCCATTGATTACCTGCACCGCCAGCCGATGCTCGCCCCGGTCGACATTCACCAGTTGCAGGATCGGCACATTGCTCGGCTGGCCATAAGGCACATCATCCAGCAGCAGACGCAATTGATGCGGCGGTTGCAGGCGCGGCTTGAGCAACACGCTGACTGTAAAGGTGCCGTTGTTGGCGCGCAGGGCTTCTTCGGTGGGCAGACCGGTCAGCTCCAGCACTTCGTAGGCATTGCGCGCAGGCTCACGGCTGGTGGTATCTGAAGAGGGCGCGCCCGGTGCCTGAGGCTGGACGCTGTTGAGCGGCGGCAACTCCACCGGCTGCGCCTGCACCCCGTCCGGCGCGTGATCGCTGTACACCGTGTTGCCGCTGGCATCGGTGTACTTGTAGATCTGCGCGGCGGCGGGCAGGGCGATCAGCAGCAGAATATAGAGAAGGGTGCGACCCATGAAATCGACCGGAAACGAAAACGATGGGTTGCAGCATAGGCCAGTCGGGCGGAGATGGCTCGGGCGGTAAACATCCGGCCAATAAAAAAGGCCTCCTGAAGGAGGCCTCTTTTTGTCACGCCGCGTAGCGCGGCGCTACCGGATCAGCAGCTGTAGTACAGCTCATATTCCAGTGGGTGTACGAAGGTGCGGACCTTGATTTCTTCTTCGGATTTCAGCGCGATGTAAGCGTCGATGAAGTCGTCGGAGAACACGCCGCCCTTGGTCAGGAACGCACGGCCCTTGTCCAGCTCTTCCAGGGCTTCTTTCAGGCTGCCGCAAACTTGCGGGATCTCTTTCGCCTCTTCAGGCGGCAGGTCGTACAGGTTTTTGTCAGCTGCGTCGCCTGGGTGGATCTTGTTCTGGATACCGTCCAGACCGGCCATCAGCAGCGCTGCGAAAGCCAGGTACGGGTTGGCAGCCGGATCCGGGAAGCGGGCTTCGATACGACGGCCTTTAGGGCTGTTGACGTAAGGAATACGGATCGAGGCGGAACGGTTGCGAGCCGAGTAGGCCAGCATTACCGGTGCTTCGAAGCCTGGCACCAGACGCTTGTAGGAGTTGGTGGCCGGGTTGGTGAAGCCGTTCAGGGCCTTACCGTGCTTGATGATGCCGCCGATGAAGTACAGAGCGGTGTCGGACAGACCGGCATAACCTTCACCTGCGAAGGTGTTCTTGCCATCTTTGGAGATGGACATGTGAACGTGCATGCCCGAACCGTTGTCGCCGTACAGAGGCTTCGGCATGAAGGTCGCGGTGCGGCCGTAAGCGTCGGCAACGTTGTGTACAACGTATTTCAGGGTCTGGGTTTCGTCGGCTTTCTTCACCAGGGTGTTGAACTTGACGCCGATTTCGTTCTGGCCGGCAGTCGCCACTTCGTGGTGGTGAACTTCAACGGTCAGGCCCATTTCTTCCAGCGCGTTGCACATGGAAGTACGGATTTCGTGGTCGTGGTCGAACGGCGGAACCGGGAAGTAGCCGCCTTTCACGCCTGGACGGTGGCCTTTGTTGCCGCCTTCCACGTCCTGGTCGGACATCCACGAGCCTTGCTCGGAGTAGATCTTGAACATGGAGCCGGAGATGTCGGACTTGAACTTCACTTCGTCGAAGATGAAGAACTCAGGCTCTGGACCGGCGAATACGGTGTCACCGATACCGGTGGTCTTCAGGTATTCCTCGGCGCGGCGGGCAATGGCGCGCGGGTCGCGATCGTAACCTTGCATGGTCGAAGGTTCGATGATGTCGCAAACCAGGATCAGGGTCGGCTCTTCGGTGAACGGATCCAGAACGGCGGTTTCGTCGTCCGGCAGCAGGATCATGTCGGAGGCTTCGATGCCTTTCCAGCCAGCGATGGAGGAACCGTCGAACATCTTGCCAACTTCGAAGAAGTCGTCTTCCAGCGCATCGCGAGCCGGCATGGTCACGTGGTGCTGAGTGCCTTTGGTGTCCGTGAAGCGCAGATCAATCCACTTGACGTCATGATCTTTGATGAGTTGAACCGACTTCGACATAGTGTCCTCCGGGTGAATTAGGGCGGGTAGTGGATGCCCTTAATAGTGGTGATGCCGGCGCGAATACTCTGCCAAGGCAACCTGCCTCACAAGGGAGCAAATTGCATGCCAGTGCCCCAGCATGGGTTTTTTGCCCCAAATTCACGCCTCTAAAGGTCGAAAGCGCCTTAAAGGCGAAAATCTCGCCCTTTAATGTAGCGTTCAAATCGAAAAATGACCCGTTTTGGTGCGTGCAAAACCTTCTGCACATTAACTGGTTAAACCTTGAGCAATTTCCGCTATAATCCGCGCCCCCCTTTTTCGGCTGGCCCTGCGCGCGCTGTTTTCATGAAACTAATCGTAAAAGTCTTCCCCGAGATCACCATCAAAAGCCGACCTGTCCGGACGAAATTCATCCGCCAGCTGGCCAAGAACATCCGCACCGTGCTCCGCGACCTGGACCCGGCCGTGGTGGTGAACGGTGTGTGGGACAATCTCGAGCTGGAAACCCGCGTCACCGACCCCAAGGCCCTGAAAGAGATGGGCGAACGCCTGACCTGCATGCCAGGCATCGCGCACTTTCTGCAGATCGACGAGTACCCGCTGGGCGACTTCGACGACATCACCGAGAAGTGCAAACAGCACTATGGCGATGCGCTGGCCGGGAAGATCTTTTCGGTGCGCTGCAAGCGTGCGGGCAAGCATGCGTTCAGCTCGATGGACGTCGAAAAATACGTCGGCAGCAAGCTGCGCCGTGAGTGCGGTGCTGCCGGAATCGACCTGAAACAGCCGGAAATCGAAGTCCGCATCGAAGTTCGCGACAAACGGTTGTTCGTGATCCACAGCCAGCACAATGGCATCGGCGGCTACCCGCTCGGTGCGCTGGAGCAGACGCTGGTACTGATGTCCGGCGGCTTTGACTCGACCGTTGCCGCGTACCAGATCCTGCGCCGCGGCCTGATGACGCACTTCTGCTTCTTCAATCTGGGCGGTCGTGCCCACGAATTGGGCGTAATGGAAGTCGCGCATTTCATCTGGAAGAAGTACGGCAGCTCGCAACGCGTGCTATTTGTCAGTGTTCCGTTCGAAGAAGTATTGGGCGAAATTCTTGGCAAGGTCGACGACAGTCATATGGGCGTCGTATTGAAGCGTATGATGTTGCGCGCAGCGTCGAGCATTGCCGAACGCCTGCACATCGATGCGCTGGTCACCGGCGAAGCGATTTCCCAGGTGTCGAGCCAGACATTGCCGAACCTGTCGGTCATCGATTGCGTCACCGACAAGCTGGTGCTGCGACCACTGATCGTCGCCCACAAGCAGGACATCATCGACACGGCCGACCAGATCGGTACCGGTGATTTCGCCCGGCACATGCCGGAATACTGCGGCGTCATCTCGGTCAACCCGAAGACCGCCGCCAAGCGTGGCCGGGTCGAGCACGAAGAGCAGGAATTCGACATGGCGGTGCTCGAGCGTGCGCTCGCAAACGCCAGACTGGTGCCGATCGATCGGGTGATCGACGAATTGGGCCAGGATTTGCAGATCGAAGAAGTCAGCGAAGCGCTGGCCGGTCAGATCGTCATCGACATCCGTCACCCGGATGCCGCCGAGGATGACCCGCTGGAGCTCGCCGGCATAGAGGTACAGACGATGCCGTTCTACGCAGTGAACGCTCGTTTCAAGGAACTGGACCCTACTCGCCAGTACCTGCTGTATTGCGACAAAGGCGTGATGAGTCGCCTGCATGCCCACCATTTGCTCAGTGAGGGGCATGCCAATGTGCGCGTTTATCGACCGAGCTAAGTGCCCGGGGCTGTTTGCCTGTGGCCTGCGTCACCGGCCCCCCGACACCGCCGTCAAGCTGTAACGGCCATGCCGGACACTACTGTCAATCGCTGCCAAGACTTGTCAGCAAACCGAATCCTCTGATCGAGATACACAAGTGATCGAAAATCTACGCAACATCGCCATCATTGCCCACGTTGACCATGGTAAGACCACCCTGGTAGACAAACTCCTGCGTCAATCCGGCACCCTGGAGCGCAACGAGCTCAACGACGAGCGCGTGATGGACTCCAACGACCAGGAAAAAGAGCGCGGTATTACCATTCTGGCGAAAAACACCGCCATCAACTGGAACGGCTACCACATCAACATCGTGGACACCCCGGGCCACGCCGACTTCGGCGGCGAAGTTGAGCGCGTAATGTCCATGGTTGACTCCGTGCTGCTGCTGGTCGACGCCCAAGACGGCCCTATGCCGCAAACCCGTTTCGTGACCAAGAAGGCTTTCGAAGCCGGCCTGCGTCCAATCGTGGTCATCAACAAGGTTGACCGTCCGGGCGCGCGTCCTGACTGGGTTCTGGACCAGATCTTCGATCTGTTCGACAACCTGGGCGCTACCGAAGAACAACTGGACTTCCAGGTTGTTTACGCTTCGGCCCTGAACGGCATCGCCGGTCTGGACCACACCGCCATGGGCGAAGACATGACCGCCCTGTACCAGGCGGTAGTCGACCACGTTCCGCCTCCGGCTGTTGACCGTGACGGTCCGTTCCAGATGCAGATCTCCGCTCTGGACTACAACAGCTTCCTGGGTGTTATCGGTGTTGGCCGTATCGCTCGTGGTCGCGTCAAGCCGAACACTCCGGTTGTCGCTATCAGCGCCGACGGCAAGCGCCGCAACGGTCGTATCCTGAAGCTGATGGGTCACCACGGTCTGCACCGCGTTGACGTTGAAGAAGCAGCAGCTGGCGACATCGTCTGCATCAGCGGTTTCGACGAGCTGTTCATCTCCGACACCCTGTGCGACATCAACAACGTCGAGGCGATGAAGCCTCTGACCGTTGACGAGCCAACCGTTTCCATGACCTTCCAGGTAAACGACTCGCCATTCTGCGGTAAAGAAGGCAAGTTCGTGACCTCCCGTAACATCAAGGATCGTCTGGACAAAGAGCTGCTGTACAACGTTGCACTGCGCGTTGAAGAAGGCGACTCGGCTGACAAGTTCAAGGTATCCGGCCGTGGTGAGCTGCACCTCTCGGTACTGATCGAAACCATGCGTCGCGAAGGCTTCGAACTGGCCCTGGGCCGTCCTGAAGTGATCATCCGTGAAGTTGACGGCGTGAAGCAGGAACCGTTCGAAAACGTGACCATCGACATCCCTGAAGAATCCCAGGGCAAGGTCATGGAAGAGATGGGTCTGCGTAAAGGCGACCTGAGCAACATGGTGCCGGATGGCAAGGGCCGTGTTCGTCTGGAATACAACATCCCTGCTCGCGGTCTGATCGGTTTCCGTAACCAGTTCCTGACCCTGACCAACGGTGCTGGCATCCTGACCTCGATCTTCGACCGTTACGCTCCAGTGAAGTCGGGCCACATGTCCGGCCGTCAGAACGGCGTTCTGGTTTCGGTTGAAACCGGCAAGGCACTGACCTACTCCCTGGAAACCCTGCAGGCTCGTGGCAAGTTGTTCGTAGAACACGGCCAGGAGATCTACAACGGTCAGATCGTTGGTCAGAACTCCCGCGACAACGACCTGGGTGTGAACCCGACCAAAGGCAAGAAGCTCGACAACATGCGTGCTTCGGGTAAAGACGAAACCATCGCTCTGGTCCCACCTGTTCGCTTCACCCTGGAACAGGCTCTGGAATACATCCAGGAAGACGAGCTGTGCGAAGTGACTCCTAAGTCCATCCGTCTTCGCAAGAAGATCCTGGACGAAAGCGAGCGTACCCGCGCTGCCAAGAAAGCCAAGGCGTAATTTAGCCCAGGCTTAAAAAAACGCCCCCGGTCGAGAGACCGGGGGCGTTTTTGTTTGTCCGGGAAAAATGTGGTGAACCTCAAGAGCCCCCTCACCCTAACCCTCTCCCGGAGGGAGAGGGGACTGATCGGGGGATGCTCAAGAAATACGCCGACCTGACAGGGATTTACCGAATCCATAATCGACTGGTTGTTTCAGGTCGATGTATGACGCAAGACACCTCGGTCGGCTCCCTCTCCCTCCGGGAGAGGGCTGGGGTGAGGGGGCGAGGTTCGAGGGTTGAAGTGAGGGTCGGCTTTTAGAAGCGTTCGATCGACCGCGAATTCTGTACCCGCTCCACTTCCTTCGGCTTGTACGCGCAATAGCCCGGGCGCGGGCCGATCTTCGGGTGGTTGCGGCAGGTGTCCGGGCGCTTGTCATAAATGGTGCACAGGCGGCTCTTACGATCCAGGTAGTAGCAATCGTTGTTGCTCATGCGCTGCAGGGTGAAGATCCCCGACTTCTGGTTGAAGCGCTCGACCAGACCTTCCTTTTGCAGACGCTTGGCGATGTTCTTCGGCGGGTCGCCCAGTTCGAACTCGTCGACCACACCGATGCGCACCAGGTCCTTGATCTTGACCTCGACCGGCAGCGTGCAGCAGCTGGAAACGCACGAGCCGCACATCGGGGCCGAATATTTGGCCCAGGTATCGAGACGGTCGATCTCGGCTGCGGCGATCAGGTTGGGCTTCATCATCGGTGTTTACCAGGCGTGTGCATCAGGGCGCGCGATCATACCGGGACTGGTGGATTTTTGAACAACCTTTCGCCAGATTTTTTCTTCATGAATCCACATCGTCCGACAATTCGGCACGGCCCCTGCATTCATTAAGGCATTCGCCAGGGTATTGCCGGACGAAGTCTCACTCTCAGGAAAAACTGCCGAACCAGAGCCCCTACCGTCGGTCAGACCGTCTAGGCTCTGACAATTCCCCGCTCGCTCGAGGTCCTATCGATGACTCAAGAACCACTAGTTCGCGAAGCAGAGGTGGCCGCATTCCGCGACGCCGTCCTGACCAAACTCACCTACGCGGTGGGCAAAGACCCGGATCACGCCTTCGACCATGACTGGTTCGAAGCCATTGCCCTGGCGGCGCGCGATCACATGGTCGAGCACTGGATGGACCACACCCGGCAGATCTATCGCAAAGGCCAGAAGCGGGTGTATTACCTCTCGCTGGAATTCCTCATCGGCCGCCTGCTGTACGACAGCCTTAGCAACCTCGGTCTACTGGATGTCGCCCGTGAAGCCTTGACCGAACTGGGCGTCGATCTGGAGCGCATCCGTATCCTGGAGCCGGATGCGGCGCTGGGCAACGGTGGTCTCGGACGGCTGGCGGCGTGCTTCATGGAAAGCATGTCGACCCTCGGCATTGCCGGCCACGGCTACGGGATTCGATATGAGCACGGGCTGTTCCGCCAGGCCATCGTCGATGGCTGGCAACAGGAACAGACCGAGCACTGGCTGGATTTCGGCAACCCCTGGGAGTTCGAGCGGCCAGAGGTGGTCTATCCGATCGGCTTTGGCGGCAGCGTCGAGACCGTCACCGACGCCAGCGGCAAGTCCCGGCAAGTCTGGCACCCGGCGGAAACCGTCCGGGCCATTGCTTACGACACCCCGGTGGTCGGCTGGCGCGGGGCGAGCGTCAACACCTTGCGCCTGTGGCGGGCGCGGGCCATGGAAGATTTGCACCTGGAGCGCTTCAACGCCGGCGACCACCTCGGAGCCGTCGCCGAAGTGGCCCGAGCCGAAAGTATCTCCCGCGTGCTTTACCCGGCGGACAGCACCGAGGCCGGGCAGGAGCTGCGCCTGCGTCAGGAGTATTTCTTCGTCGCCGCGTCGCTTCAGGATTTGCTGCGCCGTCATCGCAACATGCACACCTCGGTGCTGACCCTCGGCGATCACGCGGCGATCCAGCTCAATGACACGCACCCCTCGATCGCCGTCGCCGAACTGATGCGCCAACTGGTCGACGTCTACGACGTGGCCTGGGACGCGGCGTGGCAAGTTACCGTCGACACGCTTTCGTACACCAACCACACGCTGCTGCCCGAAGCGCTGGAAACCTGGCCGGTGGGGCTGATGGAACGCATGCTGCCGCGGCACATGCAGATCATTTACCTGATCAACGCCCAGCACATCGATTCGCTGCGGGCCAAGGGCATCCACGATTTCGACGTGCTGCGCGCGGTGTCGCTGATCGAGGAAGACAACGGCCGTCGGGTGCGCATGGGCAACCTCGCGTTTCTCGGTTCCCACAGCGTCAACGGCGTGTCCGGGCTGCACACGCAGCTGATGCGCAAAACAGTGTTCGCTGAACTGCACAAGCTGTACCCGGAGCGGATCAACAACAAGACCAACGGCATCACCTTCCGCCGCTGGCTGTACCAGGCCAACCCGGAACTGACGTCGATGCTGGTCGATTCCCTCGGCGCGGATGTTCTGGATAACCCCGAACAGCGTCTGCTCGATCTTGATCCGTTCGCCGAAAAACCCGCCTTCCGCAAAGCCTTTGCCGAGCAGCGGCTGCACAGCAAAAAAGCCCTCGCTTATCTGATTCACGAGCGGCTGGGGATCGCGGTCAATCCGGCGGCGATGTTCGACGTGCAGGTCAAACGGATCCACGAATACAAACGTCAGCTGCTCAACCTCATGCACACGGTCGCGCTGTACCAGGCGATCCGCGCCGAGCCGGAAATCGACTGGGTGCCACGGGTGAAAATCTTCGCCGGCAAGGCAGCGGCGAGTTATCACCAGGCCAAACTGATCATCAAACTGACCAACGACATCGCCCGGGTGGTGAACAACGACCCGACCGTGCGCGGCCTGCTCAAAGTGGTGTTCCTGCCCAACTACAACGTCAGCCTGGCGGAGAGCATCATTCCGGCGGCGGACCTGTCGGAGCAGATCTCCACCGCCGGTTTCGAGGCCTCGGGCACCAGCAACATGAAGTTCGGACTCAACGGTGCGCTGACCATCGGTACCCTCGACGGCGCCAACGTGGAAATGTGCGAAAACATCGGCGCCGAGCACATGTTCATCTTCGGTCTCAGCGCCCAGCAGGTCGAGGCGCGCAAGCAGAATCACGAGTTCAGCGCTTTGCCGGATATCGCTGCGTCCCATCGCCTCAACGATGTATTGCAGGCGATCCGCAGCGGGGTGTTCTCGCCGGATGACACGTCGCGCTACACCGGGCTGATCGATTCGCTGGTGGATTACGACCGGTTCTTCGTCTGCGCCGATTTCGACTCCTACTGGGATGCGCAGATGCGTGTCGATGCGCATTGGCACGACGCCAACAACTGGTGGCGCTCGGCGGTGCTGAACACCTCGCGCATGGGCTGGTTCTCCTCCGACCGGACAATCCGCGAGTACGCCACGGATATCTGGAAGGCACTGGAGTAACTTTTAGCGACAAATGTGCGCCCGGCCCCACGATTGTGGGGCCGGGCCGATATACTGAGCCTTGGTTCCGCCCCGCCACGGGTCTGCTCAGGGATATCGACCATGCAATGGATGTTCATGTTGATCGGGCTGCTGCTCGGCTGGCTGCTCGACGAGTCGTTCAGCGATGCGCTGTTGGGCGCGTTGTTGGGGCTCGCCATCGGGCAGACGATGCGCATCATGCGGCTCGGCTCGCAGGTGGCGGAGCAACAGCAGCAACTTGAACAGGCGAAAGTGGCTTTGCAGGGCGTCGCGCAGCGTCTGTATCTGCTGGAGGGATCGCCTTCGCACGCGGTACCGGCGCCAGGCGTAGAACCGGTCCCCGAGCCTTTGGTCGAGCATATCGATGTCGTCGAAGAAGCGCCGGCCCCCGAACTGGTCTGGGAGCTGCCGCCCGAACTCGAACCTCTCTCTGCCGTCGCCAGCGAAACCAGTCAGCCGCTGCCGGCCGATGTCTGGCGTCTCGACGCCGTAACTCCCGACCTTCCCGAGCCGCAACAACCCGCCGAACCTCGTGGCCCGAACCTTATCGAGCGCGGCATCAGCGCTGCGCGTAACTGGCTGTTCGGTGGCAATACCGTGCTGCGGGTTGGCGTGGTGCTGTTGTTCTTCGGTCTGGCTTTCCTGCTGCGCTACGCCACCGAAGGCATGGTGGTGCCGATCGAATTGCGTTACGCCGGGGTCGCAGCGGCAGCGCTGGGCTTGCTGGCATTGGGCTGGTGGTTGCGCCATCGCAACAACAGCTACGCCTTGATGCTGCAAGGCACCGGGATTGCGGTGTTGTATCTGACGGTGTTTGCGGCGATGCGCCTGCACCCGCTGCTCGATCCGTCTGCCGCGCTGGGCTTGCTGGTGGCAGTGACGGTGTTTTCGGCCATTCTGGCGATTACTCAGGACTCCCTAGCGCTGGCCTGCGTCGCCGCGCTGGGCGGTTTCGCCGCGCCGATTCTGACGTCGACCGGCGCCGGCAATCATGTCGCGCTGTTCAGCTATTTCGCGCTGCTCAACGCCGGCATTCTGGCCATCGCATGGTTCAAGGCGTGGCGCCTGCTCAACCTGATCGGCTTCGTGGGCACCTTCGGCATCGGTTTCGCCTGGGGCCTGCGTTCGTACACGCCGGAGCTGCTGTGGAGTACCGAGCCGTTCCTGATTCTGTTCTTCCTGATGTACCTGGCCATCGGCCTGCTGTTCGCCCGGCGCAAGTTGCTGGACATGCCGGACGCCCCGGCAGACGACGATCGCGAGGCGCTGCTGCACTGGTCGGCGCGCAAGGGCGATTACGTCGACGGCTCGATGCTGTTCGGTCCGCCGCTGGTGGGTTTCGGTCTGCAATTCGCGCTGGTGCAGCATCTGGAATTTGCAGCGGCGTTCAGCGCACTGGCGCTGGGCATGATCTACATGGCCCTCGCCAAAGTGCTGATGGGAGGCCGGGCGTTGTTGCTGGGCGAGACTTGCCTGGCGCTCGGGGTGATTTTCGCCAGCCTGGCGATTCCATTGGGGCTGGATGCGCGCTGGACATCTGCCGCCTGGGCGGTGGAGGGCGCAGGGATTTTCTGGCTGGGCTTGCGTCAGCAACGGCCGTTGGCCCGGGCCTTCGCGTTGCTGCTGCAACTGGGCTCGGCGCTGGCGTTTCTCAGTCAGTTGCGCGTTGGCGAAAGCAGCCTGCTCGACGGAGCGCCGCTTGGCGCATTGATGCTAGGCGCGGCGTTGCTGTTCAGCTTCTATCAAATGCGCAAGGCGTCGCCGGAGCAAACCTCGCCGTGGGAGCGTCAGGGCTTGCCGGTGCTGGCGTGTCTGGGGCTAACCTTCCTGTATCTGCTGGCGCCGCTGTTTTTCTTCACCCACGGCACCGCGATCAGTTGGGCGTTGGCCGGGCTGGTGACGTTGTTCGTTGGCTTGCGCCTGCAATCGCGCACGTTCCTGTTCACCGCGTTTGCCGTGCAACTGCTCGGCGGTGCGTTGTTCCTGTTGCGCCTGCAAGGGGCGGGCGAGGATTCGGCGGCCGTGTTCAGCGCTGGCTGGAGCGGTCTGCTCAGCGCCTCGTTGATCGGTCTGGCACTGATCGCCGGCATGCTGCTGGCGGCGCGTGACGAGATGGTGCGCAGCGATGTTCGTCTGCTGCGCGGTTTGTCGGTGGTGCTGCTGGCGGGTCTGGTGCTGATCAATCTGGCGGTGCTGTTCGTACTGCCATGGCAGACCGCGAGCGCGGTATGGGCGGCCAGTGGCTTGCTGATCATCTGGCTCAGTCTGTACCTCAAGCAGCGCGTGAGTTTTGTGTTCGGTCTGCTGTTGCAACTGATCGGCGGCGCAGCGTTTTTGCTGGCCGGCCCCGAACTGCTCGGGCCGTTGTCCAGCGAAGGTCTGCGACCGCTGGCCCATGGCGGATTCTGGACACCGCTGGTGCTGGGCCTGGCGGCGATGATCGGGGCGTGGCGCCTGCAGTTGGGCAATCACGCTTCGGCGTTCGATGTGCTGAGTTTGCAGCGTCTGTCCAAAGTGTTGCTGGTGTGGGGCGCTGGTTGGTGGGCGTTGGCGTGGGTCAGCGAAGTGCTGCGGTTTGCGCCGCTGAATCTGCAGGCGCCACTGTTGCTGCTGGTCGCCGCGCTGAGCGTCGCGCTGTGGACGCTGTTGGCCTTGCGTCTGAAATGGCCGTCGCTCGGGTTGCTCTGCACCGTGCTGGTTCCCGCAGCCGGACTGGTGTTGCTCGGTGCGTGGCATTCTCGCTATCACCCGGCGGCGGATTTCGGCTGGCTGGCGTGGGCGGCGGTGTTCGTCGTGCATTTCATCAGCCTGCGGCGTCTGGCACCGATGCTGCCGGCGCGGGCCTTGAGCACGGCGCATGTGCTCGGTTGCTGGTTGCTGATCGGCGTGCTGGCGCTGGAGTTGCGCTACGGCCTGCTGCTGTTGTCCGAGCAGTACAACGCCTGGCGCTGGCTGGGCTGGGCGATTTTGCCGAGCGTGTATCTGTTGCTGATGGCTGCGCCGCGTCAGTGGCCGTGGCCGGTGGCGGCATTCCCTCGCGAATATCGCCTGTACGCGGCGGCGCCGCTGGCGGTGCTGATGCTCGTCTGGTTCTGGCTGGCCAATGGCGTCAGCGATGGCAATCCCGAGCCGCTGCCTTATGTGCCGCTGCTCAACCCGCTGGAATTGGGTCTGCTGTTTGCGCTGTTCGGTGTCTACGTCTGGTCGCGCAGCGCCGTTGCCGAGCTGTCGATCCGCCAGGATTACGCGGCATACGCGACGCAACTGATTGCCGGTATTTCGCTGTTCGCGTTCTGCACTGCGCTGGTGACCCGCGCCGCGCACCATTGGGCGGGGATTCCGTTCGAGCTGGATCTGCTGCTCGAATCGATGCTGGTGCAGGCCGGTCTGTCCATCGTCTGGACGCTGATGGCGCTCGGACTGATGATCGGCGGGCACCTGCGCCATCGCCGCGAAGTGTGGCTGATCGGCGCGGCGCTGATTGCGCTGGTGGTGGCCAAACTGATTTTTGTCGAATTGAGCAACCGTGGCGGACTGGCCCGGATCGTTTCGTTCATCGGCGTCGGCGTGTTGCTGCTGGTGGTGGGCTACTTTGCGCCGCTGCCGCCCAAACGCGTCGAAGCTGTACCGGCGGCGGACAAACCGGCCCCGGAAACCGAAGGAGTGTCGTCTTGAGTCGCAAGCTTAATCTCGGGTGGCTGTTGCTGGGCGTGGCCATGACGGCCGGCGCCCAGGAAAAACCGGCGGACTTCGCCGCGCAGGTGCCGTTGTCGGTCAGTGGCGCAGGCCCGTGGTATCGCCTCGAACTGCCGCTGAGCGTGCAGTTGCAGGCGCGTCAGACCGATCTCAGCGACCTGCGGGTATTCAACGCCGCCGGAGAGCCGCAGGCCTATGCGCTGGCCCGGGAATCGGCGCAGACCCGCGACGACGGCCAGTTGCATGAGGTGAAGTGGTTCCCGCTGTACAACTCGGCGGATGCCACCGAGCGGGCGCCAAGCGTGCGCGTGCAATCCACCACCACTGGCACGCTGGTGGAAGTGCAGCCTTCCAGTCAGCTCGAAGCCGGGGAAGAAGTGCTGCGCGGCTGGCTGCTCGACGCGAGTGCGATCAAGGCACCGTTGCAGCAACTGATCCTCGACTGGACCAGCGAGCGCGACGGCTTCCAGCGTTTCAGCATCGAGGCCAGCGACGACTTGCAGCACTGGAAAGCCTGGGGCGAAGGCCAGGTCGCGCGCCTGACCTTTGCCGACGAACGGGTCGAGCAGCATGAAGTGGCGCTGCCGGGGCAATCGGCGCGGTATCTGCGTCTGCTGTGGGATTCGCCGGCCTCGGCGCCGGTCCTGACGTCGGCGCAACTGAAAAGCAGCGACCCGCGCAACCTGCCGCTGCCACTGGTCTGGTCGCCGGCGCTGGCCGGCAGCAGCACCAAGGCCGGGGAATACACCTGGCAGCTGCCGATGGGGCTGAACATCGAGCGGGTGCAGGTCGAACTGAAACAGGCCAACAGCCTGGCACCGGTGACCCTGTCGGGACGTCGCGAAAGCAGTCTGCCGTGGCAACCGCTGAGCAGCGGCTTGCTCTATCGCCTGACCCAGAATGGCCAGGACGTGGTGCAGAACGAATTGCAGCTCTACGGCCAGACCGTGCAGCAGTTGAAACTGACGGTCGACGAACGCGGCGGCGGTCTCGGCGAGCAGGCGCCGAGCGTGAAATACGCGGTGCGCGCCACTCAGGTGATCTTCCTTGCCCGTGGCGAAGGGCCGTACAGCCTGGCGCTGGGCAATCCGACCGTGAAGACGGCGAACCTGCCGCTGACCACGCTGATCCCCGATTTCAAACCGGAGAAACTGGCCACACTGGGCAAGGCTACGGTGCAGGGCGAAGCGCTGGCGACCCAGACTTCGACGGCCACCACCTCGGCCACGGCGGACACCAACTGGAAGAAGTTCGGCCTGTGGGCGGTGTTGCTGCTCAGTGTGCTGTTTCTGGCCGCGATGGCCTTCAGTCTGCTGCGCAAGCCGCCGGCCAAGTCGTGAATAGGACGGGGGTGGCCTCTACACCCGTCGGGTTTCCAACTACGCTGAATCCGGTGCCTGAACTCTCTCGGTTCGATCACGTCTGATAGCAGGAATTGCACCCGACGCACGTTACCGGGCGTCATTGCTCGCTACGGTTTCAGACTCCCTGTAAACTGCGCGGGTTTTTAGCCCCCCATTCCACCGGAGCCGTCCATGTCCCGCGTTACCCTGAGTCGCTATTTGATTGAGCAGACCCGCAGCAACAACACTCCTGCCGATCTGCGTTTCCTGATCGAAGTGGTGGCGCGCGCCTGTAAAGAAATCAGCCACGCCGTGTCCAAAGGCGCCCTGGGCGGCGTTCTGGGCAGCATGGGCACGGAAAACGTGCAAGGCGAAGTGCAGAAGAAGCTCGACGTGCTGTCGAACGAAATCCTGCTCGAAGCCAACGAGTGGGGCGGTCACCTGGCCGGTATGGCGTCCGAAGAAATGGACAACGCCTACCAGATCCCGGGCAAGTACCCGAAAGGCGCCTACCTGCTGGTATTCGACCCGCTGGACGGTTCGTCGAACATCGACATCAACGCCCCGGTCGGCACCATCTTCTCGGTACTGCGCTGCCCGAACGAATACCTGAGCCAGAACGAAGCCCTGAACGAAAAGGCCTTCCTGCAGCCTGGTACTCAGCAGGTCGCGGCCGGTTACGCGATCTACGGTCCGCAGACCATGTTGATCCTGACCCTGGGCAACGGCGTGAAGGGCTTCACCCTGGACCGCGAAATGGGCAGCTTCGTCTTGACCCACGAAGACATCACCATTCCTGAATCCACCCAGGAATTCGCCATCAACATGTCCAACCAGCGTCACTGGGAAGCTCCGGTACAGCGCTACGTTTCGGAACTGCTGGCTGGTGAAGAAGGCCCGCTGAAAAAGAACTACAACATGCGTTGGGTCGCGGCAATGGTTGCCGACGTGCACCGCATCCTGACCCGTGGCGGTCTGTTCATGTATCCGCGCGACAGCCGCGAGCCGTCCAAGCCGGGCAAACTGCGCCTGATGTACGAAGCCAACCCGATGTCGTTCCTGGTGGAACAGGCGGGCGGCGCTTCCACCGACGGTCACCAGCGCATCCTCGACATCCAGCCTGAAGGCCTGCACCAGCGCGTAGCGGTGTTCCTCGGCTCGAAAGAAGAAGTCGCTCGCGCTACGGCCTACCACAAGGAGTAAACCATGAACGCGCCCTGGCAGCCGTTGCTCGATTGGTGGTTCGGACACTCCGAATCGGCTACTGAAGTGACGGCGCAACAGGGCGGGTTGTGGTTCGGCAAGAAAGACAGCCAGGACCTCGAAGCGCGTGAGCGTTTCGGGGTCTTTGTCGATCAGGCCCTCGCTGGCGAATTGACCGAGTGGACGCAACGTCCCGAAGGTTGGCTGGCGGTGGTGTTGTTGCTCGATCAACTGCCGCGAATGATCTTTCGCGATACGCCCAAGGCTTTTTCCGGCGATCTACGGGCGCAGAAACTGGTTGCTCAGGGGATTGCTGCAGACTTCGATCGGCAGTTGAAACCGATCCAGCGACTCTTCATCTACCTCGTCTTCGAACACTGCGAAAACCTTGCGGTGCAGAATGAAGCGGTCTCGCGATTCATCGAACTGGTGGCTGAGCAGCCGGAGGCGGAGCGCGGGGTGTTTGCCGACAACCTGGATTATGCCGAGCGGCATCAGCGGGTGATTGCGCGGTTTGGACGGTTTCCGCATCGCAATGCGGTGTTGGGGCGGGAGTCTACGGTTGAGGAGTTGGCGTTTTTGAAAGAGCCAGGTTCGCGGTTTTAGGGCGATTTTCGGCAACCTCAAAAGCGGCCCTCACCCTAACCCTCTCCCGGAGGGAGAGGGGACTGACCGAGGTGTTTGGTCGTGATACGTCGACCTGAAGGTCCAGAGTCGAACTCCGGATTTGAAAGGCATGGAGATCGGCTCCCTTTCCCCCTCGCCCCCTTGGGGGAGAGGGTTGGGGTGAGGGGGTAAGCTCTTGATCTTCAGATTCTGAAGCTGCCCACCAACTGCTTTAGTCGAGCAGCCTGCTGCTCCAGATCCGCACAAGCGCGCAACGTCGCCTGCAAGTTCTCCACACCTTCCTGGTTCAGCGTGTTGATCTCGTTGATATCAACGTTGATCGACTCGACCACCGCCGTCTGCTCTTCCGTCGCGGTCGCCACCGACTGATTCATGCCGTCGATCTCGCCGATGCGCTGGGTCACGCTGCCCAGGCGTTCGCCGGCCTGGTTGGCGATGCCGACGCTGCTTTCGCTCTCACGCTGGCTCTCGGTCATGATGCCGACCGCCTGACGCGCGCCGACTTGCAGCTCTTCAATCATCTTCTGCACTTGCTGCGCCGAATCCTGGGTGCGGTGCGCCAGGTTGCGGACTTCGTCGGCGACCACGGCGAAACCACGACCGGCCTCACCGGCACGGGCCGCTTCGATGGCGGCGTTGAGTGCCAGCAGGTTGGTCTGCTGGGAGATGCTGGTGATCACTTCCAGAATCTGCCCGATGTTCACGGTGTTGCTGTTCAGGGTTTCGATGTTGCCGCAGGAGTCGCTGATCTTCGCCGACAGCTGTTGCATCGCGTGGATGGTTTTATCCACAACCTGCTGGCCGTCTTCGGCCAGGCTGCGCGCATCGCTGGAATGTTGCGAGGCGAGGGCGGCGTTCTGGGCGATTTCCTGGGCGGCGGCGCCGAGCTGGTTGATCGCGGCGGCCACGCTGTTGGTGCGCGAGGCCTGCTGGTCGGAGTTGAACATCGACGAGTTCGACGCTGCGACCACGCGCAGAGCGACTTCGTTGACTTGGCCGGTGGCCGAGGAGACTTCGCGGATCGAGGTGTGGATGCGCTCGACGAAACGGTTGAACGACAGCCCCAGCGCGCCGAACTCATCATGGCCGTGGATGGTCAGGCGCTTGGTCAGGTCACCTTCGCCTTCGGCGATGTCGTGCATGGCGCGGCCCATGGTCAGCAGCGGCTGCATCAGCACGCGGATCAGCATGCCGAGCAGGGCGATGATGATCACCACGGCGATGACCATCGCGATCAGCGCCGAGGTGCGGAATTCGCTGAGCATCGAGAACGCGGTGTCCTTGTCCAGCACCAGCGCCACGTACCAGTCAGCCGACGGTACGCCGTTGACATGGGTGAAGGAGATCAACTGGGTCTTGCCATCGAACTCGACTTCTTTCAGACCCGGGCTGACTTTCGGCGCACCGTTGGGGTAGGCCTCGGCGAGGGTCTTGAGCACCAGTTTGCTGTCCGGGTGGATCAGGATCTTGCCGTCGGCACTGACGATGAACGCGTGACCATGGCCGCCGAAGTTCAGTGAGTTGATGATCGCGCTGACGCTGGACAGATCAATGTCGGCGCCGGCCACACCGATCATCTGGCCCTGGCGCTGCACCGGGGTGGCGACGGTGATCACCAGTTTGCCCGACGAGGCGGCGATGTACGGTTCGGTGACGATGGTCTGTTGCGCAGTGTTGGCTGCCTTGTACCAGCCACGGGCGCGCGGATCGTAATCCGGCGCGCGGTTGCCGGCCGGGACCGAGAACATCACGCCGTCGGCGCCACCGAAGTAGCTGAGCTGGAAATTGCCGGTGTAGGCGGGCAGGTCGATGATGCGTTTCAGGCTGGCCGGGGCGTTGCCGTCGGCGACAACCTGCTGCGCCATCGATTGCAGCAACTGGATGCGGCTTTCCAGCCAGGTCTGGATGTTGCTGGTGGTCAGGCTGCCCAGTTCCTGCATCGACGATTCGGTGCTGCTTTGCAGGGCTTCGCGCTGGCGATAGTCGTTGAACAAAATGAAACAGGCGAACGCAACGGCCACCACGAGGGCGGCAGCCAACAAGATCTTGTGGCTGAATTTCATGTTTCTGGTCATTAAGTGAGCTACCGCGAAGGGGCTGGTCAAGAAAGGGCGGCAATTTGCCACACTATCGGGCTTTGCGCTGCTCTTATTTCGACCGCTGCGCGCCAAAGATTAGGCGCCTTTTGCGAAATGCGACGAAATGCTCAATAGCCTTACAAACTGTCTGATTTACCGGCGAAAGCCGGACGAGCGGGCTAACAAATAGCCGGCCTCCCAGGGAACCAGACAGGGGTTTTCTCTTCTAAGCTTCTGGTTGGCGCCATGCCATCCCCCTTCCGTTCCAGGAGTTACACCATGTCGCTGCGATCTATCGCCCTGCTGTCGTTTTGCGTGCTGTTGGCCGCATGCAGCAAGGTCAATCAGGAAAACTATTCGAAGCTCTCGGCCGGCATGGCCAAGGCCGAAGTGGAGACGCTGCTCGGCAAGCCCACCGATTGCTCGGGCGCGCTCGGCATGTCCAGTTGCACCTGGGGCGACAAGAACAGCTTTATCAGCGTGCAGTACGCCGGTGACAAAGTGCTGATGTTTTCCGGCCAAGGCCTGAAGTAAACCGGGGCTCCGCGCCCACGGGAGAAAAACAATGAAGCGGTTATTGCTTGTCCTTTTTGCCGGCCTGGTATTGGCCGGCTGCGCCACGACCGGTGAAGATCCGCTGGCGCCGAAGACGGTCAACAGTGTCAATCTCAAGCGTTACCAGGGCACCTGGTACGAACTGGCGCGTCTGCCGATGTATTTCCAGCGCAATTGCGCGCAATCCGAAGCCCGTTACTCGCTCAAGCCCGACGGCAATGTCGCGGTGTACAACCGCTGCCTGACGGCGGACTGGACGTGGGAAGAAGTCAAAGGCACGGCTTATCCACAGGTGCCGGGCAAGACCGACAAGCTGTGGGTCGAGTTCGATACCTGGTTCTCGCGTCTGATTCCGGGTGTGGCGAAGGGTCAATACTGGGTGCTGTATGTCAGCGATGACTACAAGACCGCCCTCGTCGGCGACCCGAGTCGTCGCTACCTGTGGCTGTTGTCGCGCACGCCGACCGTCAACGGTGTGGTGCGTGAGGAATTGCTGAGCAAGGCGCGTCAGCAGGGTTACGACACCACGCGCCTGATCTGGCGTACGTCGGATCAGCAGATGGCCAAGACGTCCAACTGACGCGCAACAAAAAACCTGTGGAGGTTGCCCTCCACAGGTTTTTTTGTGTCAGCCCAATAGCTCTCGCAGAACCTGGGTGAAGGCGCGATTGCTGTCCTCCTCCCCGGCATGTCGCCCCTCGCGCACCACCCACTGACCGTTGACCAGCACATCGCGCACCTGACGATCGCCACCGGCAAACAGCCAGCGATTGAGAATCCCGTCACCGCTGGCCGTGGCCAGATAGGGATCGCTGCCATCGAGCACGATCCAGTCGGCACGCTTGCCGACTTCCAGCGCACCGATCGGCTGGCCCAGGGCCTGAGCGCCACCATCCAGCGCTGCGTCATACAGCGTGCGGCCGACCATCGGCTGATCCGCGCCATACAAGCGGTTGCGCCGCTGATCGCGCAGGCGCTGGCCGTATTCCAACCAGCGCAGTTCTTCCACCACGCTCAACGACACATGGCTGTCGGAGCCGATGCCCATGCGCCCGCCCTGAGCGAGGAAATCCACCGCTGGGAAAATCCCGTCGCCGAGGTTGGCCTCGGTGGTCAGGCACAGGCCGGCGATGGCGCGACTCTTGGCCATCAGCGTGACTTCTTCCGGATTGGCGTGGGTCGCGTGGACCAGGCACCAGCGCTGATCGACTTCGTTGTTTTCGTACAGCCATTGCAGCGGGCGACGACCGCTCCAGCTCAGGCAGTCGTCGACTTCCTTCTGCTGTTCGGCGATGTGGATATGCACTGGGCATTGCTTGTCGCTGGCTGCCAGCACTTCGCTGATCTGCTGCGGCGTGACCGCGCGCAAGGAGTGGAAGCACAGGCCCAGCGATTGCGCCTTCTGCTGCGCCAGCAGAGGTTGCAGACGCGATTGCAGTTTCAGGTAATTTTCGGTGCTGTTGATGAAACGGCGCTGGCCTTCGTTCGGCGTCTGGCCGCCGAAACCGCTGTGGCTGTAGAGCACCGGAAGTAAGGTCAGACCGATGCCGGCGGAGCTGGCCGCCTGGCTGATACGCAACGCCAGTTCGGCCGGGTCGGCGTACGGCTGGCCGTTGTTATCGTGGTGGACGTAATGGAATTCGGCGACCGAGGTGTAACCGGCCTTGAGCATTTCGATGTACAGCTGACGGGCAATCACACCGAGCTGGTCGGGGCTGATTTTTCCGACGAGCCGATACATCAGATCGCGCCAGGTCCAGAAACTGTCGTTGGGATTGCCGGCCACTTCCGCCAGTCCCGCCATCGCTCGCTGGAACGCGTGGGAGTGCAGATTCGGCATCCCCGGCAGCAGCGGACCGCTCAGCCGTTCGGCGCCGTCTGCGGTGGAGTCGGCCTGGATTCGGGTCAACACGCCTTCGGCGCTGACCTCGAGACGTACATTGTTGGCCCATCCGTTAGGCAGCAGCGCGCGTTCGGCAAAGAAGGCGGACATGGTTCAGCACCCCATCGTGTGTTATTTGTATATACATATACAGACGTTTGCCTGCCCGGTAAACTCCGGCAAGCTAGCAACTTTCATCCAATGAACAGGGATCCACCGTGCCGACTCCGCCTCCAGTCTCCCCGTTGGCCGCGAACATGGGCGACAGTCCGGCGCCCTTGTACGCCCGCGTCAAACAGATGATCACCCAGCAGATCGACAGCGGTAACTGGCCGCCGCATTACCGCGTGCCGTCGGAAAGCGAGCTGGTCAGCCAGTTGGGTTTCAGCCGCATGACCATCAACCGCGCGCTGCGGGAAATGACCGCCGACGGTCTGTTGGTACGCATGCAAGGCGTCGGCACTTTTGTCGCCGAACCGAAGAGCCAGTCCGCGCTGTTCGAAGTGCACAACATCGCCGACGAAATCGCCTCGCGAGGCCATCGCCACACTTGCCAGGTGATCACCCTGGAAGAAGAGGCCGCCGGTTCCGAGCGCGCGCTGGCGCTGGACATGCGCGAAGGGCAGAAAGTCTTTCACTCGCTGATCGTGCACTACGAAAACGACATTCCGGTGCAGATCGAAGACCGTTTCGTCAACGCGCTGGTCGCCCCGGAATACCTCAAGCAGGACTTCACCCTGCAAACGCCTTACGCCTATCTGAACCAGGTCGCGCCGCTGACCGAAGGCGAACACGTGGTCGAAGCGATCCTTGCCGAAGCGTCCGAATGCAAATTGCTGCAGATCGAGAAAGGCGAGCCTTGCCTGCTGATCCGCCGCCGTACCTGGTCGGGTCGTCAGCCGGTGACGGCGGCGCGCCTGATTCACCCCGGTTCCCGTCATCGTTTGGAAGGTCGGTTTCATAAATAAAAAGCATAAATAGAGAGCATAAATGAGCGAGTTGAAGGTTCTACGCGCCGAAGGCTACCCCCGCATGCCGTGGAAAAACGGCGGCGGCAGCACCGAGGAAATCACCCGAGACGCCGGCGCCGGTCTCGACGGATTTGGCTGGCGCCTGTCGATTGCCGACATCGCCGAATCCGGCGGCTTCTCGACCTTCGCCGGTTACCAGCGGGTCATCACGGTATTGCAGGGCGACGGCATGACCCTGTGTGTCGACGGCGACGATACCCGGCCGTTGTTACCCCTCGACCCGTTTGCCTTCAGCGGCGAAAGCCAGGTGTCCTGCACCTTGCTCGGCGGCGCGATCCGCGACTTCAACCTGATCTACTCGCCCCAGCGTTACAGCGCACGCCTGCAATGGCTGGACGGCGAGCAGCGGTTTTTCAGTTCGGCAAGCACCGTGCTGGTCTTCAGCGTCAGCGAACTGCTGGAGGTCACGGTCGGTGACAGCGCCTCGCAACTCGGCCGCCATGACTGCCTGCAACTGGACGGTAACACCGGTTTGACCGAGATCGCCGTCAATGCCGGCTGCTGCGTGATCGAACTGTCCCCACGCTGATTCCTTCACACGCTCTGCGTGGGAAGGATCAAAAACCGCTGCTTTGAAAGCAGCGGTTTTTTTTCGTCCCGACGTTCCCGAAATGCGCACCAACTTGTTACCGAACGCCCCAGCGTGGCGCAAAACCACGCTTTCGTAACAACCTCTCGCCACCCTCAGTCTCCCCCGCAAAAAAATTCATGAACGCCAGAGCCCTTGATTCAGGCGCTCTGCAGCCCTGTCCGGGATTTTTGTTGAACGGTCCTCCAACAAGTTGGCCGCTTGATTGCATATGCTTGTATGTACAAGTAAAGACGTATGCGTATGAGTCGATTGAGACTCTCCGCAGCGTCCACTGATTCGCTTGTCGCGCACTGATGCGCACAGGCTGCTTGCCCACTGCCAGGGTTGGTTTGAATTGATCGCTGAGGAGTCTTTTTCGTGACTGACAATAAGCCTACAAAATTCCGTAACGTCGAAATCCGCGCCGCCCGCGGCAACAAGCTGACCGCCAAGAGCTGGCTGACCGAAGCGCCGCTGCGCATGCTGATGAACAACCTCGACCCGGAAGTCGCCGAGAACCCGAAAGAGCTGGTGGTCTACGGTGGCATCGGCCGCGCGGCGCGTAACTGGGAGTGCTACGACAAGATCGTCGAGAGCCTCACCAACCTCAACGAAGACGAAACCCTGCTGGTGCAATCGGGCAAGCCGGTCGGCGTGTTCAAGACCCATAGCAACGCCCCGCGCGTACTGATCGCCAACTCCAACCTGGTGCCACACTGGGCGACCTGGGAACACTTCAACGAACTCGACGCCAAAGGCCTGGCCATGTATGGCCAGATGACCGCCGGCAGCTGGATCTACATCGGCAGCCAGGGCATCGTTCAGGGCACCTACGAAACCTTCGTTGAAGCCGGTCGCCAGCACTACAACGACAACCTCACCGGCAAGTGGGTACTGACCGCCGGCCTCGGCGGCATGGGCGGCGCCCAGCCACTGGCCGCGACCCTCGCCGGTGCCTGCTCGCTGAACATCGAATGCCAGCAGATCAGCATCGATTTCCGCCTCAAGACCCGCTATGTCGACGAGCAGGCCAAAGACCTCGACGACGCGCTGGCCCGCATCGCCAAATACACCTCCGAAGGCAAGGCCGTTTCCATCGCCCTGTGCGGCAACGCCGCTGAAATCCTTCCGGAACTGGTCAAGCGCGGCGTGCGCCCGGACATGGTCACCGACCAGACCAGCGCCCACGACCCGCTCAACGGTTACCTGCCGGCCGGCTGGACCTGGGACGAATACCGCGCCCGCGCCAAGACCGAGCCAGCCGCTGTGGTCAAGGCCGCCAAGCAATCGATGGCCGTCCACGTCAAAGCCATGCTCGACTTCCAGAAAATGGGCGTGCCGACCTTCGACTACGGCAACAACATCCGTCAGATGGCTCAGGAAGAAGGCGTCGAAAACGCATTCGATTTCCCGGGCTTCGTACCGGCCTACATCCGTCCGCTGTTCTGCCGTGGCATCGGTCCGTTCCGCTGGGCTGCGCTGTCGGGTGATCCGCAGGACATCTACAAGACCGACGCCAAAGTCAAAGAGCTGATCCCGGACGACGCCCACCTGCACAACTGGCTGGACATGGCGCGCGAGCGCATCAGCTTCCAGGGTCTGCCGGCGCGTATCTGCTGGGTTGGCCTGGGCCTGCGCGCCAAGCTCGGTCTGGCGTTCAACGAAATGGTCCGCAGCGGCGAGCTGTCGGCACCGATCGTGATCGGTCGCGACCACCTCGACTCCGGCTCGGTCTCCAGCCCGAACCGTGAAACCGAATCGATGCAGGACGGCTCCGACGCAGTCTCCGACTGGCCGCTGCTGAATGCTCTGTTGAACACCGCGAGCGGTGCGACCTGGGTGTCCCTGCACCACGGCGGCGGCGTCGGCATGGGCTTCTCCCAGCACTCGGGCATGGTGATTGTCTGCGACGGTACTGACGAAGCGGCCGAGCGAATCGCTCGCGTGCTGCACAACGACCCGGGCACCGGCGTCATGCGTCACGCCGATGCCGGTTACCAGATCGCCATCGATTGCGCCAAGGAACAAGGGCTGAACCTGCCGATGATCACCGGCAAGTAATGCTTGCCCTGTGGGAGCGAGCCTGCTCGCGATAGCGGTTTGTCAGTCAACGAAAATGTTGCATGAACCGCCCTCATCGCGAGCAGGCTCACTCCTACAGGAACCAAAACAACAAAATCCAGAACAATCCACAGAGGTTGAATCATGGCAGGCAACACCGATCGTGCAGGCAGTAAACCGTTGATCGAAAGGCGTTCGATCGACTACATCCCGGAAGCGGAAAGACACGGTCGTCTGTTCAGTCAGTTCACCCTGTGGATGGGTGCCAACCTGCAAATCACCGCGATTGTCACCGGGGCCCTGGCCGTGGTGCTGGGCGGCGATGTGTTCTGGTCGTTGATCGGTCTGCTGATCGGTCAACTGCTGGGCGGCGGGGTGATGGCGCTGCACGCGGCGCAAGGGCCGAAGCTTGGCCTGCCGCAGATGATTTCCAGCCGGGTGCAGTTCGGCGTCTACGGCGCGGCGATACCGATCGTGCTGGTGTGCCTGATGTATCTCGGTTTCACCGCGACCGGTACCGTGTTGTCGGGTCAGGCGCTGGGCCAGTTGTTCGGGGTCAGCGATACCGTCGGCATCCTTCTGTTCGCCAGCGTCATCGTCGTGGTCACGGTGCTCGGCTATCGGGTTATTCACTGGATCGGCCGCATCGCCAGCGCCATTGGCGTGATTGCTTTCGTGTACCTGTTCAGCCGTCTGATGAGTCAGGTGGACGTCGGCGCACTTCTGGAAATCCGTCACTTCAGCTGGAGCAGTTTCCTGCTGGCGGTGTCCCTCGCGGCCTCCTGGCAGATCGCTTTCGGCCCATACGTGGCGGACTACTCGCGCTACCTGCCGAGCAAGGTGTCTTCGGTGAAAACCTTCTTCGCCGCCGGTGCCGGTTCGGTGATTGGTGCGCAGGTGGCGATGATCCTCGGTGTGTTCGCGGCCGCTTCGGCCAACGGGCAATTCGCCGGTCATGAAGTCGCCTACATCGTCGGTCTGGGCGGGACCGGTGCCACCGCCGCGCTGCTGTATTTCAGCATCGCGTTCGGCAAGGTCACCATCTCCACCCTGAACTCCTACGGCAGCTTCATGTGCATCGCGACCATCATCAGCGGCTTCCGTGGCCACCTGACGGTCACCCGGATGCAGCGTCTGGTGTTCGTGCTGGTGATCGTCGGCGCGGCGACCCTGATTGCGCTGCTCGGCCAGCATTCGTTCCTCGGTGCGTTCAAGTCCTTCATCCTGTTCCTGCTGGCATTCTTCACGCCGTGGAGCGCGATCAACCTGGTGGACTACTACTGCATCACCCGCGAGCGCTACGACGTACCGGCGCTGGCGGATCCGAACGGTCGCTATGGCCGCTGGAACCTCCTCGGTATCAGCGTTTATGTGTTCGGGGTGCTGGTGCAACTGCCGTTCATTTCCACCAAGTTCTATACCGGTCCATTGGTAGCGGCCCTGGGGGATGTGGATATTTCCTGGATCATCGGTCTCGTGTTGCCCGCAGCGCTGTATTACGTCTGCGCGAAAAAATGGCACGGCACCGTACCCGATCGACTGATTCTGCCCGTCGAGCAGGACAGCGTTGTACAACCTAAAACAAGCGGGGCCGGTCGCGCTGCGGCGCAGGCCTGATTTGGACGTGGACAGGGCTGGATGCCTCTTGACTGCCGTAAGCCAATTCATGATTAGGAGCGTCACAACAATGAAATCGAACAAGACCCTGCTGACCACATTGCTTTCCATGGGCCTGCTGGCCAGCGCCGGCGCAACCCAGGCCGCCGGCTGGTGCGAGTCCGGCAAACCGGTGAAATTCGCCGGCCTGAACTGGGAAAGCGGCATGCTGCTGACCGACGTTCTGCAGGTGGTGCTGGAGAAAGGTTACGACTGCAAGACCGACAGCCTGCCGGGCAACTCCATCACCATGGAAAACGCCCTGAGCAGCAACGACATCCAGATCTTCGCCGAAGAATGGGTCGGCCGCAGCGAGGTCTGGAACAAGGCCGAGAAGGCCGGCAAGGTCGTCGGTGTCGGCGCCCCGGTGGTGGGTGCGATCGAAGGCTGGTACGTGCCGCGCTACGTGATCGAAGGCGATGCCAAGCGCAAGCTGGAAGCCAAGGCGCCGGACCTGAAAAACATCGCCGACCTGGGCAAATACGCCGCCGTCTTCAAGGACGCCGAAGAGCCTTCCAAGGGCCGCTTCTACAACTGCCCGGCCGGCTGGACCTGCGAGCTGGACAACAGCGAAATGCTGAAAAGCTATGGCCTGGAAAACAGCTACACCAACTTCCGCCCGGGCACCGGCCCAGCGCTGGATGCGGCCGTGCTGTCGAGCTACAAGCGTGGCGAGCCGATCCTGTTCTACTACTGGTCGCCAACCCCGCTGATGGGCCAGATCGACGCGGTGAAACTGGAAGAAAAAGCGGGCGTCGACAAGAGCGTGAGCATCAAGGTCGGCCTGTCCAAGACCTTCCACGACGAAGCCCCGGAACTGGTGGCTGTGCTGGAAAAGGTCAACCTTCCGATCGATCTGTTGAACCAGAACCTGGGCCGTATGGCGAAGGAACGTATCGAGTCGCCAAAACTGGCGAAAATCTTCCTCAAGGAACATCCTGAGGTCTGGCATGCGTGGGTGAGTGAAGACGCTGCCAAGAAAATCGACGCGGCGCTGTAGGTCGAATTCCTCCCGGCCAACCGAGAGGCTGGCCGGGGTGTTCGCCGCAATCGCTTGATTGAGTTTCCTGATTGAGAGCCGCTTATGTTTCCCGAAAGCTTTACCTTTTCCATCGCCGACTGGGTCAACGGTTGGGTCGATGCGCTGGTCACCAACTACGGCGATGTGTTCCGCCATATCTCCGACACCCTGCTGTGGGCCATCGTCAATCTTGAAGGCCTGCTGCGCGCCGCACCGTGGTGGTTGATGCTGGCCATCGTCGGTGTCGTGGCCTGGCACGCCACGCGCAAGGTCGTGACCACCGCCGTGATCGTCGGTCTGTTGTTCCTGGTCGGCGCTGTCGGTCTGTGGGACAAGTTGATGCAGACCCTCGCGCTGATGATGGTGGCGACGGTCATTTCGGTACTGATCGGCGTACCGCTGGGGATTCTCTCGGCGCGCAGCAATCGCCTGCGTTCGGTGCTGATGCCGCTGCTCGACATCATGCAGACCATGCCGAGTTTCGTGTACCTGATTCCGGTGCTGATGCTGTTCGGCCTGGGCAAGGTGCCGGCGATTTTCGCCACCGTGATCTACGCCGCGCCGCCGCTGATCCGTCTGACCGATCTGGGCATCCGCCAGGTCGACGGCGAAGTGATGGAAGCGATCAACGCCTTCGGCGCCAACCGCTGGCAGCAACTGTTCGGCGTGCAACTGCCGCTGGCCCTGCCGAGCATCATGGCCGGGATCAACCAGACCACCATGATGGCCCTGTCGATGGTGGTAATCGCCTCGATGATCGGCGCCCGTGGCCTGGGTGAAGATGTGCTGGTGGGCATTCAGACCCTCAACGTCGGACGCGGCCTGGAAGCCGGTCTGGCGATCGTGATTCTCGCAGTGGTCATCGACCGCATTACCCAGGCGTATGGTCGGCCACGGCATGAGGTGAGCAAATGAGCAACGCAACCGTGAGCAAGATCGAAGTCAAAAACGTCTTCAAGATTTTCGGCAACCGCGCCTCGGACGCCCTGGCGATGGTCGGCCAGGGCAAGACCAAGGATCAGGTGCTGAACGAAACCGGTTGTGTGGTCGGGGTCAACGACTTGTCCCTGAGCATCGGCACTGGCGAGATCTTCGTGATCATGGGTCTCTCCGGCTCCGGCAAATCGACGCTGGTGCGCCACTTCAACCGCCTGATCGACCCGACCAGCGGCGCGATCCTGGTGGACGGCGTGGACATCCTGCAATACGACATGGAAGCCCTGCGCGAATTTCGCCGGCACAAGATCAGCATGGTGTTCCAGAGCTTCGGCCTGCTGCCGCACAAGACCGTGCTCGACAACGTCGCCTACGGCCTGAAAGTGCGTGGCGAGACCAAGCAGCTGTGCGCCGAACGTGCGCTGCACTGGATCAACACCGTGGGCCTCAAGGGCTACGAAAACAAATACCCGCACCAGCTCTCCGGCGGCATGCGCCAGCGTGTGGGCCTGGCCCGCGCCCTGGCGGCGGACACCGACATCATCCTGATGGACGAAGCGTTCAGTGCGCTGGATCCGCTGATCCGCGCCGAGATGCAGGATCAGTTGCTGGAGCTGCAAAAAACCCTGCACAAGACCATCGTCTTCATCACCCACGACCTCGACGAGGCCGTGCGCATCGGCAACCGCATCGCAATCCTCAAGGACGGCCGCCTGATCCAGGTCGGCACGCCGAAAGAGATCCTGCATTCGCCGGCAGACGAATATGTCGATCGCTTCGTACAGCGGCGGGCGGCGGTGGTCTGATCTGAGTTTTGCAGTGCACAGACTGGCCTCATCGCGGGCAAGCCCGCTCCCACAGGGATTGTGTGAGCACCGGAGATTCTGTGGGAGCTGGCTTGCCAGCGATGAGGCCGGTGAAGCTGCATCAAAATTATGGTTGAGGTAAGTGATGTCCCAGGCTGAAAAAATCGTTATCGCCGACGCTCCGATGCGTTGGCAGGATGTGGTCGCAGTCGCCCGTCACGGCGCGCAGCTCGAGCTGTCGGCGCAGACCTGGGCGCGCATTGAAAACGCGCAGGGCATCGTCCAGCGCATCGTCGCCAGCGGCGAGCGTGCCTATGGCGTGAACACCGGGCTCGGTGCGCTGTGCAACGTTTCGCTGAAAGACGAACAGCTCAGCCAGCTGTCGCGCAACACCTTGCTCAGCCATGCCTGCGGCGTCGGCCCGGTGCTGGCCGATGAGCAGACCCGGGCAATCATGTGCTCGGCGATCCGCAACTACAGCCACGGCAAATCCGGCATTCATCGCCGGGTGGTCGAAGCGCTGCTGGCGCTGCTCAATCGCGGCATCACCCCGCAAGTGCCGTCGCAGGGTTCGGTGGGTTACCTGACCCACATGGCGCACATCGGCATCGCGCTGCTGGGCGTGGGCAATGTCAGCTATCGCGGGCAAGTGGTGTCCGCGCAGCAGGCACTGGCCGAAGAGGGCCTGCAACCGGTGCAACTCGGAGCGAAGGACGGTCTGTGTCTGGTCAACGGCACGCCGTGCATGACCGGCCTTGGTTGTCTGGCGATTGCCGACGCCACGCGTCTGGTGCAATGGGCCGACGTGATCGGTGCTATGAGCTTCGAGGCTCAGCGTGGCCAGATCGCCGCGTTCGATGCCGAGATCATCGCGCTCAAGCCGCATCCGGGGATGCAGCAGGTCGGCGTCAATCTGCGCGCCTTGCTCGATGGCAGCGAAGTGATTGCGTCGAGCAAAGGCATTCGTACCCAGGATGCGCTGAGCATCCGCTCGATCCCGCAGGTACACGGCGCCGCCCGCGATCAACTGCAACACGCGATCAAACAGATCGAAACCGAACTCAACGGCTGCACCGACAACCCGTTGCTGCTGGGCACGCCGGACGACTTCCGTGTCATGTCCCAGGCCAACCCGCACGGACAATCGGTGGCGCTGGCGGCGGATCTGCTGGCGATTGCGATGGCTGAAATCGGCTCGATTGCCGAGCGGCGTCTGGACCGTTTGATCAACCCGCACGTCAGCGGTCTGCCGGCGTTTCTGGTGGCCAATCCGGGGGTGAACTCCGGGATGATGATCGTGCAATACGTCGCCGCGTCGCTGTGCGCGGAAAACCGCCAGTTGGCGCAACCGGCAGTGCTCGACAACTACGTCACGTCGGGCTTGCAGGAAGATCACTTGAGCATGGGCACCAACGCCGCGCTGAAGCTGCACCGCGCGCTGGAAAACTGCACGCAGATCCTCGCCATCGAATATTTGCTGGCGGCCCAGGCGTTTGAATTTCTCAAGGAACAACGCTTCGGCGCCGGCACCGATACCGCCTGGCGACTGCTGCGCGAAAAAGTCCCGGCCTACGATCAGGATCGCTGGCTGGCGCCGGATATCGCCGCAGCTGCAAGCGTTCTGAAAGACACGGATCTGCTGCACAACGCATTACCGAATCTGCACTGAAAACTACCCACGCCAGCGTGCCAAGGCGCGGCTCCCCAAAAGGGCAGACGCGACGGACAACGGACATCTCCGGAGCGTCTGGCGAGTTAACAATAAACTCTCAAAAGGAGCACAAAATGACTGCGCTGAACCTGATCCCCGGCCAACTGAGCCTGGCCCAACTGCGTGACGTTTATCAGAACCCGGTCAAGCTGACCCTCGACAACAGCGCCAGCGCGCAGATTGAAGCCAGCGTGGCCTGCGTCGAGCAGATCCTCGCGGAAAACCGCACCGCCTACGGCATCAACACCGGTTTCGGCCTGCTGGCCTCGACCCGCATCGCCAGCGAAGACCTGGAAAACCTCCAGCGCTCGCTGGTGCTGTCCCACGCCGCCGGCGTCGGCCAGCCGATCAGCGATGAGCTGGTGCGCCTGATCATGGTGCTCAAGGTCAACAGCCTCAGCCGTGGTTTCTCCGGCATCCGTCGCGTGGTGATCGATGCGCTGATCGCGCTGATCAACGCCGAGGTTTACCCGCACATTCCGTTGAAAGGTTCGGTCGGTGCCTCCGGTGACCTGGCACCGCTGGCGCACATGTCGCTGGTGCTGCTGGGCGAGGGCAAGGCGCGCTACAAGGGCGAGTGGATGGAAGCGACCGAAGCGCTGAAAGTCGCCGGTCTGACCCCGCTGACGCTGGCGGCCAAAGAAGGTCTGGCGCTGCTCAACGGTACTCAGGTGTCCACCGCATTCGCTTTGCGCGGTCTGTTCGAAGGTGAAGACCTGTTCGCCGGCGCACTGGCGCTGGGCGGTCTGACGGTCGAAGCGGTGCTCGGTTCGCGTTCGCCGTTCGACGCACGCATCCACGCCGCCCGTGGCCAGAAAGGCCAGATCGACGCCGCTGCCGCTTACCGCGATCTGCTCGGTGAGCGCAGCGAAGTCTCCGATTCGCACCAGAACTGCGAAAAGGTTCAGGACCCGTACTCGCTGCGTTGCCAGCCGCAAGTCATGGGCGCGTGCCTGACCCAGTTCCGTCAGGCCGCCGAAGTGCTGGCTGTCGAAGCCAACGCCGTATCCGACAACCCGCTGGTGTTCGCGGCCGAAGGCGACGTGATCTCCGGCGGCAACTTCCACGCCGAACCGGTGGCCATGGCCGCTGACAACATGGCCCTGGCCATTGCCGAAATCGGTTCTTTGAGCGAGCGTCGTATCTCGCTGATGATGGACAAGCACATGTCGCAACTGCCGCCCTTCCTGGTGGCCAACGGTGGCGTGAACTCCGGCTTCATGATCGCCCAGGTGACCGCTGCGGCCCTGGCCAGCGAGAACAAGGCGCTGTCCCATCCGCATTCGGTGGACAGCCTGCCGACTTCTGCCAACCAGGAAGACCACGTGTCGATGGCCCCGGCTGCCGGCAAGCGCCTGTGGGAAATGGCCGAGAACACCCGCGGGATTCTCGCGGTGGAATGGCTGGCGGCGGTGCAGGGTCTGGACCTGCGCAACGGGCTGAAGACTTCGACCAAACTGGAACAGGCCCGAGGGATTCTGCGTCGCGAAGTGCCGTTCTACGAGAAGGACCGTTTCTTCGCGCCGGACATCAATGCGGCGACCGAGTTGCTGGCTTCGCGCATCTTGACTGAACTGGTCCCGGCGAAACTGCTGCCGAGCCTGTAAGAGCCACCCCTCACCCCAGCCCTCTCCCGGAGGGAGAGGGAGCCGATCTGGGTGAGCTTCCAGGCCTGAGTTCGGCTCAAACTATCAGGTCGGCAACAATCGAAAGAACAACGCGGTCAGTCCCCTCTCCCTCCGGGAGAGGGCTAGGCGGGCGGCGTTCCGATGAGGGGGCTTTTGAAGGCTGCCCACCAAACAGAATCCAACGGAGGCTCACAGTGAAAACCCTCTGGCAACACTGCCACGTCGCAACCATGGCGCAAGGCGTCTACTCGATCATCGAAGATGCGGCCATCGTGACGTCCGGTGCACTCATCGAGTGGATCGGCCCGCGCAGCCAATTGCCGTCCGGCGAATACCCGGCGGTCAATGACCTGCAAGGAGCGTGGGTCACCCCCGGCCTGATCGACTGCCACACCCACACCGTGTTCGGCGGCAACCGCAGCGGCGAATTCGAGAAGCGCCTGCAAGGCGTCAGCTACGCAGAGATCGCCGCCGCTGGTGGCGGCATCGCCAGCACCGTGCGCGCTACCCGCGAAGCCTCGGAAGACGAACTGTTCGCCAGCGCCGCAAAACGCCTGAAAAGCCTGATGCGCGACGGCGTGACCACGGTCGAAATGAAATCCGGCTACGGCCTCGATCTGGCCAGCGAGCGCAAGATTTTGCGGGTCATCCGTCGCCTCGCCGCCGAGCTGCCGATCAGCGTGCGCAGCACATGCCTGGCCGCCCACGCATTGCCGCCGGAATACAAGGATCGCGCTGACGACTACATCGATCACATCTGCGCCGAAATGCTCCCGGCCTTGGCCGCCGAAGGCCTGGTGGACGCGGTGGATGCGTTCTGCGAATACCTGGCGTTCTCCCCGGAGCAGGTCGAGCGGGTGTTCATCGCCGCGCAAAAACTCGGGCTGCCGGTGAAGCTGCACGCCGAGCAATTGTCGTCGCTGCACGGTTCCAGCCTCGCTGCGCGCTACCACGCGTTGTCCGCCGATCACCTGGAGTTCATGGATGAAGCCGACGCCATCGCCATGGCCGAATCCGACACCGTCGCGGTGCTGTTGCCGGGTGCGTTCTACTTCCTGCGTGAAACCCGGTTGCCGCCGATGGAAGCCCTGCGCAAACACAAGGTGAAAATCGCCATCGCCAGCGACCTCAACCCCGGCACCTCGCCGGCGCTGTCGTTGCGCCTGATGCTGAACATGGCCTGCACCTGTTTCCGCATGACCCCGGAAGAAGCCTTGGCCGGCGCCACGATTCACGCGGCGCAAGCTTTGGGCATGGCTGATACCCACGGCTCACTGGAAGCCGGCAAGGTGGCGGATTTTGTCGCCTGGCAGATCGACCGCCCGGCGGATCTGGCGTACTGGCTGGGTGGTGAACTGGACAAACGCGTCGTGCGTCACGGCGTTGAATCAAGTCTGTAGGAGAGCGGTTGTGGATAAGGTTCTGAACTTCAAACAAGGTCGCGCGCCGCTGCTGATCAGCATGCCGCACGCGGGTGTGCGCCTGACCCCGGCGGTCGAGGCCGGGTTGATCCCGGACGCGAAAAGCCTGCCGGACACCGACTGGCACATTCCGCAGCTCTACGATTTCGCCGCTGAACTGGGCGCCAGCACTCTGGCGGCCGAGTACTCGCGGTTCGTCATCGACCTGAACCGGCCGTCCGACGACAAACCGCTCTACGCCGGCGCCACCACCGGTCTGTACCCGGCGACGCTGTTCGATGGCATTCCGTTGTTCAAGGAAGGCAAGGAGCCGTCGAAAGAAGAGCGTGCGACCTATCTGGAGCAGATCTGGACGCCGTATCACCGCACCTTGCAGGAAGAGCTGGCGCGGTTGAAGGCCGAGTTCGGTTACGCGCTGCTGTTCGATGCGCATTCGATCCGATCGATCATCCCGCACCTGTTCGACGGCAAGCTGCCGGACTTCAATCTCGGCACCTTCAACGGTGCCAGTTGCGATCCACAACTGGCCACGCAGCTGGAGGCGATCTGCGCCCGCTACGACGCTTACAGCCATGTGCTGAACGGGCGCTTCAAGGGCGGCCATATCACCCGTCACTACGGCAACCCGGCCGAGAACATCCACGCCGTGCAACTGGAGCTGGGCCAGTGCACGTATATGGAAGAGTTCGAACCGTTCCGCTACCGCGCCGATCTGGCGGAGCCGACGCGGGTGGTGCTGAAGGAATTGCTGCAAGGGCTGCTCGCCTGGGGCACGACCCGCTACAAATCCTGAATACACACCTGGATCCCTGTGGGAGCGAGCTTGCTCGCGATGGCGTCGTGTCAGTCGACATCGATAGAGACAGAACCATCGCTATCGTCGGATCGCCGCCCGGACCAAGCTCGCTCCCACAGTTTTTTGGGTGACCACAGGTTTGTGCACGGCCTGGGTCGCCACCGTGCAAATCCCGGTCGCCACAGTTCGCTTTTCCCGCTCGTCTGCTGCGTAATGTTTCGGCCACGGTGCAAGAAGACACCGATCCGAACAATAACCCGCTGCCGCACGAGACGATCCCACATGAAAAAACTGTTCACTCGTTGTGCGTTAATCCTTACCGGCAGTACGCTGCTCAGCGCCGGCGCCATGGCTTCCGATGATGCTTCCTGCAAAACCGTGCGCATGGGCGTGGTCAACTGGACCGACGTGATCGCCACCAGCGGCATGGCCGACGTGCTGCTCAACGGCCTCGGCTACGAAAGCAAACAGACCAGCGCCGTGCAGCAAATCATCTTCGCCGGCATCCGTGACAAGCGCCTCGATATCTTCCTCGGCTACTGGAAACCGGCGATGGACAAGAACATCGCGCCGTTCCTTGCCGCCAATCAGGTCAAGGTCATGGACAAGCCAAGCCTGGCCGACGCCCAGGCAACCCTGGCAGTGCCGGATTACGTCGCGGCGGCAGGCCTGAAAACCTTTGGCGACATCGCGAAATTCAAGGATCAGCTCGGCGCCAAAATCTACGGCATCGAGCCCGGCAGCGGCGCCAACACCACGATCAAGACCATGATCGAAACCAACCATTTCGGCCTGAAGGATTTCAAGATCATCGAATCCGGTGAGGCCGGCATGCTCGCCGCCGTGCAGCGGGCGGTGAACCGCAAGGAGTTCGTGGTGTTCGTCGGCTGGACCCCGCATCCGATGAACATCAACATGAAGATCACCTACCTGACCGGCAGCGAAGACGTCTACGGCCCCAACGAAGGCGCCGCCACCGTTTCCACCGTCACCGCGCCGGACTACGCCGAGCGCTGCCCGAACGTCCACCGGCTGCTGGAAAACCTGACCTTCACCGCCGCTCAGGAAAGCCAGTTGATGGTGCCGATCATGGAGCGCAAGACACCGCAGGAAGTGGCGAAAACCTGGCTGCGTGAGCATCCCGAAGATCTGCAACGCTGGCTGGCGGGTGTCAGCAGTTTCGACGGCAAGGACGGCGTGGCCACGGTTCAGGCCAGCCTGAAAAACTGATGGGCACTTATCCATTGTCGCCGGCGATGGCGGCGTTCGTCGCCAGAACCGAAAGCTTTGCCAGCGATGACAGCAGCCTCGGCGGATTGCGCAAATCCTATGACGACATGTGCCGCGCCTTCACGCCCGAACGGCCGGCGGGTCTGGAGGTGGTGGATTTCCAGTTGAGCGGGGTGGCGGTGCGTTCGTATCGCCCGCCTGTCCGGCCATCGGCCAGTGGCTGGCCGTGTGTGTTGTATCTGCACGGCGGCGGTTGGGTGGTCGGCGGGCTGGATTCCCATGACTTCATCTGTTGCGAGCTGGCCACGGCGCTCGGGGCGATGGTGGTGGCGGTGGATTACCGGCTGGCGCCGGAGCATCCGTTCCCGGCCGGTTTTGAGGATTGCCTGAGCGTGTGGCGCGCGTTGCGCAGCGGCCCGTTCTGGTTCGATCCCGGACGAATGCTGGTGGCGGGCGACAGTGCCGGGGGCAATCTGGCGGCGGCGCTGTGCCTGGCGTTGCGCGATGCCGGCGAGCCGCTGCCGGGTGCGCAGGTCTTGATCTATCCGGGGCTGGGTGGCGACGAGCAGTTAGCGTCACGCAGCGAATGCGCCGATGCGCCGTTGCTCGCCAGCAGCGATGTCGATTGTTATCACGCCTTGTACCTGCGCGGCACCGCGAAGCCGAACGCTTATGCGATGCCGTTGCTGGCCTTGGACTTCAGCGGCTTGCCCCCGGCCTGGATCGCCGTGGCGCAGTTCGATCCGCTGCGTGACGACGGTGTGTGCTACGCCGAACGGCTGAACGCGGCAGGCGTCGACGCGGCGCTTTACTACGGCGAAGGGCTGGTTCACGGTTGCCTGCGGGCGCGGCATCAGGTCGCCGAGGTCGATCGCCTCTTTGAGAACCTGCTGGGGTTTATGGCTGACAAATTGTGACAGCGCGCGGGCATGCTCATTGACGTAAATCGGGTTTATGATGCCGGACGGCAGAATAATAGAAGTCCCCCCAGGGATGACCTCGACCCCTTACGGAGCGCGCAATGCAGACTTTGTTTCCGCAGATCAAACCTCACGCACGGCACGATCTGGCCGTCGATGACACTCATACGCTGTACGTCGACGAAAGCGGTTCACCGGAAGGTTTGCCGGTGGTGTTCATCCACGGAGGTCCCGGCGCCGGGTGCGACGCCCAGAGTCGCCGCTACTTCGATCCGAACCTGTATCGCATTGTCACCTTCGACCAGCGCGGCTGCGGTCGCTCCACGCCCCACGCCAGCCTGGAAAACAACACCACCTGGGATCTGGTCGAAGACCTCGAGCGCATTCGCAAACACCTGGGCATCGACAAATGGGTGCTGTTCGGCGGTTCCTGGGGTTCGACCCTGGCGCTGGCCTACGCACAGACCCACCCGGAGCGCGTACATGGCCTGATCCTGCGCGGGATCTTTCTCTGCCGTCCGCAGGAAATCGAATGGTTCTACCAGGCCGGCGCCAGCCGTCTGTTCCCCGATTACTGGCAGGACTACCTCGCGCCAATTCCTCTGGACGAACGCGACGACCTGCTCAGCGCATTCCACAAACGCCTGACCGGCAACGACCAGATTGCCCAGATGCACGCAGCCAAGGCCTGGTCGACCTGGGAAGGGCGCACCGCGACCCTGCGTCCGAACCCGCTGGTGGTCGACCGCTTCTCCGAACCGCAGCGCGCCTTGTCGATCGCGCGGATCGAATGCCACTACTTCACCAACAACGCTTTCCTTGAACCGAACCAGCTGATCCGCGACATGGGCAAGATCGCCCATCTGCCGGGCGTGATCATCCACGGCCGCTACGACGTGATCTGCCCGCTCGACAACGCCTGGGAACTGCATCAGGCCTGGCCGAACAGCGAGTTGCAGGTGATCCGCGATGCCGGCCACGCCGCGTCCGAACCGGGCATCACCGATGCACTGGTACGCGCCGCCAGCAAAATGGCCCGGCGCCTGCTCGACCTGCCGCCCGAAGAAGCATGAAGGGTCTTTTGCAGCGCGTGAAAGGCGCGCGGGTCGAAGTGGCGGGCGAGGTGGTTGGCAGTGTCGATCAGGGTTTATTGGTGCTGGTGGCGGTCGAACCCGACGACACGCCGGCCAGCGCCGACAAACTTCTGCATAAGCTGCTTAACTATCGAGTGTTCAGTGACGCCGAGGGCAAGATGAATCTGTCCTTGGCGGATGTGGGCGGCGGGTTGCTGCTGGTCTCTCAGTTCACCCTCGCCGCCGACACCAAAAGCGGGTTGCGCCCGAGTTTCTCGACCGCCGCCCCTCCGGCGCTGGGCGAAGAATTATTCGACTATCTATTAAGCAAAGCGAAACAGATGCATGGCACAGTGGCATCAGGTAGATTCGGCGCGGATATGCAGGTGCACCTGGTCAACGATGGCCCGGTAACCTTCCTGTTACAGACATGAAAGCGCTTGAAACATCTTTTTAAGGGCTTTTCGACTGAAAACAGGGAATTTTCGCGATAAATACTTTGTTACCCCTGATGCGTTGTCACGCGGGCTACTAGATAATCGCGCGCTACGGGGATCAGCGTTCGTTGGTCCATTTTGACTTAGGTAGAGACTTGTCCGGATCCGATTGGGGAATCATTTTGACCCAGCGGAGTCGGAACAATGCTCGCCAACTTGGCAAGGGTGCCCTGAAAGGTCGGTTTTTTTGTACCGAATCTCTCACAGGCACTTCATCTGGCCGTTGGTTTATTGATCTGTTTTCGGCGAGGGTTGCTCGTGATTGTTAGTCCCTGTAATGCAGCAAAATTGTCTGCCAAACGCTTGCGCAGCGCTCTGGTAGCGGGCTCGGCAGTACTCTGCCTGCTCAGCGCCGGCCAGCTTTGGGCATTCAATCTTGACGATGTGTCGGCCAAGGCCAAAGAGCTGGCCGGGCAGAAGTTCGAAGCCCCGCGCAGCAACCTGCCGAACGAATTCCGTGAAATGAAATTCGCGGACTATCAGAAGATTCGTTTCCGCACCGAAAAAGCCGAATGGGCCGACCAGAAGAACCCGTTCAAGCTGTCCTTCTATCACCAGGGCATGCACTTCGATACGCCGGTGAAAATCAACGAAATCACCGCGAACACTGTTGAAGAGATCAAATACGATCCTAGCCGTTTCGATTTCGGCGACCTGCAGTTCGATCCGAAGGCCACCGAACAACTGGGCTATGCCGGTTTCCGTGTCCTGTACCCGATCAACAAGGCCGACAAGCAAGACGAGATCATGACCATGCTGGGCGCGAGCTACTTCCGCGTTGTCGGCAAGGGTCACACCTACGGTCTGTCGGCCCGTGGCCTGGCAATCGACACCGCTTTGCCGTCCGGTGAAGAATTTCCGCGTTTTCGCGAGTTCTGGATTCAGCAGCCGAAGCCGGGTGACAAGCATCTGGTGATCTTCGCCCTGCTGGATTCGCCACGTGCGACCGGCGCCTACCGTCTGATCCTGCGTCCGGGCAGCGACACCATTGTCGACGTCAAGGGCCAGATGTACCTGCGTGACAAGGTCGGCAAGCTCGGCATCGCGCCGCTGACCAGCATGTTCCTGTTCGGCGCCAACCAGCCGTCGAAAGTGCTCAACTACCGTCGCGAACTGCACGACTCCAGCGGTCTGTCGATCCATGCCGGCAACGGCGAGTGGATCTGGCGCCCTCTGAACAACCCTAAACATCTGGCCGTGAGCCAGTTCAGCGTCGAAAACCCGCGCGGTTTCGGTCTGCTGCAGCGTGGCCGTGACTTCAGCCACTACGAAGACCTCGACGACCGTTACGACAAGCGCCCGAGCGCCTGGATCGAGCCGAAGGGCGACTGGGGCAAGGGCACCGTCGATCTGGTCGAGATCCCGACCGCCGACGAAACCAACGACAACATCGTTGCGTTCTGGAGCCCGGAAAAACTGCCGGAGCCTGGCCAGCCGCTGGACTTCGCCTACCGCATGCACTGGACCATCGACGAAGCCGCGCTGCACGCGCCGGACAGCGCCTGGGTCAACCAGACCCTGCGTTCTACCGGTGACGTCAAGCAGTCGAACCTGATCCGTCAGCCGGATGGCAGCGTTGCCTACCTGGTCGACTTCGAAGGCCCGTCCCTGGCCGCTTTGGCCCCGGATGCGGACGTTCGCAGCCAGGTCAGCGTCGGCGACAACGCCGAACTGGTCGAGAACAGCGTGCGCTACAACCCGGAAACCAAGGGCTGGCGTCTGACCCTGCGGATGAAGATCAAGGACGCGAGCAAGTCCACCGAGATGCGTGCAGCCCTGGTGCAGCCAGTGGTCACCGCTGATCTGGCCAAGTCTTCGGTGCCGACCTCCAACTCGTCGGTAGCCAAGGCCGACAAGGTTGCCGCCAAGCAACAAGAGAAAGCCGACAAGGAAGCCAAGGCCGCCGAGGCCAAACAGGCCGACGCCAAGCCGGTTGCAGATGCCAAGGACAAGGCCAACAAAGACGCCAAGCAGCCAGCCGCTGCGGACGCGGCCCCAGCCACACCGGAATCGGCACCGACTGAAGAAGTCCTGACCGAGACCTGGAGCTATCAGTTGCCTGCCGATGAGTAACTCTCAAGTACAGCCAGAGACTCTGTCCGAGTACCTGGCGCATCTGCCGATGACCGACGAGCAGCGCGCGGAACTCGCGGGCTGCCAGTCCTTCAGCGAATTGCATGAACGCCTGTCGTCCAAGACCTTTGACGCTCCGACCGAAGCCGCCCAGGCTTCGGTGGGCAAGCGCCTGATCCTGAGCACCGCCGAAGAGCTGCAAGATGCGGAAATGCTGGTGCTCGACGCCAGCGGCCGGGTCAGCATGAAGGCCACGCCGCCGATCCGTCGGACCAAGGTCGTGCCGGAGCCGTGGCGCACCAACATTCTGGTGCGTGGCTGGCGCCGTCTGACCGGCCGGACCAACCCGCCACAACCGCCGAAGGACGCCAACGTGCTGCCGGCGGCGCGCTGGCGCACGGTCGGTTCGATCCGTCGCTACATTCTGCTGGTGCTGATGCTGGGTCAGACCATAGTCGCCGGCTGGTACATGAAAGGCATCATGCCGTACCAGGGCTGGTCGTTCGTCGATCTGGAAGAAGTCCTGCATCAACCGCTGCTGCAAACCGCCACTCAAGTGCTGCCGTATGCGTTGCAGACCAGCATCCTGATCATGTTCGGGATTCTGTTCTGCTGGGTATCGGCCGGTTTCTGGACCGCGCTGATGGGCTTCCTTGAATTGCTCACCGGCCACGATAAATACCGGATCTCCGGTAAAAGTGCCGGCAACGAGCCGATTCCGAAAGACGCGCGCACCGCACTGGTGATGCCGATCTGCAACGAAGACGTGCCTCGGGTGTTCGCCGGTCTGCGCGCGACCTTCGAGTCGGTCGCGGCTACCGGTGACCTGGACCGTTTTGACTTCTTCGTCCTCAGTGACAGTAACGACACCGATATCTGCGTTGCCGAGCAGCAGGCCTGGCTGGACGTCTGCCGTGAAACCAAGGGCTTCGGCAAGATCTTCTATCGTCGCCGTCGTCGTCGCGTCAAACGCAAGAGCGGCAACCTCGACGACTTCTGCCGTCGCTGGGGCGGTGACTACAAGTACATGGTCGTACTCGACGCCGACTCGGTGATGAGCGGCGAGTGCCTGACCAGTCTGGTGCGCCTGATGGAGGCCACTCCGGACGCCGGTATCATCCAGACCGCGCCGCGCGCATCGGGCATGGACACGCTGTATGCACGCATGCAGCAGTTCGCCACCCGGGTTTACGGTCCGCTGTTCACTGCCGGCCTGCACTTCTGGCAGTTGGGTGAATCCCACTACTGGGGTCACAACGCGATCATCCGCATGAAGCCGTTCATCGACCACTGCGCCCTGGCGCCGTTGCCGGGCAAGGGTGCGTTCTCCGGTGCGATCCTCTCTCACGACTTCGTTGAAGCTGCGCTGATGCGCCGTGCCGGCTGGGGCGTGTGGATTGCCTACGATCTGCCGGGCAGCTACGAAGAACTGCCGCCGAACCTGCTCGACGAACTCAAGCGTGACCGTCGCTGGTGCCACGGCAACCTGATGAACTTCCGCCTGTTCCTGGTAAAAGGCATGCACCCGGTGCACCGCGCGGTGTTCCTGACCGGCGTGATGTCTTACCTGTCGGCGCCGTTGTGGTTCTTCTTTTTGGTGCTGTCGACCGCGCTGCTGGCGGTGAACACACTGATGGAGCCGCAGTACTTCCTCGAACCGCGTCAGCTCTATCCGTTGTGGCCACAATGGCACCCGGACAAGGCGATCGCGCTGTTCTCGACGACCATCGTGCTGCTGTTCCTGCCGAAGCTGTTGAGCATCATCCTGATCTGGGCCAAGGGCGCGAAAGAGTTCGGCGGCAAGTTCAAGGTGACCCTGTCGATGCTGCTGGAGATGCTGTTCTCCATGCTGCTGGCGCCGGTGCGGATGATTTTCCACACCCGTTTCGTTCTGGCCGCGTTCCTCGGCTGGGCCGCGACCTGGAATTCGCCGCAGCGTGACGACGACTCGACGCCATGGAGCGAAGCAGTCAAGCGCCACGGTCCGCAGACCTTGCTGGGCTTCTTCTGGGCGCTGCTGGTGATCTGGCTGAACCCGAGCTTCCTGTGGTGGCTGGTGCCGATCGTCGGTTCGCTGATGCTGTCGATTCCGGTGTCGGTGATTTCCAGCCGCGTCGGTCTGGGCCTCAAATCCCGTGACGAGAGCCTGTTCCTCATTCCCGAGGAATACAATCCGCCACAGGCGCTGCTGGCCACCGATCAGTACACCCACGAAAACCGCTGGCACGCGCTGAACGACGGCTTCGTCCGCGCCGTGGTCGATCCGCAGCAGAACGCCCTGGCGTGCTCGCTGGCGACCTCGCGTCACGGTGAGGCCGAGCCGATCGAATGGCTGCGCCAGGAACGTGTGCGTCACGCGATCAAGGTCGGCCCGGCCGGGCTGAACAACCATGATCGTCTGCAACTGCTCAGCGATCCGGTGGCCCTGGCCCGTCTGCACGAGCAGGTGTGGGCCGAAGGCCACGCCGAGTGGCTGGACGCATGGCGGGCTTCGGTGAAAGCCGATCCTCATGCACCGCTGCTGCCGCTCAAGCCTGTGAGCTTGCAGGCGCAACCGGCCTGATGAAGAAACCCCGCTTAGATAGCGGGGTTTTTTTATGTTCGCTGAAAAGCCCCCCCTCACCCTAACCCTCTCCCGGAGGGAGAGGGTTAGGGTGAGGGGGATGCTTCAGAGATACGCCGACCTGATCTTGCTTTGCCGAATCCATAATCGACTCGATCTTTCAGGTCGATGTATGGCGCAAGACACCTCGGTCGGCCCCCTCTCCCTCCGGGAGAGGGCTGGGGTGAGGGTCGGCCTTTGAATGTTAAACAAATCGTCCATTAAACCTTGTGCAAAAAATCGAGTGCGTTAGCATCCGTCCCCGAATTGGCGCACCCGGACAATCTTGTCCATTTCTGTCGGTTTTCGCGCCGCAAACGCAATGGTTTTGGGGACTTGAAGATGAAGAAGTATCTGTCGATGCTGCTGGTCGGCGTCACGGCACTGGTTGCAGTCAATGCGGCGCAGGCCGGCGCAATCGATGACGCGGTCAAGCGCGGCTCGTTGAAAGTCGGTATGGATCCGACCTACATGCCGTTCGAAATGACCAACAAGCGCGGCGAGATCATCGGTTTCGAAGTCGACATCCTCAAAGCCATGACCAAGGCCATGGGCGTCAAGCTGGAGCTGGTCTCCACTGGCTACGACGGGATCATCCCGGCACTGATGACCGACAAGTTCGACATGATCGGCAGCGGCATGACCCTGACCCAGGAACGCAACCTGCGCCTGAACTTCAGCGAACCGTTCATCGTGGTCGGCCAGACCCTGCTGATCCGCAAGGAGCTGGAAGGCACCATCAAGTCCTACAAAGACCTGAACACCGCCGACTACCGCATCACCTCCAAGCTCGGTACCACCGGCGAGATGGTCGCCAAGAAGCTGATCTCCAAGGCCAAGTACCACGGCTACGACAACGAGCAGGAAGCCGTGCTCGACGTGGTCAACGGCAAGGCTGACGCCTTCATCTATGACGCGCCGTACAACGTCGTTGCAGTGAACAAGGTCGGCGCCGGCAAACTGGTGTTCCTCGACAAGCCGTTCACCTACGAGCCGCTGGCCTTCGGTCTGAAGAAGGGTGACTACGACAGCATCAACTTCATCAACAACTTCCTGCACCAGATCCACGAAGACGGCACCTACGATCGCATCCATGACAAGTGGTTCAAGAGCACCGAGTGGCTCAAGGACATGGAATAACACTGGGTCAGTTAGACCGAGTTGCCCCATTCGCAAGCAAGCCCGCTCCCACAGAGATTGTGTGAACACCACAAATCCACTGTGGGAGCGGGCTTGCTCGCGAAGAGGGCCTCCAGAGCAACACAGAATCCGGAACCTGTAATGAAACAGAAAAAAGCCCAATGGCCCTGGCACGTCCTGACCGTGCTGGTGCTGGTCGGCCTGGCCGGCGCGCTGTATTACGCCACGTCGCTGATGTCCTACGAATGGCGCTGGAACCGCGTGCCGCAGTATTTCGCTTACCAGGCCGAGGAAACCCAGCGCGCGACCGACATTTCCACCGTCAGCGAACTGGTGCGCAAGGGCGGCAGCGCGCAGGTCACTCTGCGCAACGATGCCGGTGACGAGCAGCACCTGACCGTCGACGAAAACAGCCTGCAATTCGCTCAGGGCGACGATGTGGCCGAAGGTGATGTCGTGGGCGTGACGCGTCATTGGGCGGCGGGTCCGCTGTTGTGGGGCCTGTGGACGACGCTTTGGCTGTCGGTGGTGTCCGGCGTGCTGGGCCTGCTGATCGGTCTGGCGACCGGACTGTGCCGGCTGTCGAGCAACCCGACCCTGCGCGACCTGTCGACGATCTATGTCGAACTGGTGCGCGGCACGCCGCTGCTGGTGCAGATCTTCATTTTCTATTTCTTCATCGGCACGGTGATGAACCTGTCCCGGGAGTTCGCCGGGATCGCCGCGCTGTCGCTGTTCACCGGCGCCTACGTGGCGGAAATCATCCGTTCCGGTGTGCAGTCGATTGCCCGTGGCCAGAACGAGGCGGCGCGTTCGCTGGGCCTGAGCGCTGGTCAGTCGATGCGTCATGTGGTGCTGCCGCAAGCGTTCAAACGCGTGCTGCCACCGCTGGCCGGGCAGTTCATCAGTCTGGTCAAAGACACTTCGCTGGTGTCGGTGATCGCCATCACCGAGCTGCTGAAAAGTGGTCGTGAAGTCATCACCACGTCGTTCTCGCCGTTCGAAATCCTGTTCTGTGTCGCCGGCCTGTACCTGTTGATCAACCTGCCGCTGTCGAAAATCGCCAGCCGGCTTGAGCGGAGGCTCGCGCAAAGTGATTGAAGTCCGCGATCTGGTAAAAGTCTTCGACACCCGTGGGCAAGTGGTGCGCGCTGTGGATAACGTCAGCACGTCCGTCGCCAAGGGTGAAGTGCTGGTGGTGATCGGCCCGTCCGGTTCCGGCAAGTCGACCTTCCTGCGTTGCCTCAATGGTCTGGAAGAATTCGATTCCGGCTCGGTGAGCATCGACGGCCTGCAACTGGCCGACCCGAAAACCGACGTCAACGCCTACCGCCGCGAAGTCGGCATGGTGTTCCAGCATTTCAATCTGTTCCCGCACATGACCGTGCTGGAGAACCTGTGCCTGGCGCAGAAAGTCGTGCGCAAGCGCGGCCAGAAGGAAAGCGAAGCCAAGGCTTTGGCGTTGCTGGAGAAGGTCGGCATCGCCCAGAAGGCCCGCGAATATCCGTCGCGCCTGTCCGGCGGTCAGCAGCAGCGCGTGGCGATTGCCCGGGCGCTGGCGATGGACCCCAAGGTCATGCTGTTCGACGAGCCAACCTCGGCCCTCGACCCGGAAATGGTCGGTGAAGTGCTGGACGTGATGAAGAACCTGGCCGTGGAAGGCATGACCATGGTCTGCGTGACCCACGAAATGGGTTTTGCCCGGGAAGTGGCGGATCGGGTGCTGTTCTTCGATCACGGCAAACTGCTGGAAGACGCCTCGCCGGCAGAGTTCTTCGACGCACCGAAGGATCCGCGAGCTCAGGCGTTCCTGCGGCAAGTCCTCTAAACGCAGGGCAAAAAAAACGCAGCCATTGGCTGCGTTTTTTTTGTTTGCGCGGTTTACACCTTGAACCGGCCCACCAGCGTTTGCAGGTGAGTGCCCAGACGCGCCAGCTCGACGCTGGAGGCCGCCGTCTCCTCACTGGCCGCCGAGGTCTGGTCCGACACATCCCGCACGTTCAGCACGCTGCGGTTGATCTCTTCGGCAACGGCGCTCTGCTGCTCGGCCGCTGCTGCAATCTGCTGGTTCATCGCCTGAATGGCCGAGACGGTGCGGGTGATGCTTTCCAGCGAACCACCGGCACGCCGGGTCAGCTCGACGCTGCTGTCGGTCAGGGTGCGGCTGTTGTCCATGATCGTCGCCACTTGCTGGGTGCCGTTCTGCAGACCGACGATCAGCTCTTCGATCTCTTCGGTGGACTTCTGAGTGCGCTGGGCGAGGCTGCGGACTTCGTCGGCAACCACCGCGAAACCACGTCCGGCTTCACCGGCACGGGCGGCCTCGATGGCGGCGTTGAGGGCCAGCAGGTTGGTTTGCTGGGCCACGGACTTGATCACGTCGAGCACGCTGCCGATCTTGTCGCTTTCGCGCTTGAGCTCGCCCATGGCCTCGGTGGAGTGGCCGACTTCGGCCGCCAGACGTTCGATCTGGGCGATAGCTTCGCCAACCACCTTGTCACCTTCACGGGCTTGCTGGTCAGCAGCGACGGCCGCTTCCGAAGCTTCCTCGGCGTTGCGCGCGACTTCCTGCACGGTGGCGGCCATTTCGTTCATGGCGGTGGCGACCTGGTCGGTCTCGACTTTCTGATTGTTTACGCCGGCGCTGGTCTGCTCGGTCACGGCAGACAGTTCTTCGGCGGCGCTGGCGATCTGGGTCACGCCGTCGCTGATCCCGCCGATCAGTTCGCGCAGGCCCTGAGTCATGCTCTGCATCGAGCGTTGCAACTGACCGAGTTCGTCACGGCGCAGGGATACCAGGTTGTGAGTCAGGTCACCGGCAGCCACGCGCTCGGCGACTTTCAGGGTTTGCTCCAGCGGGATGATGATCTGGCGGGTGATCGCCCAGGCGGCGAGCAGGCCGAAGGCCACGGCCAGCAGGGTGGCGATCAGCAGCTTGCTTTTCGCGCTGGCGGCATCGGTATCGCGCACGATGGTTTGGGATTCAGTGAGTTTCTTGCTGACGTCGATGAGGATGTCGCCCTGAGCTGACATGCGCGCGGCGGCCTTGGCGTTGTTGACCTGCGAGTCGCGGAACTGGGCAACCGCTGCGCGATAGGCTTTGATCGAGTCGGTGGCCTGTTGCAGATTGGCGATGTGCTGTTCGGGCAGTTTTGCCGGCAGGCTGTCGAGGTTTTTCAGGGCGTTGTCGATGGCATCCAGCGCCGGTTGTTCGGCATCGGCCTTGCCGCTGTAGGTGTAGCCGCGCACCTGATAGCGCGCTTGTTGCAGCAGTTTGCTCAGCTCGATCACGCTGTTGAACTGCGCGACGCTGTCGCCTTGCAGCAGGGATTTTTCGACTTCGCTGACCTTGGCCACGGCGTTGTCGGCGCTGGCGCCGAGTTTGCTGCGTGCGTCTTCACGCTGCACGGTGGCCTGGGTCATGTCGCCAAAGGCGCGCTTGTACTCGGCGACCGCCGCCAGTTGCTGATCGATCATGGCCACATCGGACGGTTGCTCGATCATGCCGCGAGCGCTTTGCAGGCCGCTGTCGAGTTTGCCGAGCAGATCGTTGACCGCGCCGGGGCCCTGTTCGCCACGGCGGGCTTCATAGTCCAGGCGCGCCAGGCGCAGGTCTTTGGTCAGCTCATTGAGGCTGGAGATGAACCCGAGCTTGTCGCCCCGGCTGATGATCCCGCTCATGCCGGTCCAGCCGGTAAAGGTGATCAACAGCGTCAACAGCAGCACCAGGCCGAAACCGATTCCCAGCTTGCGTTTGACGCTGACGTTTCCAAGATTCTCGGCTAACCAACGGTACATGCGACGACTCCCCTCGGACCACTAACTAATTGGACTTATGGAGAGTGTATCGGCCGCGTGATGGCAATCTGTAACGCGATTTGTCTGGCGAAGGCCTTTTAGAACAGCCGGGCGAGCAGCGCGGTGACGGCGGTTTCGACTCGCAGGATGCGCTCGCCGAGTTGCACCGGTTGCAGGCCGGATTTGGCCAGCAGATCGATTTCGTAAGGAATCCAGCCACCCTCGGGGCCGATGGCCAGGGTCACCGGTTCGCTCAGGGCGCGAGGGCAGGGCGGGAAGTTGCCCGGATGGCCGACCAGGCCGAGAGTGCCGTCGGTGATGGCCGGCAGTCGATCTTCGACAAACGGCTTGAAGCGTTTCTCGATGATGATTTCCGGCAGCACCGTATCCCGAGCCTGTTCGAGGCCGAGGATCAGTTGTTCGCGGATCGCTTCCGGTTCCAGGAACGGCGTCTGCCAGAAGCTTTTCTCGACCCGGTAGCTGTTGACCAGAATCACCTTCGACACGCCCATGGTCGCCACGGTCTGGAACACCCGGCGCAGCATCTTCGGGCGGGGCAGGGCGAGTACCAGGGTCAGCGGCAGTTTGGCCGGTGGCGGTTGATCGAGGGTGACGCGCAGCTCGGCTTCACCCGCTTCCAGACGCAGCAGCTCGGCCGAGCCCATCAACCCGTTGATGCGCCCGACCCGCAGGCTGTCGCCGACTTCCGAGCGGTGGACTTCCTGCATGTGGGTCAGGCGCCGATCACGCAGCACGACGCGGTCGGCCGCGATGAAGTCGGCCTCTTCGAGCAACAGCAGGTTCATGGCTGGGTCGCTGGCGGCTGGTCGTTGTGATCGTCGGCGGTTTCTTCCGGGCGCTCGCGCTTGCTGACCAGACTGCCGAACAGGATGCCGACTTCAAACAGCATCCACATCGGCACGGCCAGCAGGGTCTGGGAGAAGATGTCCGGCGGGGTCAGGATCATGCCGACCACGAAGCAGCCGATGATCACGTACGGACGGATCTTCTTCAGGTATTTGACGTCGACCACGCCGATCCACACCAGCAGCACCACGGCCACCGGGATTTCGAACGCCACGCCGAAGGCGAAGAACAGCGTCATGACGAAATCGAGGTAACTGGTGATGTCGGTCATCATTTCCACGCCGGCCGGGGTGGCGGAGGCGAAGAACTTGAAGATCAGCGGGAACACGAAGAAGTAGGCGAACGCCATGCCGGTGTAGAACAGCAGGATGCTGGAGATCAGCAACGGCACAGCAACGCGCTTTTCATGCTTGTACAGGCCCGGCGCGATGAAGCCCCAGATCTGATGCAGGATCACCGGAATCGCCAGGAACAGCGAGACCATCATCGTCAGCTTCAGCGGCGTCAGGAACGGCGACGACACGTCGGTGGCGATCATCGTCGCGCCGGCCGGCAGGTACTGGCGCAGCGGCGTCGAGACGAAGGTGTAGATCTGCTGGGTGAAGGCGAACAGCCCGGCGAAGATGATGAAGATCGCCGCGACGCAACGCAGCAGGCGGGTGCGCAACTCGGTGAGGTGCGATACCAGCGGCATGTGCTGGTCGTTTTCGGGGAGATCGCTCATGGGGCTCGCGGCGGCAAAGTGGTGTCGATTGGCGCTGGTGGAGTCGGCGCGGCGGTTGGGGCTACGTGTTCAACCGTCGTGGCTGCGACAGCAGGCGCAGAATCGGTTGGCGCTGCGACAGGTGCTGGTGGCGTCGCGGCGGCAGGCGCATGAATCGTCTGCTCACCCACGTGCTCGACCGGCGTCGGCTCCTGCTGAACCGGCGTGAAAATCTTCCGCGCCTCCTGCTCCAGCGACAGGATATGTTCGTTGTGCAGCTGCCGACGGATTTCGTCGGCACCGATTTCACGCTCAACTTCCTGTTTGATCGCGTTGAAGCTGCGCTTCAGCCGTCCGACCCACAGGCCGGCGGTGCGCGCAGCACCCGGCAGACGCTCGGGGCCCAGCACCAGCAGGGCAACGAGGCCGACGAGCAGCAGTTCAGAGAAGCTGATACCAAACATTAGTCAGTGCTCACACGTCTTTGCGGATCGGCTCTTCGACTTTCTGCGCCTGCACGTCGATGGTGTGCGGCGGGTTGGCCTGAGCGGTGGCTTGCGGCTGAACCGGTGGGACCGGTTGCGCAGGCGTGACGGTCGGATCGGCCGGTTTTTCGTCGTCGTTCATGGCTTTACGGAAGCCCTTGATCGATTCGCCAACGTCGGTGCCGAGGTTTTTCAGTTTCTTGGTACCGAACACCAGTACCACGACCACCAGGATGACGATCCAGTGTTTCCAGTCAAAAATGCCCATGTTGCTGTTCCTCTCTAATAGTTGTTCAGGCGGACGGACGCGAGGCTTTCTCGACGTGTCCGGACAGGCCGAAACGGCGATCCAGTTCATCCAGCACTGCCTGCGGATGCTGCCCCAGCTGGGCAAGCATGACCATGCTGTGGAACCACAGGTCGGCGGTCTCGTAGATCACGTCGCTGCAGTCGCCGCTGACGGCGGCGTCCTTGGCGGCAATGATCGTTTCGACCGATTCTTCGCCGACTTTCTCCAGAATCTTGTTCAAGCCCTTGTGATACAGACTAGCCACATACGAGCTGTCGGCAGCTGCGCCCTTGCGCTCTTCCAGCACCTGAGCGAGGCGGGTCAGGGTGTCACTCATGTTTGTGTCCTGCGGAGTAAATAGCGTGCGGGTCTTTCAGGACCGGGTCGACCGTTTTCCAGTCGCCGTTTTCGAAGACGCGGTAGAAGCAGCTTTGACGGCCGGTATGGCAAGCGATGTCGCCGATCTGTTCGACCATCAGGATGATGACGTCGGCGTCGCAGTCCAGACGCATTTCATGCAGCGTCTGTACGTGGCCGGACTCTTCGCCCTTGCGCCACAGCTTGCCACGGGAACGTGACCAATAGATGGCACGGTTTTCCGCCGCGGTCAGCTCCAGGGCTTCGCGGTTCATCCAGGCCATCATCAATACGCGTCCGGTCTTGTGATCCTGGGCAATCGCCGGCACCAGGCCATCGGCGTCCCACTTGATCTCGTCCAGCCAGTTTTTCATCTTCGACTCCGACAGCGAACCCACACTTCAATAGTCGGGTTCAGGCGTTGAAACAGTGTGCCAGCCGATCACGGAACTGGCTATCGGCGAACGACCAGATACAAGCCGACTGCCACCATGATCCCGGCGGGCCAATGCCCCAGTTCGTGCAACGGGCCTCCGGCGGCGAGGATCGTACCGCCCGCCAGATGGGCGCCGCCGAGCAGGCGCAGGAACCAGTCGTCCTTGCGTTTTTTCCACGGTGGCGGCGGGTCGTTGGCGTGGGGCTGGGACATCCGTTCGAGCAGGTCGCGGGCCATGTTGGCCAGGTGCGGCAGTTGCTCGAACTGGCTCTGGACGTTGCCGATCAAGGCTTTCGGGCTGACGCGCTCACGCATCCAGCGTTCGAGGAACGGCTGCGCGGTGTTCCACAGATCCAGGTCCGGGTACAGCTGACGGCCCAGGCCTTCGATGTTCAGCAGGGTCTTTTGCAGCAATACGAGTTGCGGCTGCACTTCCATGTTGAAGCGGCGCGCAGTCTGGAACAGGCGCATCAGCACCTGGCCAAATGAAATATCTTTTAATGGTTTTTCGAAGATCGGCTCGCACACGGTACGGATCGCCGCTTCGAATTCGTTGAGCTTGGTTTCCGCTGGCACCCAGCCCGAATCGATGTGCAATTGCGCCACGCGGCGGTAGTCGCGCTTGAAGAAGGCGAACAGGTTGCGCGCCAGATAATCCTGGTCTTCCGGGGTCAGGCTGCCGACGATGCCGCAGTCGATCGCGATGTACTGCGGGCTCCACGGATTGACGGTGCTGACGAAGATGTTGCCCGGGTGCATGTCGGCGTGGAAGAAACTGTCGCGGAACACCTGGGTGAAGAAGATCTCCACGCCGCGTTCGGCAAGCATTTTCATGTCGGTGCGCTGGTCGGCGAGGGTCGCCAGATCCGTCACCTGAATCCCGTAGATGCGCTCCATCACCAGCACTTTCGGCCGGCACCAGTCCCAATAGACTTGCGGCACGTAGAGCAGCGGCGAGCCTTCGAAGTTGCGTTTCAACTGGCTGGCGTTAGCCGCTTCGCGCAACAGGTCGAGTTCGTCGTAGATGGTTTTTTCGTAGTCGCTGACCACGTCCACCGGGTGCAGCAGACGGGCGTCGGCGGAGACTTTTTCGGCGGCGCGGGCGAGGATGAACAACCACGCCAGATCCTGGGCGATGATCGGTTTCAGGCCCGGGCGGATCACCTTGACCACCACTTCTTCGCCGGTCTTCAGTTGCGCGGCGTGTACTTGCGCCACCGAGGCCGAGGCCAGCGGTTCGACGTCGAAGCGGCTGAACACTTCGCTGATCTTCTTGCCCAGTTGCTCTTCGATCAGCTTGACCGACAGCTGCGAATCGAATGGCGGCACGCGGTCCTGCAACCGCATCAGCTCATCGGCGATGTCTTCCGGCAGCAGGTCGCGGCGGGTCGAGAGGATCTGCCCGAACTTGATGAAGATCGGCCCCAGATCCTGCAAGGCCAGGCGCAGGCGAGCGCCACGGCTCAGGTCCAGCGGCTTGCGCGGGAACCAGCGCCACGGCAGAACGTAGCGCAGCGCCAGCAGGAACCACGGCAAAGGCAGATCGAACAGCAGGTCATCGAGGCGGTAGCGGATCACGACGCGCTGGATGCGCAACAGACGGCGGACGGCGAGCAGCTTCATGCGTTATCGCTTGGGTCGAGGGATCGGGAAAGGCGCTCGAAGCGCGCCTCGAGACGTTCCAGATCGAGTTTGATCCGGTCCAGTTCGCTGAAGCGGGCTTCGGCTTCGCGCTGCCCGACGAGGGTGCGCGATTCTTCGGCCAGGTATTCGGCGAGATTCTGGTTGAGGCTGGCAAATCCTTGTTGATACCAGCGGGTGCGGCTGCGCAGGTGACCGCCGACCAGTTGTGTGGCAACAGGTCCCAGCCAGCGCGAGAGTTCGTACTCCCAGTCCAGCTCGAGATCCTGCAGCACGCCCGCCAGCTCCAGCAGCACGCCGCTGTCGCCGTCGAGTTCGACTTCCGGTGCGTGCAGCACCGCGGTCTTGTCCTTGCTCAGGGCCAGTTTCAACAGGCTCGAGGCCGGGGCGCGCAGGGTGCAGTCGACGCCGGTTTCCCAACGGGACGCCAGCATCAGACCTTCGTCGCTCGGCAGGATGAACAGTTGCAGCGCCGGGCTGCGGCAATCCACGGCAATCACCTTGCCGGTCAGATGCGCCAGTCGCGGCAGCGCCGTGCTATCGAGACGCAGCACGCGGTTCAGGCCGAGTTCGACGCTGGCGAGCAGCCCGGTCAGCAGCATCAGGGTTTGATGCCGCGGTGCAGGGCGACGATGCCTGCGGTCATGTTGTGATAGGTCACGCGGTCGAAACCGGCGTCGACCATCATCGACTTCAGGGTTTCCTGATTCGGGTGCATGCGGATCGATTCGGCCAGGTAGCGATAGCTTTCCGAGTCGTTGGTGATCAGCTTGCCCATCAGCGGCATGAAGGCGAACGAGTAGGCGTCGTAGGCCTTGGACATCAGCGCGTTGGTCGGCTTGGAGAATTCCAGCACCAGCAGGCGGCCGCCCGGCTTGAGTACGCGCAGCATCGAGCGCAGGGCGTCTTCTTTATGAGTCACGTTGCGCAGGCCGAAGGCGATGGTCACGCAGTCGAAATGGTTGTCCGGGAACGGCAGCTTTTCAGCGTCGGCCTGGACGAACTCGACATTGCCCGACACGCCGACATCCAGCAGGCGGTCACGGCCGACCTTGAGCATGGATTCGTTGATGTCGGCCAGCACCACCTGACCGGTCGGGCCGACCAGGTGCGAGAATTTCTTGGTCAGGTCGCCGGTGCCACCGGCGATGTCCAGCACGCGGTTGCCGGCGCGCACGCCCGACAGTTCGATCGCGAAGCGCTTCCACAGACGGTGCATGCCGCCCGACAGAAGGTCGTTCATCAGGTCGTACTTGGCGGCCACGGAGTGGAACACCTCAGCGACTTTTTCCGCTTTCTGACTTTCCGGAACGTTTTTGAAGCCGAAGTGAGTGGTGGGTTCGGCATCGCTGCCTTTGCGCTGATCAGTCATATCGCTGTCACCAAAAGAGAATGCGCGACATTCTAATCCCCAAGCCATGCTTTGTCTTGGAATGGCTAAAGGTAAGATGGGCAACCTTCGGGACGATTTGCCGCAGTGGCGGTCAAGATTCGTTGCAGGCATTCATAGCCCCATTCAAAAAGCAGGAGTCATTCAATGGCCCATATCAGTGTTGAGCGTGCCCACAGCCTGGGCAAGGAAGCGGCCCGCGAGAAAGCCGACAAACTGGCGCAGAAACTCTCCGATCAATATGGCCTGGAGCCGCAGTGGTCGGGCGATGTCCTGAACCTCAAGCGTTCGGGCGTGAAGGGCGCGGTGCATGTGGCCGAGGATTCGATCCGGGTCGACGTGGAACTGGGCCTGATGATGTCGGCCATGAGCGGCATGATCAAAGCCGAGATCGAAAAGGCGCTGGATAAAGCGCTGGTCTGATCAGGTCAAAACGGGGAGCTTCGGGCTCCCCGTTTTTTTCTCGTGCACCTGCCTTTTATGTCAGTTGTTAGGGTGCCGTTTCTAATTTTTCTCCCTACTTTGTGCCTGAGCCCGACACTCGTCAGGGCAGTTCCTCAAACCTTCTGCGCGTGAGGTGCACCATGGCCAAAGTCATTTTGAAGAAAAAAATCGACGCTTCGACTTCCGCTCTGAGCGACGTCAAGTCCTATGCCCGCAAGATCTGGCTGGCAGGCCTGGGTGCCTACACCAAGGTCGGTCAGGAGGGCAGCGAGTACTTTCAGGAGTTGATCAAGGCTGGTCAAACTGTTGAAAAGAAAGGCAAAAAAGCCGTCACCGAAAAACTCGAAGCGGCCAACGCCGAGATCGATGAAGCCAAGAGCGAAGTCAGCTCTTTCAAAGGGCGGGTCGAAGTTCAGCTCGACAAGGTCGAGAAGGCGTTCGACACGCGTGTCGCCAGTGCCTTGAATCGTATCGGCATTCCGTCTAAACATGACGTTGAGGCACTCTCTGCTAAGCTCGATGAGCTGACGGCATTGCTCGAACGCGTCGCGCGTAAATCTTAAGGAGAACGGGATGGCTGGTAAAAAGAACACCGATAAAGAAGGCAGCTCGTGGATCGGAAAAGTCGAAGACTATTCCCGCAAGATCTGGCTGGCTGGTTTAGGCGTGTACTCGAAGATCGACACTGACGGCAGCAAGCTCTTCGATACATTGGTCAAAGACGGCGAGAAAGCCGAGAAGCTCACCAAGGCTGCAGTCGGCAAGAAAGTCGATGCTGCCAAGGATTCTGCAAGCTCGGCAAAATCGCGCATCAGCGGCGTGAAAGATCGCGCACTGGGCACCTGGGATCAACTGGAAGGGGCTTTCGACAAGCGCCTGAACAGTGCGATTTCGCGCCTGGGCGTACCGAGCCGCAACGAGGTGAAGGATCTGCACAAGAAGGTCGATACCCTGACCAAGCAGATCGAAAAACTCACCGGCCTGAAAGCTCAGCCTGTCGCGGCCAAAACCGCAGCAGCCAAGCCTGCGGCCAAAACTGCTGCCAAGCCACTGGCTAAAGCCGCCGCCAAACCGGCCGCAAAACCAGCAGCCAAAACCGCTGCTGCCAAGCCTGCAGCGAAAGCCGCGGCCAAACCGGTTGCCGCCAAGGCCGCTGCCAAGCCGGCAGCGAAACCAGCCGCCAAACCTGCGGCCAAGCCAGCAGCGAAAACCGCTGCCGCCAAACCCGCTGCCAAGCCTGCCGCCAAACCGGCTGCGGCGAAAAAACCGGCAGTGAAAAAACCGGCCGCGCCGAAAGCCGCTGCGCCGAAACCAGCTGCGCCAAAACCGGTGACCACGCCGCAAGCACTGGCAAGCACGTCGAACTCGGCCTCGGCTCCAACCCCGGCGCCTGCTCCGACTGCTGCATCGACTCCGTCGACGCCAACCAGTCAGTCCTGATTTTTCAGGGCTCAAGAAAACGCCCGGCCTGTGAAGGTCGGGCGTTTTTTTATGTCTGATCCAAGAAGCCCCTCACCCTAGCCCTCTCCCCGAGGGAGAGGGAACTGACCGTGGGATGTTTGAGAATTACGCCGACCTGAAAGTGTTGTACCGAATCCATAATCGACGCGAACTTTCAGGTCGATGTATAACGCGAAACACTTCGGTCAGTCCCCTCTCCCTCCGGGAGAGGGCTAGGGTGAGGGGGGCTTTTCGGGTCACTCGTGATCTTCGAGGTACTGAAGGGCCATCCTCTCCGTAGCCACCTTCACCGGCGGCAACAGATGCGGCGCCACCAGCATCATGATCTGGTACACCACCAGCCGCAC